>DASYRX010000220.1:0-32877 GCA_036003845.1 Gemmatimonadaceae bacterium | reverse complement strand
GGTGAGCTCTTCGATGGATTAGAGCGCCGCGGGCTCCTCGAAAACACGATCGTGATCGTGACTGCGGATCACGGTGAAGAATTCAACGAGCACGGACAGATGAACCATGGGAACACGCTGTATTTTCCGTCGCTGCACGTGCCGCTCATTTTCGCCGGTGCTGGCGTCATTCCGCGCGGACAACGTGTAGCTGACCCGGTGACGCTACGAGACGTGGCGGCCACGGTGTTGCAGCTCGTTGGCGCGCCAGCCCAGGCTCACCTCCCAGGGTCTTCCCTGGCGCAGCACTGGGGCCGTCAGCGCGATTCGTTAGGAATCGCTGCAGAATCGCCGATCTTCGCCGAGCTAGACTACGCGCGCAATCTGCCGTCGTCGCTGCCGGTCTCGAAGGGCGTGATGAAATCCGTTGTCGTGGATGGTCACCACTACATTCGCGATGCCGAAGGCGTGGAGGAGCTGTACGACATCGTCGCTGATCCCTGGGAGCGACAGAACCTTCTCCGCGATTCATCGCTCGCCCGTACGCTGCGGCGCGCGCGAGAACTGGTGACGCGTGCGCTCGAAAACGACGTTAGGCGTGGCGACATGCCCTACTATCCAAAGCCGTAGCTAGGGTTAGAGCCCGAACGCCGACACCCAAGCGTTGCCAACGTGACCTAATTCTCAGTGAGAGACTGGGCCACGCGCGCAGTTGGGGTGTGGTATTTCAAGATCCGATCCCTTAAGTACTTTGCGGCCCGCTTCATCGGGCGCACGGCGACCAAGTTTCACTGAATCTCAAAGTGAAGGAAACAGGTTGACGGAAGCTCGCCCCGCTGAAAAGCAATCGTCGCTCCCGGCGGCGCGTCTGAGTGACGCGTTACTCGTCATCGCTTCGGCGGCGTTGGCCGGTGCGTTGGGCGAGTTCGCGCTGATCATCGGTGCGCGCCTCGCACTCGAGCGGATCACGATGCTCAATCCGCAGGGCATCTGGCTCGCGCCGATCGCAAATCTCGTCGTGATCGGTCTGCCGGCGCTCCTAGTGTGGCTCGTCATGCGTCTGATCAATCGGGGATGGGCCCTGCCCGGTGCGACGGCCGTCGCCATGTCCCTGGCCGCGCTGGAGCCTTTGCTCGTGCTCAAGGGCAGGTTGCACATCGCCGCCATGCTCATTCTGGCGGCTGGTGTGGGCGTACAAGCCGCGCTACTCGTGCGCAAACATCCCGTGCGAACGAGGCGCTGGGTCGCCGCGACGGCGATCGTCCTGGCGGCTGTCTCCGTCACTGGTGCGTTAGGCTTCAACCTCGCCCGCGGAGCGCGTGAGCGGCGGCTCGCGGACGGCCTGGCGGCGGCAGCGGACGGAGCACCTAACGTATTGCTCCTGGTGCTCGACACCGTTCGAGCGTTGTCACTGTCGGCGTACGGCTATGGTCGCCGCACGTCGCCCACGCTGGCGGCGCTTGCAGCCAAGGGAGTGCGCTTCAACCTCGCTGTCGCGCCCGCACCGTGGACGCTGCCAAGTCACGCGTCGATTTTCACGGGGCGGTATCCGCACGAGCTCTCGGCCGGATGGAGCACTCCGCTGGATCGGACGTTTCCGACGCTGGCGGAGCGCCTAACATCAGTCGGCTATTCCACCGCCGGGTTCGCGGCGAATCTGCACTACTGCTCCTACGAATTCGGCGTGACGCGCGGCTTCGGTTACTACCGCGATTACGACGTCAGCGTGAATGAGATGTGGCGCACGAGCGCGCTGTCCTCGGCGTTCGGTCTCTGGCTGGTGCAGCGGCTCGGCGGATACAGCGCGCCGGGGCGATTGTTCGCCGACCGCATGAACGAGCGCTTGCTGGCGTGGTTGGACAACGGTCGTCTGCGCGATCCCAAGCGACCATTTTTCGCCTTCGTGAACTACTACGATGCGCACGGACCGTACGATCCGCCGGCGCCGTTCGACACGATCTTCACAGGACGCGAGCCGCCGACGCGCGACTCCGGTAGTCGCGATTTCACGAAGCAGGAAGTCGACGGACTGCTGGATGCGTATGACGGATCGATCGCGTACCTCGACCATCAGATCGGCGAATTGTTGGCCGCGTTGGAGCGGCGCGGTCTTCTGCGCAATACCATCGTGATCGTCACGTCCGACCATGGTGAAGAATTCAACGAGCATGGTCAAATGAACCACGGGAACACGCTGTATTTCCCGTCGCTGCATGTGCCGCTGATCGTGAGCGGCGGCGGCATTCCGGAAGGCGTGAGCGTGCCGCAGCCTGTGACGCTGCGCGACCTGGCGGCCACGGTGCTCGACCTGATCGCTGCACCGGCGAGTGCCGCGCTCCCCGGCCGGTCGTTGGCGCGGCACTGGCGCTCTGGCGCCGATTCGTTAGGCGCGCTCTCTGGGGACTCGGCGTCGCCCATCTTTGGTGAAGTCGATTATGCGCGCAATCTGCCGTCTTCCATCCCTGTCTCGCAGGGGTCGATGAAATCCATTGTCGTCGACGGCCATCATTTCATTCGCGGCGGCGACGGATCGGAAGATCTGTTCGACGTGCGCAGCGATCCGTGGGAGCGCAGGAACCTTCTGTCGGACTCCACGCGCGGCGATGTCGTGCGGCGCGCGCGAGCGCTCATCGAAGAAGCGCGGACGCGTGACGTTCGGCGGAGCTCCGCTCCGCCGAACGCAACACGTTAGGCAGGCTTACTTTGCGTGGATCGTGATCGCGCCGACGTCGGGAATAGCCGTCGTGATCGATTGCGAGCTTGTGATCGTCACGTCAGGCAGCGGCTTCATATAGTCGGCCGCCGTCGTGTAGTCGATCGCATAGGTGCCAGCCGGCAAACCACCGACGCTGAAGGATCCACCAGCTGACGCCTTCACGACGACCGTATACTTGCCATTCGCATTGCGGAAGGCGACCGGCGCGAACCGCGCGTCCGCCGACGTCGCTCCAACTCGCACGGCTCTGAGGCCGACGAAGCGGAAGTATTGCCGCAAGTACTTCGTCATCTTCGCCGTGTTCACCACCGGGTTGTTCTCGCCCACTTTCGCACCGGAGACCAGGAAGTACATGCCGCCGGTATCGTTCGTGCCACAGAACGCGAGACCGAACTGCTGCCACGCCGAGACGTTCGCAAGCGTTAGGTCTTCGTGGAGGTGGTCGTAACCGCTGCCGCCGTGCTCCAGCTGCGCCGTGCGCATGTGATACTGCGACCCGCGTTGCGCAATTGCCTGTAGGTCGCTTGGCAGTGTCTGGCCGAAGCGATGATAGGAGATCTCGTCGAGCTCCGCCGCAACGTTCGGCATGTTGATCATCTGATCGAAGTACTGCGTGCTGGCGACCACGCCGCTCGCGGTAGGACCAACGAAGTCGGGGAAGAACCCGGCCGTGTGCAGTCGCGCGCTCACAGCAGCGAGGTTGCGACCAACGACCTGCGAGCTCCAGCCCTGCAGATTCGGCTCGTTCACCAGCTCGAGCGAGTTCGGCACGAAGCCGTACTTCTGCTGCAGGTGCTGGAAGGCAGCGAGCACGAACTCCGCATACTCGTCGGGATTGTCGCGATGCAGCTGCCCAGAATTCGCGCCAGTATACGAGAGGTTGAACCAGAGGTCGTCACCGCGCGCCTTCAGTTTCGCCTTGAGCGGGATGATCAACTGCTCGACGACGTAGTCGAGATAGCCCCAATTGAATCCGGCGGGATTGATGTTGAACGGATCTGCGTTGTCATTCACGACCTGGAACCAGTAGACCTTCCACTGATCGAACGTGAGTTGGCCGGATAGTTTCTGCGGCCAGTGGTCGACCGGATTCTCGAAGCCGTTTCGCAGGCCGACACGGATCCGGTTGACCCCGACTTCATTCGCGGCGCGCTCGATCACTTCGTCGTGATAAGTCGCATAGGCGCGTGGGTCGCACTCGGCCTGGCCGATTTCCATGAGCGCTTCCCAGCCGGTCATGGTCTGAAACGTCTGCTGCCCATTGACGGTGACCGTGCCTAACGAGGTGCCGCGAGGGACGACGGTGACGTCGGCGGTTCCGCGGCGCCCATCGACCGTGGCGGTGATTGTCGCGCTCCCCTGACTGACACCGGATACAAGGCCGGTAGACGTGATAGACGCCACGGTGCTGGCTGAGCTGGACCAGGCGATGGCTTTCCCCTGAAGGACGGCACCGTCGCCGTCATAGACGGTGGCAGTCAGTTGTGCTGTAGCTCCGACGTCGAGGGTGCTCGCGGACGGCGTGACAGTGACTCGAGCTACTTCACCTGCAGCAACGATGTTGCTCGAGCCCGTTGCATCCGAGCCGCAGGCAGCGCTGAACAAAAGCGCCGCTGCGGTGAGTGCGTGGGCGAGCGGCTGAGATATGAGCGCAGTCTTTTTCATTAGAAATCAGAAGCTGAGGACGTTGTGGATACACCGGGCCGCCGGAAAAGTCGTGCCGTGGTCGACCATAAACGGCGCTTTTGCAAGACACTTAAAGACAGCCCGCACACTGACGCGGTTGCGAATGCGACACTGTGCGCTGCGTCACGCGGTAACTCGTTAGGCGGCTACTTGGCGTAGATTGTAAGAACGCCCGAGTCCGGTATCGCCGTCGTGATCGACTGCGCGCTGGTGATCTGCACGTCGGCCAGCGGCTTCATGTAATCGGCGACTGTGGTGTAATCGATCCCATAGAGCCCAGCCGGCAGTCCGCCCACCGTGAAGGATCCGCCAGCGGACGCTTTGACGACGACGACATACTTGCCGTTGGCATTGCGGAAGGCCACGGGCGCGAAGCGCGCATCGCCGCTCGTTGCGCCAAGCCTAACGGCGCGCAGCGCAACGTAGCGGAAGTACTGCCGCAAGTACCTCGTCATTTTTCCGATGTTCACGACAGGGTTGTTTTCTCCCACCTTCGCGCCGGAAACGAGGAAGTACATGCTGCCCGAGTCGATCGTGCCACAGAACGCGAGGCCGAACTGCTGCCACGCCGACACGTTGCCAAACGTTAGGTCTTCGTGCAAATGATCGTGCCCGCTACCGCCATGCTCCAGCATCGCCGTGCGCATCCCGTTGGCGGCCGCGCGCTGTGCGATCGCCGTTAGGTCAGCTGTCGTCGTCGTGCCGAAGCGGTGCCACGATATCTCGTTCAGCGTCTGTTTCACTCCGGGGACCAAAATCATCTGATCGAACATCTGTGTCGTGGCGACGAGACCGCTCGCCGTTGGCCCGACGAACTGTGGGAAGAAGCCAGCGGCACGTAAGCGCCGCGCCGCCGCCAGGAGATTGTTCGCAATATTCACGGGCGGCCACCCGCCGATGTTCGGCTCGTTTACGAGCTCGAGCGAGTTCGGGTAGAAGCCGTATTTCTGCTGAATGTGTTGAAAGGTCGCGAGGACAAGCTCCGCGTATTCCTCAGGATTGTCGCGATGCAGCACGCCTGTTGGCGAGCGAGCGCCCGTGTACGAAACGGTGACCCATAAGTCCTCTCCACGTGACTGAAGACGCTGCCTGAGCGGGAGGATCAGCTGCTCGATCGTGTAGTCGAGATACCCGAAATTGAACCCCGCGGGATTGATCACGAACGGATCGTTGTTGTCGTTGACGACCTGGAACCACGTGATCTCCCATTGATTGAACGTCAGCTGCCCACCTGGCCGATACATCGGCCAATAATCCACCGGATTCTCGAAGCCGGCACGCAAGCCTAGGCGAATGCGATTGATTCCCACTTCGAACGCAGCGCGATCCAGCACCTCGTTGCGATAGGCTTGGTACGCGCGCGGGTCGCATTCGGCCTGGCCGATCTCCATCAGCGCTTCCCAGCCCGTCATCGTCTGGAACTGCTGCGCGCTGTTGACTGTGATCGTGCCAGACGAACTTGGCGTTGCTACCACAGTGACCGCCGCCGTGGCCGACTTGCCTTCAGCGGCGGCTGTAACGGTCACAGGCCCGCCGACCGCCACGCCGGTGACAACGCCCGTCGCGCTCACCGACGCGATGTTAGGAGTCGCACTGCTCCAAGTGAACGTCTTGCCACCCAGGATTTGACCGGCCAAATTCCTGGCGACAGCGCCTAACGCGGCAGTCGTGCCGACCACGACCGAGGTGCTGGCCGGCTGCAGGACGATGTTCGCAATGACCGTGTCTGCACCGGCCGTCGTCACGCTGATCACGGCGCTGGCGGACTTCCCTGCCGTCGCCGCGCTGATTGTCGCCGAACCGGCGGCAACACCGGTGACGACGCCCGACGAACTCACCGTGGCGATCGCAGGCGTCGAGGTCGTCCAGGTAAAGACCTTGCCACTGATGAGCTCACCCGCCGCGTTGAGCGCGGAAGCGCCTAACGTGGTACTCCCACCGATCGGGAGTGACGCCGTCGCCGGCGTGACGGTCACGCTCGCGACGACCGTATCCTGCGGTGCGGCCGTGACGTTGATTGACGCACTGCCCGAAACGCCGCTCGTTGTCGCTGTAACCGTCGCGTTGCCAACCGCAACGGCGGTTGCGACGCCGGCCGCCGTGACGGACACGATGGCGGGAGCCGAGCTGGCCCACGTGAACGTCTGACCGACGACTTCTCTTCCCGACGAGTTCAGCGCCGTAGCGCGCATCGTTAGGTTGGCGCCGACGGTGATCGAAGCGGATGGAGGATCGAGCGCAACTTGCGTCACCACGTTGTCAGGGACGACGTTGCTGACGACAGGTTCGTCGGCGCCGCAGGCGGCCAGAACCGGCAGGAAAAACAAGCGCGCCAAGCACATCGTGACTGCGCGCGGGCGTGCAACAGATGAAAGCATCGGCATTGCTACTTTAGTGGCGCCTGATTGGAGGCGCGAGTGGTCGCATTGAAGGTGACGGGATGAGACCCGCGACGTCACGTCGCCCACCGACAATCGAGGAGCTCGAATTACGAGCTCAACCGCGGCGACGAGCGGGTAGTGCGAGAATGTACCCTGTCAGCGCCAAAACGATCGTCAGAGCGCTCGCCCCAAGCAGCAGTACTTTGCGCATCCGGTTCGGGATGACGTTGCCGGGCAACTGGAATTCATGCAACGCCGCCATGACTGCTCGTAGACGCGATCGGCTGCTCGTCGACGTTATGCTCCCATCTACGGCCACATGGACAAACGTGTGGGCCACATCGTTCAGCTCAGCGCGGTACGCCGGGAGCACTCCGAATCGATAGTACTGATCGTACTCTGTGATATGGCGCACAGTGAAGCCGGCAGACGAGTCGACGACGACTGCGCGCACGAGCGAGGTGGCAAGCGAGTCGCTGAGCACGACACGCTGCGCTGTCGCCGCGTCGACGAGAATGTGCGCGCCGCCCCGTGCAACGAAATCATAAACGAGGCTCGTGCCGAGGGGTTTGAGAGCGACGCTGCGCACGGGGCGCGCCGTCTCGGGGACAGCAAGCAGCGCCTCGCTCGGGCTCCGCACCGCGGCGCTCGGATCCAGCGCGGCGCCGCCGGCGGAGCGTGTCGTAGGCGCGGGCGGAAACAGCATAACGACGCCGGTGACGACCCACAGCATCACCAGGGCACCCAGGCCATAGGCGATCCAGCGGTGAAACGAGCGGGACCAGCGAGAGACAGGTGGCATCGCCTAACGGGATCGGGTTTCGGGGATCGGGCCTCTGGATTCGAGGGTCGCGCTAGGAGATGTATCCCAGCCCGCTCAAGCGTTGGCGTATGATCTCTTCGCCGTCGGCGGTCATGCCGCCGCCTTGCGCCTCTGCAAGGGAGCCGCCGAAGAGCGAACGACCCTGGAACGTGTCGGGCCGCTCGTAACCGCCGACTTCCATGAGTGTCGGTGCGATATCGAGCAGCCGGGCGCCTTGCAGCTCGCCCAAAGCTGGGACGTTAGGCGCCGCCAGGATGAACGCTCCGAACTGCGCGTGGTTGCAGTCGTCGGGCCCAGTATCGTTCTCCTTCACATGCAGCGTGCCGTTGTAGCCGACGCCGCCGATCGAGCGCCAGTCGAGGGCGCCAAAGTGCACGATGAGATCTGGCGCCACGTTTTGCACGCGATTGTATACCTCTTGCGGTTTGAAGACGAGCGTGCCTAACGGTTTCCCCAGAGCGTCGGTCGTCGCCTCGAACTTGGCCTTCATCTCGTCGCGGAAGCGCTCGTAGTCGGCTTGAGGGATCGTGCCGCTCGGCTCGCGTCCCTGGACGTTGAAGAAGACGCGCGCGTAGTAGCCGCCTTCGCTCCAGACCTTGGTCTTTCCCCAATTGACTTTGAGCTTGCCGAACGGCGTGACCTGTGCGGGATACTCGTCCAGCGTCAAAAGTTTTTCCTGCACGAGCCACTCATTGACGCAAAACCCGCCGTGCAGGGCCTGCGCGCCGTGGTCCGAGACCACCAGCACCGCTGTTTGGTCGTCGAGCAGCTCGAGCAGCCGGCCGATTTCCTCGTCCAGGTGCAGGTAGAAGTCGGAGATCACGTGCTCGTACTTGCTGCCGGGCTCGTGATCCGGATGCGTGGCGTCCATGTACTTCCAGAAGCCGTGGTGCACGCGATCCAGCGCGATATTCACGAAGTGGAAGTACTCCCACTCGGCATGCTGGACGTAATGCCTAACGACCTGAAACTGCTTGCGACTCATTTCGAAGATCTGATCGCGGAGCCAGTCCTTGTCGTCCGTGCGGAAGCCCTTTACGTCCACGAGATACTCGCCCACGAGTGCCTTGATCTCGTCCTTGATGTGCGCCGGATGCGTGTACTCGTCGTCGACGGACGGCGTCATGAAGCAGCCCACGGAGATTCCGTTCACGCGCGGCGGGGGAAAGGACGGCGGCACACCGATGAGCACCGATTTCTTCCCCTCGAGCGCGAGATAGTCCCAGATCGCCAGCGCCTTGAAGGACTTGGAATTGACGATCGAGAGGTTGGCATAGCTGTGGTCCGCCCGGTTGCGGAAGCCGTACACGCCTAACGAACCAGGGTCCTGGCTCGTGACCATGCAGCGCCACGCCGGAATCGTGATTGGCGGGATGACGCTTTCGAGGCGCCCGTAACAGCCGGCGTCCATAAGGCGCCGGATATTCGTTAGGCGTTCGTCGCCGAACAGCAACGCCGGCGCGGCGCAATCGAGTCCGATAACGAGCAGTTTCATACGATCAGGAAGAGGGGCCCTATGAGCGTCTCAGTATTGCAGTCCTGCGCTGTGCAGGAGCTGCATAAACCATTTTTCCAGCGGCTCGCGACGTGCGGCATCGCGCGCGAGATCGTTTGTCTCGGCCAGATCCGAGCGATAGGCGTACGCCTCCAACTTGCCGCGTCCGTCGCGGATCACTTGCAGGGTGTCATCCATCACCGAAGTCAGATTGCCCCAGCTGATGGGTGTATCCATGGGCTGGTTGATCCCCTTGCTGACTTCGGCGACGACGGGGCTCGTTAGGGTGTGCGGATCGGTGGCGAGCGCGGTGAGCGATGCGCCGGGAAGCAAGTTCGACGTCGAACCGGTGAGATGCTGTATCGTGCGCGCGATGTCACGCAGCGACACCGTGCGGCTGACACGGACGCCTTCCGGCACTCGACCGGGGGCATAGATGAGCAGCGGCACGTGCAAAACCGGGGCGTAAAGGCTCGCGCCGTGGCCATGCATGCCATGCTCGCCGAACAGCTCGCCATGGTCCGACGTCACGATCACGATCGTGCGCGCAAGCTCGCCGCGCCGAGCTAACTCGGCGAACAGCGACTCGAGGTGCTGATCGAGGCGCAGAATCGAACCATCGTACTCATCCTTACGAGTCTTCCCGCCGGCAAAGACCGTATCCGATGGATTCGCGTACCCTGCGTGTGCTTCCATCAAATTGAGCATCGCGAAGAACGGGCGGCGGGTCTTGGATTGCCAGCGTAGAAACTCGCCTTGGACATCGCCGACGTCCTTTGAGTCGTGCAACTGGTAGCTATCGAGCGGCCGCCAGTCGAAGCGAAGAAAGTCCTTGAGCGCCCGACTGTACCAGTGTTGCTCCTTGATGCGCTTGAGCGGCGATTGCACCGCGCGCGCCTGGCTGAGCGTTGTGTTCAGCGAGACTTCTTCGAGAGTGAACTTGAGCGCTTCGTAGCGGATGAAGCCGCGGTGCAGACCTGTCGGATAACTTGCGGCGAAGAAGTTCGCGACGAACGCACCGGTACTATAGCCGTCTTTGTAGAGCGCCTCAGGAAGTGTAGGGTATGTCTTATCCAGTGGGCTCGTCCAATCCGCCGTCAGGGCACCGGCATACTGGCCAGTGAGCATGCTGGCGTGCGACGGAAGAGTCCACGGTGCCGCCGAGTAGGCTTGATCGAAGACGACGGCATGGCGCGCGAGCGAATCGAGGAATGGCGTCGTCTTCCGCTCGTATCCGTACAGACTCATGCTGCGCGCGCGTGCCGTGTCCCAGATGACGAGCAGCACGTTAGGCTTATCGCCCGCGGGCGGGAGGGAGGCGATGAGGCGTCGTTCCTGAACGACGCGCATCGCGCCGCCGATGCCCGCAACAGCCAGGAAGAGCAGGCCGAGCGTGACGCCCACCGCGCGTGTCGCACGCCGCCAGCCGCTGGGGTGCGATTTGGCCCACGCGGAGAGCTGCAAGCCAACGCCTAACGCGACGACCAGCCACGCCCAGGAGCTGAAACGTGTGAACAGCAGCAGCACCGCGAATGTCGTCAGCGACGTCCAGAACCAGACGCGTGTGCGCTGTGGCACTCCGTTGCCGCGCAGCGCCGCAATCACCGCGAGCGGCAGCGAGCAGACGGCGAAAACCAGAATGTACCCGGCCGGTACCATCCAGCCGACGTCGCGGGTGTTCCAGTCCCAGTTCGACGCCGGAACGAGCCGGCGCCGGATGTAGACGCTCGTTAGGTGGAGCGCGGCCGCTACGAGCGCCGGCAAGACTGCGTAGCCGATCTCGGCGGCAGCGCGTCTGACTCTCGCGCGCACTGGCGTGGTCACGTGCCCCTCAGTGACTCCCATTGGCCGCGACCCGCCGCAGCGTTTCATCCAGCAAACGTTCCGCGAGCACTTTGCGGGCGGGGTCGCGCGCAATGTTGTCGCTCTCGTTGACATCGCGACGATAGGCGAACGCCTCGATGCGCCCGCGCCCATCGCGAATGACATGTAACGTGTCGTCCAGCATCGCGCTCATGTTCCCCCAGTAGATCGGGTTCCGCGGCGGGCGATTGATCTCTTTGCTCACGTGCGCGATGACCGGGCTCGTAACGCTCGCGGAATCCCGGGCGAGCAGAGCAAGCGAAGCACCAGGCAGGAGCTCCGACCGCAGACCAGCGAAGTCCTGGACAGTGCGCGCAATGTCGCGCAGGGTTACCGCGCGGTCAATGCGTACGCCGCCCGTTAGGCGCTGCGGAGCGTAGATGACTAGCGGCACGTGCAGGACTTGCTCGTACAAGCTATTGCCATGCGCGTTAAGGCCGTGCTCGCCGAACAATTCGCCATGGTCGGACGTGACAATCAACACAGTCCGTTCGAGTTGCCCGCGACGCCGCAACTCGGCGACGAGCCGCTCGAGCTCATGATCCAGCCACCAAACGGCACCGTCGTACGCGTCTTTCCGAAGTTTTCCGTTGCCGAACTTGTTCGCGGAAGGCGCCGCCTGCGTCACGTGGGCCTCCATATAGTTCAGCATCGCGAAGTACGGTCGCGATGATGACGCCTGCCAATCGAGAAACGAGTCCGTAATCGACTCGGCGAACTTCATGTCGTGTGACTGGAAGACGCCAAACGGTCGCCAGTCGAAGCTCAAGAACTCTTTGATCGCTTGTCCAAACCAGCGCTCGCGCTTGATGCGCTCAATTGGGCCTCGTACGGCACGCGCTTGCGTGAGCGTCGTGTTCCACCACGCCTCGGCCAGCGAGCGCTTTGTGTCGTCGTAGTGCACGAATCCGCGGTGCAAACCGCTCTGGTAGCCAGCGGCGAAGATATTGGCAACGAAGGCGCCGGTCGTGTAGCCATGCGCGTAGAGCGCCTCCGGAAGCGTGGGATGCGTGCCATCCAACGGGGTCGTCCAGTCACCGCTTTGCATGTTCGCGTACTGACCCGTGAGCATGCTTGCATGGGACGGAAGCGTCCACGGCGCCGTCGAGTACGCGTGAGTAAAGACCACCGCGTGCGGAGCGAGCGAATCAAGGAACGGCGTCGTCGCTCGCGCGTAACCGTATAAGCTCAGATTCTGCGCGCGCACCGTGTCCCAAATGACCAGCAGAATGTTCGGAGCGTCGGGCGCGGCCGCAGGTCGTTGCGCCAGCAGACGACGTTCAGTCGCTGCGCGTCGTGCGATTGTCGCCCCTCCGAGCACGACGAAGAAGAGGCTCAGTGCGATGCCGATGCGCCGGACCGCACGCGTCCATTGCTGGGAGTGAGCCGCTGCCCAGACGGCCGTCTGGTAGCCAGCGCCTAACGCCACGGCCATCCAGGCCAGGGAATACACGCGCGTGAACAACAGCAGCACGGAAAAAACAACCAGCGTGCTCCAGAACCAGGCTCGCCAGCGCAGCGCCGTGCCAGATCGGCGCAAGATCGCGATCAAGACCAGCGGGATCGCACACAGAAGAAAGACCTGCAGGTACCCGAGGGGGACCATGAGCGCGACTTCGCGAGCGTTCCAGTCCCAGTGCAGCCCGCCGAACAACTCACGTCGCAGGGTTACAATCAGCAGATGCAAGGCTGCGGTGACCAGGGCAGCGACTACAGCCAAACCGACCTCACCCGCCGCGCGTTGCAGTCTCGTCAGCATCCCCGTGACCCGCCGACGCGATGGCCGGATCGATCCGCGTTAGGCACGCTTGGACCGCACCAGATCGGCAATCTGCCTGATCGTGTCGAGATAGTCGACGCTTGCCTCGTGCGGTTCGATCGTCACCTTGTACTGCTCTTCCAGGAAGGCCACCAGCTTCACTGTAGCTAGTGAGTCGAGAATACCGCCGGAAATGAGCGGGGTCGACTCGTTGACATCGCTAGCGTTCGCCCCCGGCAGAAACTCCTCGAGGATGTACGACTTCACAGTCCCTTCGATGGCGTTCATGGCTAGCGTCGCTTCTCCTCTGATGTGGATGCCGTGCTCGCAGCAGAATCGGCGTGATGCGTCAAAACTCCCGGCTTGCTCAGCAGCTCCTTGTGCAAGCGCGCGGCGATAATCGTGTGCCCGCGCAAGTTCGGATGATAATCCCATTCGGTGATGATCAGTTTGCGCTCATCGTAGGGGTCATAGACATCGCCCATATCAATGGTTTCCAGGCCACCGGCCGACGCGTAGCCTAACAGCTCGACTTGGAGGTCGGGGTTGAGGCGCTCGAACGGCATTGGAATGTATGCGTACACGCAGCGCCAATTGTTCTGGCGGCACAGCTCGCCCATGCGCAAGAACGTGACGCGTGACATCTCCCCTTCGAAGTTGCGCATCGTGCGGCGCGCTTCCGGTTCGTCAGGCGGCGCGTTCCAGCCCGCGACGCGCATGAGGGTGCGCAGCGTGTCGTACGGCGTCTTGAGCCCATTTGCCTCGAGCCGGAACAGGTACGACGCACCGCGATTCGCGTCGGTGAGGTGGCCAATGATGAGAACCACGTCGGTGCCCACCTTTTGCAGCTCGCCGCTTTCCATGAGCGCGAGTTGATGCTGCAGCAGATAGGCACTCACCGCGAAGTTCAGGATCTCGACTTTGCGTGAGCCGTGGCCCGTTGTGTCCGCCGCCAGTCGCTTCTCGAGAATCGGCTCGAAGAAGTCACCCGTTTTGACGCCGATGCCCATGACGTATGAAGCGCCTAACATGGCCACGCGCGTCACGTTCGGACCTTTCGTCGGTTCGTAGTCCTGGTCGCGCATGCCCCAACGGTTCGTCGTAATGATGTCGCCGTTGAGGTTCGTCGTGTGGTTAGGCTTCATGACGAACAGGCGCGCGTCCGGCACTTTTTGTTGTATGTCGGTTTGATCCAGGCGCAGCCATTCCTTCGGCTTCCGGCTATAGATGTCCCACAACCCGCCGTTGAAGCGGTTGAGATCCACGATGCGCTCGTAATAGCCTCGCTGCAGCTGCGAGCGCTCGAGCGCGCTCAACTCCTGGATGCGCGTGGAGCGCCAGAAGGCGTTCACGTCCGAGCTGTAGAACTGCCGCACATACGGCTCGCCTAACAACCACACGACGCCGAGCACCGCGAGCGACGGGATCGTGGTGCGTGCAACGTCCTTTCCTTTCGCTGTCGCCGTGTCGCGCCGCTGCGCAATCCAGGCGCTGACGGCCACGACGCCAAGGACGGCGAGCGCCAGCGCGATGTCCTGCGCGCGCCACTTCGGCGTCGTGATGAGCGCGGCGAAATCGCGCAGCGTGGGCATCGTCCACAGCGTCCACAGCAAGCAGATGACGGTGAACGTGATCAGCGTGTTGATCACGAGCCGCGTGCGTTCCGCCGCGGTCCATTCCGTCGACTTTGTCGTGCGTTTACGTCCCTGGCGGTACTCGCGCAGCACGTTGAACGAGAGTAGCACGGCGAGAATTCCCCAGAACAGCGTATCGGTCCAGGAAAGCAGCCAGGTGCCTAACAACCAGAACCACTGGTACGAGTGGAAGAACCAAGTGGCCGCGAAGACGAGAATCGTCGAGGTCACCAGCGCGAAGGCATCTCCCCGCTTCTTCAACCTGAAGTAAGCGGGCATGTAGATGACCTTCGTCATGAAGTCCTTCCAATAGATGTTGATGCGGCGCCAGAACTCCGTGAAGCTGGAGGCGACGTAGAAGAAGTGATGCGTCTCGGGCAAGCGGAATCCGAACAGGTGGAGCATGCCCACGATGAGATGGAACTGACCGGACACGCGCAGATACAGACCGAAGTTGGCGAGCACGTAGCGAACGAAGTGCGTGCCATTCTGCACGTCGGTGGGCAGCATCGTCCCGTACTGGTAGATCATCCTGTAGACCATCAGGTGCGTCAGGCCACGCACCATCCAATTGATCCCTGTTCGGTAGATCGTGAACGGCTCGCGGTCGTAATACGTCCGCTTGAAGGTCGCGTAGTCGATGACCGGGTACAGCAGGAACGAAACGTTAGGCAGGCCGAAGAAGTACGCCAGCGTGCGCGCGACGGTCGGTTTGTCCTTCATGTGCCGCAGATCGTACATGTAGGCGATGAGCCGGAACATGAACATCGACCCAAGGATCGGCCAAATCGCCGAGCGCCAGGGCTGGTACTGCGCGAGATGACCCAGACGCATAACGGCGAACACCGCGCCGACGCCTAACAGGAGCGCGACACGCCAGACGAACCGCACGGGCAGGTGCGCGATGCCGATGAGCAACAGGCCTAACGCCACGAGCCAGGCCGACTGGATCAGTCCGAACACTACGAACAACGTCAGCAGCGACAGCGTGGCGAAAAACGGCAGCCGGTAGCGCATCGGCAGCAGGTGATTGACCACAAAGCCGACGAGAGCTATCGGCGCGACACTGTTATAGAACGCCGTGTTCTCGATGCGGAAGGCGAAGAGGAAGTAGACGACGACGGCGAGCTGCAGGGTGAGGCCCGCCAGCTTGAGCAGCTCGGCGCGCGTAATCGCCGGCCACGCGAGCGCGGCTTTCCTTTCGCCTACCGCGGACGCCGTGGCTGGTGCTTCTAGAACTGCGGACTGCTCAGCACTCATAGACTGAGCCACCGCGCGATGATGTTTCGCTGCATTTCCGACGTCCCCGAATAAATGGTGCTGCCGATCGCGTCACGCAGCGCGCGTTCGACCTCGTACTCCGTGCTGTAGCCGTAGCCGCCGAAGATCTGGACCGTGTCCAGGGCGGCGCGAACCAAGGACTCGCTGACGAACAATTTGGTCATCGCGGCATCCATCCCGACCTTCTTCGACTTCTCGAGCATGGACGCGCTGCGATACGTGAGGAGCCGAGCCGCCTCGAGCTGTACTTTCATGTCGGCGATTTTGTGGCTCACGGCCTGGTATTTCCCGATTGCCTGACCGAACTGGGACCGCGTCCTCGCGTACTTGATCACGGTCTCGAGCAGGCGCTCCATCGTGCCGATGTGGCTGGCGAAGAGGCAGATGCGCTCCCAGTCCATCGCGTGCGTGAACATGACCGCGCCGCCGCCGACACTGCCTAACACGGCGTCGCAGCTGACGCACACGTCATCGAACGCCAATTCTCCGAACGGCGACGTGCGAAGTCCCATCTTTTCGATCTTTCGGCTCGCTGTGAACCCCTTGGCCGATTTCTCGACGAGAAAAGCAGTCACTCCGCCGTGATAGCCTTTTGCCGGATCCGTCAGCGCGAAGACGATCACCAAGTCGGCAACGGGCCCATTGGAGATGAACATCTTCGTGCCGTTGATGCGATAGCCGTCGCCGTCGCGTTCCGCGCGCGTGCGCAGCGTGAACGCGTCCGAGCCAGAACCGGGTTCGCTCATCGCGTGCACGCCAATCAGCGATCCGTCGCAGAGCCCCTTGAGGTAACGTCGCTTTTGATCCTCGTTGCCGAACTTCCAAATCGGCACGACGCACGAGAGCAGGTGCGCGCAGACTGAGAAGACGAGCCCACTATCCTGGCAGCCGTAGCCGAAGGCCTCGAGCGCCAGCGCAGTGGAAAGAGGATCCAGGCCGCTGCCGCCGTATTCTTCGGGAACGGGAAGTCCCGTTAGGCCGATGCTCCCGCATTCGCGCCACAAGTCGCGCGAAAACGTCTGCTCGCGGTCGCGCGCGATGAGGTCGCCGTTCAAGCGCTCGCGCGCGAAGCGAACGACTTCGCGGCGCGTCGTCTCCTGCTCGGGGGTGAGCGAAAAATCCATTACAGGAGCTGCAACAGTCGCTGGTAATCCATCTTGTCCGTAGACGTTTTCGGCAGCGCGTCCAGAACGCGGAACGTATCCGGGATCATGTAGTTAGGCATGACGCTCGCGCAGAAGCGCTTGAGGTCCACGATCGTTGGCGCTTTGTCGCCGTTGCAAGATAAGAACGCGACGATGCTCACACCTCCATCCGGCGCCTTTCCCGAGACGACAGCAGCTTCTTTGACTCCGGTGTGGCGATACAGACCCGCCTCGATTTCGCCCAGCTCGATGCGATAACCGCGGCGCTTCACCATGCGGTCGCGGCGTCCGACGTAGACATAGGCGCCGTCGGGCGGCTCGACGACAACGTCGCCGGTGCGGTACCAGCGCGTCCCCTGCTCGTCGACGATGAACGCGCGCGCGGTCTGTTCGGGCAGGTTCCAGTATCCTTGCATCACGTTAGGCCCCGCGATGATCAGCTCACCTTCGGCGCCGCGAGCGACGTCAATGCCGTTCTCGTCGACCGTGCGGCCGCGAAGCTGCGAGCAGACGGCGCCGATGGGGTACGGCTCCGTGCGATCTTCCGGGACGACCTCGGGAATCGGATGGTAGTTGCAGACGTTCGTCTCGGTCGGCCCGTAGAGGTTGAAGAAGCGCGCGTGCGGCAGCAGCCGCTTCACAGAGCGCAGATGCTTCACGGGAAAGACCTCGCCCGCGAAGAACACTGTGTGCAGCGTGTCGTAGTTGTGGCGATCCATTTTCCCGAACTGCGCGAGCACTGAGAGTATCGTCGGCGTGGAGTACCACACCGTGAGCTTGCGAGTCGCGATCAGATCGGCGAGGCCGACCGGCTCCTTCCCCTGATCCGCGTTTATCAACACAACAGTGGAGCCGTGTGCGAGCGGCAGGTACAGATCGAGAATGGAGAGGTCGAAGTGAAACGGCGCGTGGGACGAGAAACGATCGCTGCTCGAAGGCGTGAACGTGTCGCTGCACCAGCGCACGAAGCCCATCGCGTTCTCGTGCGTGAGCATGACGCCCTTGGGCTTGCCGGTGGAACCTGACGTGTACAGGATGTACGCCAAATCGTTAGGCGCTACCGCGACAGTCACAGTTTTGGCGAACGGTCTTTCCTTGGCGGCGCGATCGAGCGCCGCGGAGAGGCCGGCACCAGCGCCGATTTCGTCGAGGGCGAGGACGCGCGGGAGATCGCCTAACGCGCGAGCCTCAGGCTCCCAGGCGGGAACGAGCTTCGCGTCCGTGATCACGACACGGACCGCGCAGTTGTGCAGGATATACGCGGCGCGCGAGGCCGGTGCGTTGGCGTCTACGGGGACGTACGCCGCGCCGGCTTTCATCGCTCCCAGCAGGGCGGCGTACGCGTCGATGCACTTCTGGGCGTAGATCCCCACCCGGTCACCGCGCTGCACACCGGCCGCTATGAGATAGTCGCGGACTCGATCCGACAGGTCATCGAGCGCGCGATACGACAAGGCCAAAGAAGCCGAAGACCCCTCCTCGACGGCGATCGCGTCGGGGCGGGCCAACACACTGTGCTCCAACAGGTTTACTAGGGTCCTAGCGCTCTGCTGCATCCAGCTCAAATCGGGGGATAAGCGTGCGCCGGTCTAACGCAAGCGATAAGCCAGATGAACGGTAGTCGGGGGGCCTTCGAGCGGCACATTTTGCTCCCCGAAACTACCACGCCACGGCCTCAACCTGCACGCAGGTCCCTCCCCTCCATGATGCCCGGCACGACGGCGCCGAGCGCGCGAATGATGGTTGGCGCCAAGTCGACGAGGCGCGCCCCAGACCCGTCAAACGCCCGATTCATGAACAGAACACCCGGCACGAGTGCCGGATCGATGATATGGTCCCCTCCCCATCGCTTCACATTGTCTTCGAATAGCACGGCTGGGATGCCGCCAAGGGCAGTTGTCCAGGATGCCCGGTAGCCCGCGGCGAAGCCGACCATGATGTCGGGAGCCTCATCCGTGTAGGCGCCGGCGTAGAGATCACGAACTGTCCTCGCGGAACGGATCGCTTGCGACCCGCGCTCGCTGTCGATCAGACCCGTTAGGCCAGTCGCAATTTCCTGAGCGAGAGAATCAGCCTGTGACTTTTCCACGACGCCCTCGGCCTCACGCCCGCGCACGTTCAGATAGATGCTACCGATGCCGAGTGCGTATGCTCGCGTGCGTCCCCAATCCACGTTCTTGAAGAACTCTCCGGCTTCGTGTCCCGGAGCTATGCCCGGCTTGAGCGTTAGGTATCCGCGTTCACGGAGCCACGCGTTGAGGTGCACGCCGCGCTGAAATGAATTGAAACCGTGGTCGCTCAGTACGATGAGGAGCGTGTCGGCGTCGACACGCTGGAGCACTCGCCCGACAAGCGCATCGCAGGCTTTGTAGTGATCGCGGATGACAGTGGCCATCGCGCTGCGTCTCGCGTCGTCCTCGCGGTTCGCCGGATGTCCCGGCTCGCCGAAGCGCCAGAACATGTGCTGCAGCCGATCTGGCGTGTCGAACAGACAGTAGAGGAGTCCCTCACGGAAGCGATCGAGCTCGTGGTTGAGCATCCGCTCTCTCTCGCGCATCACGTCGTCGCATTGAGCGAGGTACGCTTCCTCTGAAAAACGCTCGTTGGAAAGGCCGGTGTGGTCTTCGACCATTCCCGTCGTGTAGTAATTGCCGAGTGTCTTCGCGAGCTCAGTGGAGTACTCCCACGGATGCGAAATTGGAAACATCGGCGCCGTGGGATCGAAGTTCACGGGCGACGCATAGATCTCGAGCTCGGGATCCAGCCTAACGAGCAGCAACCGCATAACGCCGGCGACGCTTTGCAGCAGCCCGGCCTTGAACTTGACCGACAGCCATTCGCTCCAGGCGCCTTCTTTGAGGACGAGGACGTTGGGGCGACCCTCGCTTCGCAGCGTCACTGTGCGAGCCGCACGGTCCACTTCGAAAGTGACGGGCGCTCGCATGTCGTCCTTCGCCTTCGGGTTCCGCGGGCCGATCATGTGACTGGCTATCTTGTCACCCCGGCTTAACGCGACGACCTGCTCGCTCTCCCGCGGGCTCACGCTTGGCGCCGTCGTGTAGAATGTCGCCGTGCCCAGCCCCCCACGGATATCGGGGACGCCCATGCCGGCGAGGAGCCTCCCCTTCATCGTCTCAGGTGGGTATGTGCACGGGCACCTAACGACGGCCGATGGAACGCCAGCGCCGCTCAGGACCTCCCAGATCGTCGTCCCGCGCCGAAGGTTGATGACCTTGGGCGGCAGAAAGGCGCTCTTCTGTTCATAGCGATTGAGACCCAGATCTGGGGAATACGTCTTCGGGTCTCGTCGCAAGAAGTCGTAGATGCCGTGACCCCCTGGATTCACTCCGGTCGCGAACGTGGACCAGGCAACGGGGGTTTGCGCCGGCCAGGTCGTCGCGACGCGACTGTATCCTCCGGCAATGCGAAGGCGGGCGAGATGGGGAAGCTCGCCCGCCTCCAACATGCTATCGACGATCTTTGGCTCGAGTCCATCGAGCCCGATGACGACGACCTTTCGCGGCGCCGGCATCGGCGTGCTGGAAGAGCTCTAGTTCTTCTTTGTCGTGAAACGCTGGAAGAGCATGCGCACGGCGCCCACCAGGCGGCGCCAGAACATGAGGATCACACCCGCGACGGCCGCGAAAAACGACGCCACGGGCATTAGTGAGTCAGGTCCGATGTACACAGCCGATACCGCTCCTTTGTTCGTTGTGCGCTTTGGGCGCTGCGGCGCCACGAGAGTGCCCGGGGTCTGTGCTATACTTGTGCCGCGTCAGCCGAGGCGACGCGCGGTCTACAGATTCGCAACTCGCGCGTTGAATCAAAAGGGGTCAGGCTCAATTGAAACGCAACGGGGCCAAGTCGGCGAGCAAATCTCAATCGAATCTGACCCCTTTGGCGCGCGGCTCGCGTTACTCGGCGCGACCGCGACGGGGCAATTTCGGCCGTTCTTGATGCACCGTCACGACCACTAGAAGGTCCTTCAACCGCTCCACTCACAAATCGGAATCGTAAATGCAAAAGGGTGTCACAGTTTGGTTTACCGGGCTCTCCGGTTCTGGCAAAACGACCATCGCGAAGCGTGTTCATGACTTGCTGCAAGGGCGCCACATCCTGACGGAACGCCTCGACGGCGACGTGGTTCGCCAAAGTCTGTGCCGAGACCTCGGTTTTTCTAAGGAGGACCGCGACAAGAACATTGAGCGAGTGACCTTCGTGGCGAAGCTGCTCACTCAGAACGCCGTGGTAGTGCTGACCGCATTCATCTCGCCTTACAAGCGCATGCGGGACAATGCGCGGGCCGAGATCGGCGATTTCCTGGAGGTCTATGTTCGCACGCCGATGAACGTGCTCATCGAGCGTGACGTGAAGGGGATGTACAAGAAGGCGTTGGCTGGAGAGATCCAGAACTTCACCGGCGTCAACGACCCGTACGAAGAGCCGAGCAACCCCGAGCTGCTGCTGGACACGGACAAGGAGTCCGTCGAGGAGAGCGCCGCTCGTGTCATCCACATGCTGGAAGAGCGTGGCTACATTGCGCGCGAAGCGGCGGCGCCTAACGTTTCCGTCTCCGAGCGCAGGGCCGTCGTCGCGCGGGAGAACGCTGCCGGCCGGCGCGCGCCGGGACCGAGCACGCCGCACGGCGGGGCGCTTGTCGATCGCGAGCTGATTGGTGACGCACGCAGCGAAGCGCTGGAGCGCGCCAAGTCGCTCCCAAAGTTCGGTCTCGATGAACGCGAGATGACCGATCTCGAGATGATCGGCGTCGGCGCGCTCTCGCCGCTCACCGGTTTCATGCGCAAGCTGGACTACGACTGCGTCGTCGAGAGCATGCGTCTGTCCGACGGCACCATCTGGGCGATGCCCGTGAATCTCTGCACGTCGATCGATCGTGCGAAGAGTCTCAACGAAGGCCAGGAGATCGCGCTGACCGATCGCGAAGGAAAGATCCTCGGCGTTATGCAGGTGACGGAGATTTATCAGCCCGATAAGACGCGCGAAGCGAAGCACTGCTACGGCACGACCGAAACCGCGCACCCCGGCGTTCAGCGCGTGATGACCCAGGGCGATGTGTACGTCGCCGGTCCGGTGTGGGTGATCTCGCGTCCGGCGTATACCGAGTTCGAGCAGTATCGCTTAACGCCGCTCGAGACGCGCAAGAAGTTCGATGAGCTGGGCTGGAAGACCGTCGTCGGATTCCAGACGCGCAACCCGGTACACCGCGCGCATGAGTATCTGCAGAAGGTCGCTTTGGAAAACGTCGACGGCCTCTTGCTGCATCCACTCGTCGGCGCCACCAAGTCGGACGACGTCCCGGCCGACGTTCGGATGCGCACGTATGAGGCGATCCTGGCCAAGTACTATCCGGCGAATCGTGTAGTGCTCGGAGTATTCCCTGCCGCGATGCGCTATGCGGGGCCGCGCGAGGCGGTTTGGCACGCGATTGCGCGCAAAAACTATGGCTGCACACATTTCATCGTCGGCCGCGATCACGCCGGCGTCGGCAACTACTATGGCTCCTACGACGCCCAGATCCTGATCGACAGTTTACCCGCGCACGAGCTCGGAATCACGCCACTCAAGTTCGAGCACTCGTTTTATTGCACGACTTGCGGCAATTTGGCGTCACCGCGCACGTGTCCTCACGGCAAGGAACACCATGTCACGCTGTCCGGGACCAAGGTTCGCGAGATGCTGACGAACGGTGAGATGCCGCCGGCCGAATTCACTCGACCGGAGATCGCGGCGATTTTGACGGAGGCTTACCAAGCCGCCGCCGCTACTCGTTAGGGATGGCTCCGCTCGTCGCCGACCTGCAGTTGCACTCGTCCGCATCGGACGGGAGCGACCCGCCGGCAGAGGTCGTGCAACGGGCCCGCGCACTCAAGTTCGCCGCCATCGCGTTGACGGATCATGACACGATGGCCGGCGTTCCGGCGGCGCTGGCCGCCGCTGAGTCGTTAGGTATCGAGTGTATCCCGGCCGTCGAGCTCTCGACCCTCGACGAGAATGAACGCCAGGTCGACATCCTCGGCTATGGGATCGACTACCGCGACGAAGAATTTGCGGTTGAGTTGACGCGCATTCGCTCGGGGCGTTTGGGCCGAGCGCACGCGATGGTGGAGAAGCTGAACGAGCTCGGTTATCCGGTCTCGTGGAAGCGTGTGCAGGAGATCGCCGGAAGCGAGAATGTGGGTCGGCCGCACGTGGCCAAGGCGATGGTGGAGGCCAAGGTGGTGCCGAACATCAACGCGGCCTTCACGCCGGAGTTCATCGCAGATGGCGGGCGCTGCTACGTGCAGCGGGTCAAGATCACTCCCGAGGAAGCGATCGCGCGCATTCACGAGGCTGGAGGCGTGGCCTGCGCCGCGCATCCTGCGCGCACCAAGCTGACCGACAAGGAGATCGCACATCTTGTCGACTCAGGGCTGGACGCGATCGAAGTGTACTATCCGCAGCATAGCGCCGACGATACGCGCCGCTTCGAAGAGATCGCCGCGCGCTACGGATTGCTTACATGCGGTGGGTCGGACGATCACGGCGACATCAACGAGGGGCGCTTGATGGGGACGATCAGGCTTCCGTACGTGCATGTTGAACGGCTGCACATCGCCATCGCCGATCGTCAGAGCGAGGCTCGTGGCGGACCCGCCTAGTCGCCTCAAAGTGATAGAAGGCACAGCCAGGTCGAGCGACCCGGCGCCAGAAACGACTTCCGCGTTAGGCTCCACGTTCCAGTGGCCGCGCGAGCGAAGACGCGCCACGCCGCCGCAGCCGCCGGCCGCGATTCCCGCGCCACGGCGCATTGAGAACGTCGTACAAGGCGCAGCCCTCATCGCGGGAGTCGCGGGAGCGTTGTGGATTTACGTGGCGCCATTGCCCGCCGGTTTGAGTCCCGCCGGCAAAACGGGGTTCGCCGTCTGGCTGCTGTGCACGACGCTATGGATCACGAACTTCGTGCCGTTCGGGGTGACGGGGCTGCTCGCTGTCGCACTACTCGCCCTAACGAGAGCGATGACACCTGCCGAAGCGTACGCCGCGTTCGGCAGCTCGGCTGTGTTCTTCCTGATCGGAATATTCATTATCGCCGGGTCGCTCATTCACTCTGGTTTGAGCAAGCGCTGTGCGCTCTGGTTTCTCAGCAAGTTCGAGCGCTCGCCTTATGCGTTTGCGAACGGCATGATGCTGGCGGCGGCGTTCGGAACCGTGTGGATGCCGAACCAGGCCACGACGGCAATGCTCTATCCGATCGCCGTTGAAGTCGCGATCGCGCTGCGGCTGCGGCCGACGGAGAGCAACTACGCGAAGACGTTGTTTCTCTCGTTGGCGTGGGGAGCCCTCATCGGGGCCAATGCGTCGTTCCTCGGCAGCAGTCGTGCGGCGCTCGCGTTAGGCATGCTCCAGCAGTCCTACGGGCTCGGCATCAGCTTTTCGCGCTGGATGCTGGCCGGTCTGCCCGTCGTGATCCTCGGCGTTCTCGTCACGCCCGTCGTGCTGCGGCTCAGCTTTGCGAGGGAAAAGGTCCCGTTTGCGGCGGCGCGCGAAGTCATGGAGCACGAAGTCGGCAGGCTCGGAAAGCTGACGCGCGATCATTGGATTACGCTTGGCATCCTGCTGCTGACAATCGGCTCGTGGATCGCCGTGGGCGGCCGTCAGATCGACCTCGCAGTGATTGCGCTGCTCGGCGCGGTGACGCTCTTCGCCGCGGGTGTGCTCAAGTGGGAGAACGTCGAACGCCACGTGCACTGGAACATCGTGCTGATGTACGGCGGTGCCATCGCGCTCGGCGTACTCATCGACAAGAGCGGCGCCGCGAAGTGGCTGCTTGATTCAACGTTAGGCGATGCGCACATCTCGCCAGTCGTCGCGATTGTCGGAGCCGGTGTCGTTTCGCTGTTGCTTTCGGAATTCATGAGCAATGCCGCCGCGGTTGCGGCGGTGCTTCCGCTAGCATTCACACTGGCAGATCGTGTCGGCGCGAGTCCAGTGGCGATGTGTCTGGCGACGTCATTCGGCGCCGGACTGGATTTCGCGTTCCCGATCAGCACTGCACCGAACACGATAGTGTTCGCGAGTGGCTACCTGCGCACGCGCGACTTCATCAAAGCCGGATCGATCATGACAATCGCCTGCATCCTGATTCTGATCGTCGTGATTCGATACTGGTGGCCAATCATCGGACTGTAACCGTGGAACACCAAGGCGCCGTCCTCTGGTTTACGGGCTTACCGAGCTCCGGGAAGTCGACGATCGCGCGCGCTGTTTACGACCAGCTGCTGCAGCGCGGATGCAGCGCCGAGCTGCTCGATGGCGCCGAAGTGCGCGAGAGCTTGTCGCGCGGTCTCGGGTTCTCTCGAGAAGATCGCGAAGAAAACGTGCGCCGGATCGGCTATGTCGCGAAGCTCCTCTCACGCAACGGCGTGCTCGCCATTTGCGCCGCGGTATCTCCGTATCGCAGCACGCGGGCCGAGGTTCGTCACAACACGACGAACTTCATCGAGGTGTATGTCGAGTGTCCAGTCGAAGTCGCGGCTGCGCGGGACGTGGACGGCATGTATGCACGCGCCAGGCGCGGGGAGATCGACGAGTTCACGGGCGTCAATGCGCCATACGAAGAGCCGCTCGAACCCGAAGTGCACATCCGAGCCGACCTCGAGCCCGTTTCGGGCGCTGCGTGGAAAGTCATCCGTTCTCTGGAGCTCATCGGCATCATTCCGCCTGACAACGCGGCGGCAAACATGCCACAGGAAGACGAGGTGCGTCGCCGGCTAGCCGCGTTAGGCTACATCTAATGCCGGAGCGCGGCATCGGCGCTCGGTTTGCGGCGTTAGGTGGTGGTGAAGCGGTCGCGCGCCTCGCTGCATTCGCGGCCACCGTGTACCTCGCGCGCACGCTCGGCCCCGCGCTCTTCGGCAGCATCGCGTTCGCGACCGCGATCCTGCTGTATCTGACGCAACTCGCCGACGCCGGAGTGGAGCTCGTCGGCGTGCCGCTGGTGGCACGCTCGCGCGATAGGCTCGACGACGTGGTAGGGCCTGTGTTCGCTGCGAGGATCTGGCTGGCCGTCTGCCTAACGATTGTAACGATTGCGATCTCGCTGATCGCGCTGCCGCAGCCGGACGGCGTTCTGCTCGCCGGCTACGCGCTCACCCTCCCACTCGCGGCCGCGAGCGCGCGCTGGGTGCATCTCGGCCTCGAGCGCACCGGCTGGATCGCAGTTTCGCGCACGCTGGGAGAGGCGCTCACGCTCCTTCTCATCCTCGTACTCGTGCGCGACGCCACGCGCATCGGCTACGTGCCGTTCGCAACATTCGCGGGGCAAGCGCTTCTCACGCTGCTCCTGATCATCGGCCTGCGGCGATTGGGCTATCGCGCGCCGGTGCGCTTCGACTGGGAAGTCGCACGTCCGACGTTCGATCGCGCGAGGCACCTCGTGATGTTCACGATCCTCGGCCTGTTGCTGTTCAATTTCGATCTCGTTTTCATCCGCATAGTCCGAGGTCGCGCCGAGGCCGGGTTGTACAGCGCGGCGTACACGCTGGTCGCATTTGGAGCGAATCTCATAGTTGCATTCGCGCACACTGTAATGCCGGTGCTCGCGCGGCTCGACAACGACTTGAATGAGCGCTCGCGCGTTTTTCAGCGTTCCGTCTTCCAGGCCTTCGCGCTGGCGCTCCCCGCTGGAGTAGGCGCGGCGCTCATCGCCGATCAGATTCTGGGAACGGTGTTCGGCGATCAATTCGCAGGTGGCGTGGCCGCGATGCGGATCCTTGCGTGGTATTTGCCGTTGGCCGCGATTCGCGAGATGCCCGTTGTCGCACTGATTGCGGCGGGCCAGGAACGAGCGCTGCTGCGCGTGAATGCGCTCACGGCGCTCGTAAACGTGATCCTCGTCGTAGCGCTCGTGCCGTCGTTCGGGCTTGTTGGCGCGGCGGCGGCGACGGCCGCGACAGAATTCATTCGCCTCTGGCTCGCAGCGCGCGCAGCGGGCCGTGCGGGTTATCCGAGCATCGAGTTGCGGCGGCTCTGGCTGCCCGTGGCTGCTGCGCTGGGAATGGCCGGCCTCATGCTACTCGTTAGGCCCGGCGCGCTGTGGACGTCGGTGCCGATCGGCGCGCTAGGGTACGCTGTGACGTTTTTGCTGCTTTCCCGAGTCAGCGGGCTCGCTCGTCAGGCGACGCGGCGCACCAGCTGAGGCGTCGCCAAGCGCGCGCGGTGCTTCTCTAGCGCGAGAACGGCCATGCCGTAGAGAATCGCCACGTTGATGTACGTGTATGGCGTGTGGTTCCAGGAGCCGAATATGCCCGCCACGGCGAACGCCATCATTCCCAGGCTCGCGAAAAACAGCTGGCGCTCGGCGTCAGGATCGGTCTGCTTGATTGCCCTGCGCGCTCGATGAGCCGCTCGCAACGTGGTGATGAATATCCCGATCCAGAAGATGAAGCCGACAATGCCGGTTTCAGCGAGCGCCGTTAGGTACGAGCTGTGCGCGTCGCGTTTCCCTTGGGCGGTCCGCTTGAACCCCTCCAGGTTTCGCTGCACATAACGCCAGTGCATGTACGAGTAGGCGCCGAGCCCGACGCCCGTGATCGGATGGTCGCGCGATATCGCTGCCGCGACTTTCCAGATTTCGAAGCGCTGTTCCGCTGAGCCCAGATCATCGGCTTCGATTAGCTCACCAGACGATGTCGCGCTACCGATTTTCTTCAGGCGATCCCAAACATCGTTTGGCGCGAAGAGCACGACGACGGCAACTATCCCCAGCACGGCTGGGAGCATTCGCGCGCGGCGTTTTTGGCGCGCGAGCGTCCAGGCGCCAAAGAATCCGAGCGCAAGAATGCCGCCGCGCGACTGGGTCATGAACGCGATGAGGGATATCAGCGCGATGCCGAGAAGCGCTGCGTAACGAAAGTATTTTTGCCGCTCGGCGTACAAATAACCAACGGCCAGGCCGAGCGGGAAGAGGAGCAACGCAATGAGATCGTTAGGGTTGGCGAACATGCCGTTCCAGGCAATTCGGCCAAGCTCCGCAGCGTGATAGATGAACTGATTGAAAATTGCCCCGCGCACGGGGTACATGCCGTATGTCGCGAGCGTGAGGAAGATGTAGAACCGCAAGCGCGAACGCTCGGTGAGCACGTTCATCGCGACGAGGAAGATGAGTCCAATGATCCCGATGTTGATCAACTCATCTTTGACGACGACGTACCACTCCGACATCGGCGCGGTGGCGGCAGCGAAGAGGTAATACGCGATAAAGCAGACGAGCGGCGCCGGAAAGCGGATGCGCTCGCTCCCGAAGAGAAGACCGAGCAGTGCCACGATCATAGACGCCCGGCCGATCGGCGCGATGTACGTGATGACGGCGATGGAATAGCCGCAGAACCCAATAAAGGCGAGGTTCCACTTCACGTTTTGCCAGGGCCACACGAAGGTGCTCGGTGCGGCGCTGACGACCGGCTCATTCGTTAGGCGCGCAGCCGTTGGCATCGCTACCGGCGCCGCGACGGCAGCCGGTGCCGCGTAACCGCGTGACGATCGCCAGCCGCGCGAAATCGATCTCAAATAACTCTCCTCGGTGGGCTCTTAGTACTCCGGCGACGCGCGCCAGGAGCCAAGCCTCGGTTGCAAGCCGCGGACCTAAGTAGCTGGAAAACAAGCGTCGGTGCGTCGGCCGCGCAAAAAACGGTGACCTCAATTGACGCACAGTGCCGCCGAAAGGCAGCGGCCGAAATGGCTGCGGTCGGGTGCGTGACGGCCGTCGATTAGACGGAAAAAAGATTCCTTTCCAGTGGCGTTTTCACACACGGTTTTCGTGATGTACGTCATGCTCTTGGAGCGAGCTAAGTTAGTTATTCCCAACGCGATACGCTGTTACGAGCTCCGCAGTACCGCGTCTTATGGGCGACGCGAGAGTGACTCGCTCGCGCCCTCCCGACCCGGGAGGACAACCGAAACGGCAAAGTCGGCGAAAGCCGGCGACGCAAAGCCACGGCGCTACAGCGCAGAGCAACTGCGCCACGCGGGCCGGGCCACCGAAAGGCCCTCGGAGGCACGACAATGGTTCGGAGCTCACTGGTTCGCTCGATTGCGGTGGTAAGTGCGCTAGTCGGGGTGGTGGTTGGCTGCGATCAGCAGCAGTCGATGGACCCGGGCAACAAGCCCGACGCCGATCGTTTTTCAATCTCGATAACGCCGGATCGTGATTCCGTCGACGTTGGGTCGACGGTTGCACTGACTGCTATGGTGCTGGACGCGAAGGGCGCGGCGCGAACCGATCAGACGGTTCGCTGGAGCTCCCTCACGCCAAGCATTGCGAGTGTTGATGGCGTAGGTCTCGTCACGGGCGTCGCTGTTGGCGACGCGCGCGTCGTTGCGATGGTCGGCCAGGGTTCGCAGATCAGCGCCGACACGGCGACGGTTCTCGTCCAGGCCGGGACGCTGGCGCTGACGATCGTGCCCGGCATCGCCGAGATCACGTTAGGCGATTCGCTGCAGCTCGAGGCCACGATGTTCTCGCCTACAGGCAACGTGCGCGGCCTCAACGTCAGGTGGTCCACGTCGGACAACGCGATCGCGCCGATCTCCGATGATGGAGTCGTCGTTTCGCTGCAGCCCGGCGACGTAACGCTGACGGCGATTGTAAATGGTATGACCGCTACGGCGCAGGCGCGCGTGCTCCCGAACTATCCGACGAGCATCAGCGTGACGCCGGCAAACTCAGGTCTCAACCCGGGCGAGAGCGTGCAGCTCACCGCATGGGTGCGCGATAGTCGCGGCAAGTTGATTCGGGACGCGAAGGTGAGCTGGTCGACGTCGGAGAGCAGCGTTGCCGCAGTCACGATGGACGGCCTGGTGGTGGCGCGTCAGAAAGGCGCGGCGATCGTCACCGCTACGATAGGCACTCTTAAGGCATCGGCGACTGTGAACGTCTTTGCAGTTCCAGCCGCGAGCGTCACGGTCACGGCACCTTCGAACAGCGTCACCATCGGCGGCAAGATGCAGGCGACCGCCACGGCCCGCGACTCCGATGGCAACATTCTGACCGGTCGCCAAGTTGCGTGGTCGAGCTCGAATCCTTCGGTCGCGCAGGTTGCGTCGGACGGAACGATCACCGGTCTCATTGTCGGTAGCACCACGATTCGCGCAATCATCGATTCCAGGATTGGCTCGCTGCCGATCTCGGTCATTGGCGCAACGCCGAGCGCCATCGCGATCATCCCGGCGTCGGCGACGATTTCGTTAGGCACGAGCGCGCAGCTAATCGCCGAAGTTCGCGATCAGGCGGGCAACGTGATTCCTGGGCAGTCGGTCTCGTGGTCCTCGGCCAACTCCGCCGTCGCGAGCGTCTCCGGCACAGGCGTGGTAACGGCAGTCGCCGCCGGGTCTGTGAACATCAGGGCGACGTCTGGCTCGTTCTCGGCTACGTCAAACATCAGCGTCATTTCGTCGGCGGTCACTTCGGTCGCCGTCTCTCCATCGTCTGCGCAGTTGCAGATCGGCGGTACGCAGCAGCTCAACGCGGTCGTGTCCTCGAGTGGAAGCGTTGTGCAAAATGCCGCGATCTCCTGGAGTTCCTCAAATCCAGCCGTCATCACGGTTTCTTCGACCGGTCTCGCGACCGGTGTCAGCGCAGGTAACGCCACGGTCACCGCGACCTCGTCAGGCAACACCGGTAGCGCGAGCCTAACGGTGGCTGCACCAGCGCCGGCTCAGGTCGCGAGCGTCACGGTCACATTCAATAGTCCCTCGATCCTAACGGGCCAGGCCACGCAGGCAACGGCCACTGCGCGCGACGCGAACGGCAACCCGATCTCGGGCAAGACAGCGAGCTGGTCGAGCGATGACATCCAGCTTGCGTCAGTATCCGCGACTGGGCTGGTGACCGGCCTCGCCGCCGGTTCGCCGCTAATCGTCGCGCAGATCGACGGCGTGCGGGGATGGGCGACGCTGACTGTCAGCGCACCGGCCCCGCTGCCAGTGTACTCGGTTCAGTTGACCGTCAACCCGAACAGCATCACGACCGGGCAGACGGCAGCGTCGACAGTTGTGTTGCGTGACTCGTTAGGTACGATCCTGACCGGCCTCACGATCGGCTGGTCCAGCTCGAAGCCGACTGTCGCCAGCGTCGGTCTTGGCGGCGTCGTGACCGGTGTTGGTGCAGGCTCGGCGACCATTACGGCGTCGAGTGGCGGTAAGTACGGCACAGCTGGCCTGGCGGTCGCTGGCACCTCTCTCCCCACGGTCGCCACGGTCACTGTGACTGCGCCATCCACGAGCCTAACGCCTGGGCAGACGACGCAGGCAACAGCCGTTGCGCGCGACTCCGCCGGTAACGTGCTCAGTGGACAGACAATCACGTGGACATCGTCCAATGCGGCCGCGGCGACTGTTTCGTCGACAGGTCTCGTAACGGCTGTCGCCACTGGTTCTACCACGATCATTGCGACGGCTGGCGGTAAGACCGGCTCGCTCGCGATCAACGTCGCAGCTCCGGCCACGGCAAGTGTGACGGTTACTGTTCCGTCGAGCAGCGTCGCGGTTGGTCAGACCTTGCAGGCTTCGGCGACTGTAAAGGATGCGAACGGGAATACGATTCCAGGCGCCCTGGTCTTCTGGTCGTCGTCGAATGCGGCCGTCGCTGCGGTGTCGCTCAATGGAGTTATCGTTGGTGTAACAACCGGCACTGCGAACATCACAGCGTCGAATAGCGGTAAATCCGGCTCAGTTACGATCACGGTGACCGCGGCTCAGCCGCCACCGCCGACCGGCTCGGTTCCTTCGATCGCTCCGGCGCTACCGCAGGCGACGGTTGACGTCAGCTGGCCAACGTCGACGCGCACACTCACGGTGAATGCCGGCGGCAACCTGCAGGCGGCGTTGGATTCAGCGAAGCGTGGCGACGAAATCGTGCTTCAAGCAGGTGCCACATTCACCGGAAACTTCGTGCTCAAGACAAAGAGCGGCACGACGGCTAACGGATGGATTACGGTACGCACGTCCGCGATGTCTCAGCTCCCCGCGTTAGGCCAGCGTATCGATCCGGCGCTGCACGCGGCGTTGATGCCGAAGATCGTCACACCTAACGTGCTCCCTGCGCTTTCGACCGCGTACGGGCAAACCAACATCAGTGGCTGGCGCCTGGTCGGTCTCGAGGTCGTCGTGGCGCCTGGCGCCGGTATTCAGCCGAATGTTCAGCAGGGGATCATCGTCATCGGAACGAGCGGGCCGACGCAGACGACGCCCGCCGAGACACCGCGCGAAATCACCCTTGATCGCATGTACGTACACGCCCAGTCGAATACGAATACGAAGCGCTGCCTGTACGCGAACGGTGCCGCGATCGCCGTCATCGGCTCGCAGCTGCTGGAGTGCCACGGCAAGGGCTTCGATTCGCAGGCCATTCTCACATACAATTCTCCTGGACCATTCCTCTTCGAAAACAACCGGCTCGAGGCAGCGGGCGAAGTCATCATGTTCGGTGGCGACGTCTCCAGCCTCGCGGTCGTGCCGAGCGACATCACCATCCGCCGCAACTTCCTAACGAGGCAGATGAGCTGGCAGGGCGTTTGGACGGTGAAGAACCTCTTCGAGCTCAAGAACGCGCAGCGCGTCCTGTTCGAAGAGAACGTCCTCGAGAATCACTGGGTCGATGCGCAGGCCGGTTCGTCGATCGTGCTCGGCACGGCAGACAATCCGTGCAGCTGGTGCATCGTGAGCGACGTGACGTTCCAGTGGAATCACATCCACAACGTCTCCGGCGGGTTCAACCTGTTCCCGAACTACGGTAACGCGCAGCCGATGCGTCGCGTGAAGATCGCGCAGAACCTCGTGACCGGGCTTGGCGCCTCTGGGCTCGGCTCGAACGGCCGCTTCATGACGGTGCAGAACAACGTGGACGACGTTTGGATCGAGTTCAACACGGGTATGGGCGTTTCGACATACGTGGACCTCACCGGCACACTCAAGAAGGCGCGCTTCACTTTCCGCAATAACGTCGGCGGTGGCGCGACCTACAACTGGTTCAGCTCGCAGGGCTCGGGTGATGCGGCGGATACCGCGAACCTGACGGCGCCGTTCTTGGTTGCGAGCAACGGGTTCGTCGCGAGTGC
>DASYRX010000219.1:0-24375 GCA_036003845.1 Gemmatimonadaceae bacterium | reverse complement strand
ATCTTCGGGACGAACCAGGTCGACTTGGGTGGCATCAGACGATCCTGTAGACAGACGTCGATGAACTGGCGCATGGTCACAGCCGGAAGCGTGACAGCGTAGCGGAAGCGGCCAGCGTCCACCTCGCTCTGGAGCCAGCGGGCATCGTGGTTCGCGCCGACAAACGTTAGGCGATCGTCACGCGCGTCGTGAATCCCGAAGACATCGGCGAAGAGCAGCCGCTGCACGATGTCGGCATCGATATCCTGCGCGGCGTCGGCGGGATCGAAGGTCCCCGCACGTGGCTTCAGGCGCCACCAGGTCGCTCCATCGTAGAACCCGATTTCGTGCGTGCGATTAGGTTGGTACGGCTCGCGACTCAGACGCTCCACCTCGAACGACCTGCCGAGCTTTGCGGCGACGTCGCCTAACGCGGAGACATCGTTCTCCATGAGGCGATTGTACGGCGCGATCGTCATCGTCGCCGCTGGAAAGAAGACGGTGAGGAAATGTTCGTAGCCGAGCATCGCGGCCGCGGCGCTGCGATGATTTCCGTCGGCGACATACGCGCGCGGCTCTCGCATCAGCAGATCGCGCAGACGTCCACGAGCTGTCGAGTCTTGCACCAGCCAGACACGATGCCGGCTGCCTCCTTCATCCGTCGTCACGAAGCTCGGTGGCGTCGCGTCGGCGTGTGCGATCAATGCAGCCTGCAGCGCCCCGCTCGCATCGTCCACCGCGAGGTTCACGGTGCCCATATCGGCACGCGTCGCCTCAGTCAAACGCGCTCGTCCGCGCGCCTTGGGTTCGCGGATCCCCTCGTTGCGAATGATCGTCCCTTGCGGGTTTTGGGGTGTCCGGATTTCTGCGGTACGAGCCATTCCGCCGAGGCCGATCTGGCGGATCTGCGGCCGCTCGGAACTCGTCAGCTCATAAACCCAAAGAAGATCGCGCACCTCGCGCGTGCGTGCGTCCGCGATGATTTGCCCCATCACCTGTTTGGCATGAGCGAGCGCCTCTTCCGAATCGTCCTCGCCGATTTGTTCGAGAGTCGAAACGTCGCAGTGCGGCATGGTCGCCCGCAGCACCGTCGCGGGCTTCGCCCGAATCAGCTCCCACACCTCGCGGTCGCTCTGAAATTCATCGTAGTTAGGCGCGCCCAGTGCATCGGCTGCTGCGGAGTCGACTGGGACGAGAGCGCGGGGGATTGGGTCGATGCTGGGCATGCCTACCGAGTTGTTAGGGGGTGGGGGTTAGGGGTTAGCCTAATGCCGGCATCTGAGAGGGCGGATGGAAGGACGTTAGTCCGTGCGAGAAAGCGCGTCGCGAAGGGCTAACCCCCAACCCCTAACTCCCGACCCCTGATGCTGACTGAACGGCTGGAAAAAAAGGCAGGAGGTTCGCCTCCGCCACCGGCTTCGTGATGATGCTGACGCCAAAGAACAATGCCGCGCTCACGAGCACACCGGCTTCAGCAGCATCGAGGCCTAAGACATACGGCTGGCGCTGCGCGAGCCAGACGAGACACGTGACGAGTCCTCCGACCATCGCTGCAAGCGCTCCAGCACGCGTGGCGCGTTTCCAATTGAGGCCGAGCACGACGGGTACAAAGAGGAAGCTCACGAGGAGCTTCGCGGCATAGATGACGATCCAGTTGACGAGGCTCAGCTGCCTAAGCGCCAGGATCACCGGAATGACGCTGAACGTGACAACGGCGATGCGGCCAGCCAGCACCTTCGCCCGCTCGCTCGCGTTAGGCACCATTAGCTTGGCATAGAGATCGTGCGACATCGCCGACGCGACGGTGAGCAGGATGGCGCCACCCGTGCGCGTGAAGGTCACCACCGCGGCCATCAGCACGAGCAGACCGATCCAGAACGGCAGGATACTCATGCCGAGCATCGGCGTGGCGAGGTCCGGGTCCGGCAGATGCGGCACACTCACTCGCATTGCGAGCCCGAATATCAGCACGCCGATCGCGATGAAAGACTGAAAGAGGAATGAGTAGCCTATTGCTTGACGTACGATTTGTCGGCTTTGCATCGAATAAATTGCTGAGATTTCGTACGGCGCGCAGGCGAGGCCAAGTCCGATAGCGAGCGAGATCGCGAGGAGCTGCCTAACGCCGAACCAGTTGCCCGTCAGTCTCGGGTCCAGTGCGTGCAATGCGTTCCCTAACGTGTCGATGCCGCCCACGTGTTTAATAAGAAAAGGAACGGCGAGCACGTAGCAGCCGAGCAGCATCACAGCCTTGAGCACACCAACGTACGCGTTGCTGTACATGCCGCCGAGGAAGGTGTACACAGTCGTTATGCCCGCGACGAGCAGCACGGCCTTGGAATACGACATGCCGCCGACGAGCGTGAAAAGCAGCCCGCCGGCCTGGTACTGCGCCGAGAGCATCACGCTGTATGCTATGAGAATGAAGACCGCCGCAATTCCACGCGCCGCTCGGCTGTCGTAGCGCGCTGCGAAGTAGTCCGGGAGCGTCACGCCCGCGAGTCCGCGCATTTTCGGTGCGACGAAGAGCGCACAGACGACCCAACCGATCCACACCAATGGCCAGGTCCACGCGTAGCTGATGCCTGAGAAGTAATGGAAGCCGACCATGCCGATCGTGGCGCCGGCGCTTACTTGATTCGCCATGAGCGTCGCGCCACCGACGATCGGTCCTAGGCTGCGGCCGGCGACGAGAAAGCCTTCCTCGCTTTTTGTCTTGCGATAGTTGCGTAGCCCGATGAGACAGACGACGGCGATGTACGCCGCCACGCTGATGTAGAAGGCGGTGCCTTGCGAGGATGTCATGCCGCGCGGCGTTGACGATTCGCCCACCACATATAGAGTGGCACCCAGAGCGCGAGCGTGGCGACGAGCGCCCAGAAGACGCGCGCCAGTCCGCCGCTGTTCTTGGGTTCGAGCCAGCACTTTTCGTTAGGCACGCCCGCAGCGGAGAGACGTACGGCGGATGGCAGCGCCGCCATACGCGCTGACCAGCTGCGCGTGGATTCATTGAACATCATTCGCGGAACGATCGGTCTCGCATTCCACATTAACGTCGCGTGGATAGTGGCGACGGGCTCGCCTCGCCGGGTCCCCGTCAAGGCGCTCGTGGGAAGAACGATGGGGACGCTGACGTCAGAGGCGGCGAGCTTCACCTCATACGTGATCTGATAGCCTAACGAGAGTCGCGTGGGATCCACCGCGCTGGTATCATGCAGTCGCACCCAGGGATCAGTCGCTTCTCCGGCGTACGGAACTTGTTTGCCGTTGGACTCCAGGCGGATCGGCCCGACGACCGCGCACGGCTGCTCGAGGTATTCGAAGCTCACTGCGCCGGGGTTACCGGCGAATATGTAGCGCGCTCTCACTCTAGCTACGGCGCCGATGACGTAGATCGCGACGTCTGCTTGCTGAACGCGAGCGCGTGGCTGCTGCTGCGCCGATACGCTGCCCGCGGCGAGCGTGGCCGCGACAACAACCCTCGTTAGGTGGCGCAACACCTGGACCTAGTCCGCGTACGTCGTGGCAGTCGCCGCGTTCCCGATCATGAAACCGTAGTCGCCGGGATGGATGCGCGTCATGTAGTTCCGCGCCAGCACGACGATGTTGCGCTCGTACGGAGCGACCATCGTCTCCAGCGTCTCGAAGGTGTAAGGACTCACGATGTCGGCGAGCGGTTGCTGCCCCTCAAACTGAACACCAGGCTCCAGCTTCTTGCGCGGCACGCAGAGGCCACCGAATCGCGGGCGCATCACGGTCATGTCGCGCATCAGGACTTGGCCTGCGCGCCGTTCGCATTCCCCGGCGAGGAGACCCTTCGAGCGTAGCGAATTCGTTAGGCCGCGAACGCCGTTCGTGACGTGCACAGATTGATCCTGGTAGCCGCCGCCGATTTCCACGACGTTGATCGGGATCCCGCGCGATGCCGCGTAGGTCGCCGTCGTTCCGCTGTAGCTCACAGCCGGCCGATACAGCAGCGCGGAGCCAAAAGCACGCGACCATGCCTCGTCATTCACGACATAGCAGTAATCCACCCACGGGAACGTGCCGCCTGCGTGAATGTCTATCAGTGCTTCGATCTCGTCGATGAATCCGTGCGAAATCACATGCGCCTGCTGTTCACTCAGCCAACCTGCGGGCTGACCAGGAAAGAGCCGATTCATGTCCAGCATGTCGATCGGCGTGTTGCGCGTGATGGCTTCCATCGCGAGCGGGTTCGCCACGGGCAACAGCCACAGCGACCCGCGCAGTTCTTTCACATCGATCGTGCGCCACAGCTCGCGTAAAATGAGCAGGCCTTCGATTTCATCGCCGTGGATCATGGCACAGATCCCCACCCGCGGCCCGCGCTGCGCGCCGTCAATCGTGAGGACCGTTAGGCTCAGCTCGAAGCCGCTGGCGAGAGTGCTGACGGGAAGCGTTAGGCGACTACGACCTGCTCCTAGGTCGGTCCGATTCACGTGGATGAGGTGTTAGGGGTTGGGGGTGAGGGGTTAGCCCGGGATAGCGCGACGTCTCGCAAAATGCCGAGCCCTAACCCCTAACCCCTATCCCCTAACCCCTAGTTGTTAGGCTACTGACTCCACGGCGGAACGACGTTGTTGCTCCGCGCATAAGCGATCGCCTGACCCAAATGCTCGTGCAGATGCGTCGCGGCGAGAATCCAGGTCTTCTGCACCGTGGATGTCTGACCGAACATGCTCACGCTCTCCGAGAGACGAGCTGTCGACGTGTTCTGCAATGCCTTCTTGAGGTGCGCGAACGATTTCTCCATCTCGGCGATCGCGGCTTCGCGCGCAAGCTTGCGCTGCTCATACGTGACGGCGGTCTTGTAGTCGTTGCCCTTGATCCCAGTCGCCGCATCGGCGTCAACGCCGACCATCGCCGGGATGAAGTAGTTATCGGCGGCGACGTGCATCACGACCTCGGAGAACGAGCGGACGCCCGTTCCCGGCCGCCAGTCGAACTTGTCGGCGGGCATCTTCTTGGCGAGGCCGACCATTTTCTGCTCGACTTCGCTGACGTCCGCGAGGAGGTCAGCGACGAGCTTTTCCTGCTGCGCGGCTGCGCGAGTCGCGCCAGTCGCGAGCATGGCGACAGTAGCGAGTGCTAATGCGGTGGGACGACGCATGTAATTGCTCCTTAGAATTTTCGATGTGGCGTTCAATCTGCGACCTGGCTGGTAAGCTTCTCCGACCTTTGAAAGGATGCTGAGATTCACGAGATGAGTTGATCAACAACTTTGTGTTTTTCTCAAGCTTATTAGAGCATCACACGCATCAAAGCATCTTTCCCATGAGTCGTAAGTGTAAGCGAGGCGCGGCAATCGGCGCCGACCACGACTGACGAGAATCAATCTGTGTGGTCGGTCAGTTCCAAGACAGGCCGCGCAACTGATCCAGGTTGACGTTCCCGCCTGAGAGAACGACGGCGACGCGAGAGCCCGTCGGGAGCTTCACCAGCCCGTGCATGAGGGCGCCCACGGGTGCGGCCGCGGCACCCTCGACAACGAGCTTGCAACGCTCCATCACCCAGATCATCGCGTCGAAAATGTCGCGATCCGGGAGCGCGACGATCTCATCGACGAACCGCTGCACGACCGAAAACGTGATCTCGCCGCAGCGCTTCACGCGCAGCCCGTCGATGATTGTGCGACAGTCGATCGTCTCGAGTTTGCCGGATGCGACGCTGGCCTGCATCGCTGGCCCGTCCGACGACTCGACGCCGATCACGCGGATCTTCGGATTATGCGACTTCACGGCCATGGACACGCCCGAGATGAGCCCGCCGCCACCAATGGGAACGATGACCGCATCCACGTTAGGCCAATCTTGCACGATCTCGAGGCCGAGTGTGCCCTGGCCGGCGATGAGCTGCTCATCGTCGAAGGGATGCACGTACGTGAGTCCTTCGGTGCGCACCAGCTCTTTGGCCTTCTCGTTGGCCTCGTCCCAGATGTTGCCGTGCAGCACGACTTCGGCGCCGTAGCCTTTCGTCGCCTCGACTTTGGATCGCGTGGCATTTGCGGCCATGCACACGACGGCGCGGATGCCGTGGATCTTGGCAGCGAGCGCAACGCCTTGCGCGTGGTTCCCTGCCGAGGAACAGACGACACCGCGACTTTTCTGCTCGTCGGACATGAGCGAGAACTTGTTGAGCGGTCCGCGGATCTTGTACGACCCGACGCGCTGAAACATCTCCGCCTTGAGCCTAACGTCAAAGCCTGTGAGGTCGCTCAGCTGCCGCGAGCCTAACAGCGGCGTGTGTTTGATGTGGGGGGCGATCCGTTCTCGGACTTCCTGGAAATCGCGGAGCGATAAGCTAAACGGCGAGGCCAAAGGTCAGAGGTCAGAGGTTAGAGGTCAGAGCCTGCAACGGGAAAATGTACAGGAAGAGCGACAGGTGCTACCATTTGGCGCTCGACGGTCGCATTTGGGAGTCGCTTTGACCTCTGACCTCTGACCTCTGACCTCTGACCTCGTACTTGCCTAACCAAACCCTCGCGCTCCCCTGGTACCGCACAGTCACGCCCACACAGTGGCGCGCACTGATCGCCGCGAAGCTCGGCTGGATGCTCGATGCCATGGACTTCCTGCTCTATGTCATGGCTATCGGGCACCTCAAGCGCTACTTCGGTTTCGACGACGCCACGGCGGGCCTCCTCGGGACGGTTACGCTGCTCACGTCCGCCGCCGGGGGCATTCTCTTCGGCGTGATCGCGGACCGCATCGGGCGTACGCGGGCGCTGATCGGCACGGTGCTGATCTTCTCCTTCTGTTCGCTCGGCGCGGCCACGTCCCAGACTTTGCTGCAACTGATGCTCTGGCGCGTTGTGTTAGGCATCGGCATGGGCGGCGAATGGGCGTCGGGTGCCGTCCTCGTCAGCGAGACGTGGCCGCCGGAGCATCGCACGAAGGCGATCAGCATCATGCAGTCGGGTTGGGCGCTGGGATATATCGCCGCGACGCTGCTCGCCGCGCTCATCCTCGACATTCTCCCGTTAGGCGCGAGTGCGTGGCGTTGGCTCTTCGCTGTCGGCGTGCTGCCGGCGCTGTTCACGCTGTGGATCAGACGCCGCGTCCAGGAGCCGGAAGCCTGGCTGCAGCGCAAACGAGAAGGCAAGCGAGCGACGAACCCGTTTCGTGTGCTCTTCGGCCCTGAGTACAGACGCCGGACGATATTAGCAACGCTCCTCTCGGCGTGTGTGCAGTTCGCGAACTGGGGATTGTTCTTCTGGCTCCCTGGGTTTCTCGCCACGCCGGTGGCGCGTGGCGGCGCGGGAATGTCGATCGTGCGATCGGCGGGTTGGATCATCCCGGTGCAGTTAGGCGCGTACGCCGGCTATCTCTCGTTCGGTTTCATCGCGGATCGGCTGGGGCGTCGGCGCACATTCATCGCGTATCTGCTGACCGCGGCCATTCTGGTGCCGATCTATGGCCAGATGGCGCGCAGTCCAGCGGTGCTGATGCTGATCGGACCCCTCCTTGGATTCGTGGGATATGGGTATTTCAGCATGTTTGGGTCATTCCTCGCTGAGCTCTTTCCGACGGCAGTTCGCGCGACAGGACAGGGGCTGACGTACAACCTGGGTCGCGGAATGGGTGCTCTGGCGCCTTACACGATCGGATTCGTCGCGACGATGCCTAACGTGGGGATCGGCTCGGCGCTCGCACTGACGTCGGCCTTCTTTCTCGCCGGCGCTCTGCTCAGCCTACTGTTCCCAGATCGCAGTCGTCAGGCACTCGCCGAATAGTTCTGGGTTTCGAAAAAGCCTCAACCACAGAGAACACAAAGAACGCAAAGAAGTGCTTGTAAACAAAAGCCCCGTCTAAGTTGTTCGCGCCCGCATTGCCCGATCGTCAGATGTACCAGTAGTTCTCTGTGTTCTCCGTGTTCTCTGTGGTGAAGAGCTTTTGATCTTACCTAGTCGTCACGTGAATGACGGGCCGACCGCGTAAGCCGCCGAACTTTGCTGTGGCATCCGGCGCGGAGTAGTACCTGATCTCCTGCACTGAGCTCGGCTGGATCTGACGCAGCGCGCCAAAGTCACCCATATCCTGATCGTTCAGACGGACCATTGCCGTCCTCGGAGCACCTGAGACGCCAGTGGTGCCCGAGGCGCGCATGAAGCTCGGCCGCAATCGCTGCACAAGATCAAAAGCGTTCGTCGCCCACGTTGCCTGTTCAATTTCGGCGCGCGTGATGATGTTGGCGTCCCTGCGCGTTTGCTGACTCGGGGACGGAGCCGCTCCGGCTGGTGCTCCGCTCGAGCCACCGCTACACGCAGCGGTGACTGTAAGCAGTGCGGTGAGAGTGATCTGCCTCAGCATGTTCGGACCCCGTTAGCGTCGTCGTAGATGATAAGAACGGCGACTTTAGAGCACCACGCCGTCTTACGCGAAACGGGCGCGTGACGTAGTTCTTGGGCCGGATGCGTTATCGCCACTTGCTCCTCGCTGCGCTCTTTCCGGCCTGCAAGAATGCGCCGAAGAGTGAGGTCGTCGTCGCCGGCGCGCGCATCGCTTTTCCTGCCGCGCAGGGCTCCAATGATTGGACGCTCCCAGCGCGCGACTACTCCAATTCGCGCTACTCGGAGCTCGCCGACATCACATCGAGCAACGTGCGCCAGCTGCGCGCCGCATGGACCTTTTCGACTGGTGTGTTGCGCGGGCACGAAGGACAGCCGCTCGTCGTCGGCAACACGATGTACATCATCACGCCGTACCCTAACGTGGCGTACGCGCTCGATCTCACCCAGCCGGGGATGCCGCTCAAATGGAAGTTCCGGCCGGAGAACGATCAGCGCGCGCAGGGTCTCGCCTGCTGCGACGTCGTGAATCGTGGCGCGTCCTTCGCCGACGGAAAGCTCGTCTACAATCTCCTTGACGGTCACACTGTTGCCGTCGACGTGGCGACTGGCAAGCAGCTGTGGCGCACGAAGATGGGCGACATCGAGCGCGGCGAGACGATCACGATGGCGCCGCTCATCGTGAAAGACATGGTGATCGTCGGATCCAGCGGCGGCGAGATGGGCGTGCGCGGCTGGGTCGCGGCGCTGGACCTAACGAGCGGCAAGGAGCGCTGGCGTGCGCACAACACGGGGCCTGACGGCGACGTCAAAGTCACCGAGCGTTTCAAGCCCTTCTACGATCACGACCGCGGCACGAACATCGCCGCGACGTCATGGCCCGCCGACGGATGGAAGCTCGGCGGTGGCGTGGTGTGGGGTTGGATTTCCTATGACCCAGAGCTGAATCTCATCTACTATGGGACCGCGAATCCCGGCCCGTGGAATCAGGACCAGCGACCCGGCGACAACAAATGGACGTGCGCGATCATGGCGCGCGACGCCGACACTGGTGAGCTGCGCTGGGTCTATCAGCAAACGCCGCACGACCTCTGGGACTACGACGGGGTGAACGAGAACGTCCTCGTCGATCTCCCGGTCAAAGGGGACAGCGTTCGTAAGGCGCTCGTGCATTTCGATCGCAACGGCTTCGCATACACGCTGGATCGCGCGACGGGCGAAGTTCTGCTCGCCGAGCCTTATGTGCCGATGAACTGGTCCAGCGGCGTCGATCTCAAGACGGGGCGGCCTAACGTGGACTCGTCCAAGGCGACGAAGCAGGACGTCCTCGTGAAAAACATCTGTCCGTCGCTCGAAGGTGGAAAAAATCAGCAGCCGTCCGCGTTCTCTCCAAAGACTGGGCTCTTCTACGTCCCCACGATCAACCTCTGCATGGACTACCAGGGGCGAGCCGTCGCGTACTTCCCCGGGACACCATACATCGGCGCGGTGCCCACTGAGTACGGCGGACCGGGCGACTACAAAGGCGAGTTCATCGCGTGGGATGCGTCCAACGGAAAGAAGATTTGGGGGATCAAGGAACAGTTTCCGGTGTGGGGCGGCGCGCTCGCCACCGCCGGGAATGTCGTCTTCTATGGAACGCTGGACGGCTACTTCAAGGCTGTCGACGCGTCGACAGGCGAAGTACTCTGGCAATTCAAAGTCGGGTCCGGTGTCGTCGGGAATCCGATCACGTACCGCGGCCCCGATGGGCGTCAGTACATCGCCGTATACGCCGGCGTTGGCGGCGACATGGGATACCTCGTGGCCGGCGACGTGGGATCCAGTCTTGCATATGACGTACGCGAGCGCGGCACAACGCTCCCGGATCTTGCACGTTACACGAGTTGGGGAGGGATGCTCTTCGTCTTTTCACTCGACGGCGTCATAGGCTCACGTTAGGCATGTTTTCCTTGCGCTACTTCGCGGCACTGGCCGCCACATCGCTTGTCGCGTTGGGCGCAGCGTATGGAGTGCGGACCTCGCGAGCGCAGAGCACGCCGCAGCAAACGACGAGCGCGCCGACTCCAGCCCCGCCACCCGCGAGTGACGGGGAACGCCTTTTTATCGGTTATAACTGCGCGGACTGCCATGGATACGGAGGCGTCGGTTCGATGGGACCGAGTTTCCAGGATGGCCGCTGGCGCTTCGGTGGCTCTGAGGAAGACGTCTTTCGCTCCATCGCGGACGGCCGCCCGGATGGGATGCCACGTTGGGGCCGCATGATTCCGGCCGCGCATATCCGCACGCTGACTGCCTATGTGCGTTCGCTTGCCACGGGCAAGGATGTAACGACGATGTCGTTCGCCGACAGCAAAGGTGGCGTGGATCGGCCTGGCCACTGATCGCCTAACGAGGTTGCGTTCCCTCGTTAGGTAATCGCCGAGTCACGCACTCGGCCGCAGAGCACGGTGATGTTGTCGCTACCGCCGGCCTCCAACGCATCGTTGACGAGCGTTTGGCATATCTCCTCTGAGGTTCGCAGAGATTTTAGGCGATCCTCGATCTTCTCATCGGAAATGTGCTTGGTGAGCCCGTCGGTGCAGAGCAGAATCGTCGTCGTGCGATTGAGCGCGACCTTGGACACCGCGGGCCGCCATTCGGCACCAATCGCGCTGGAGAGCACGTGCGACAGCGGCGAACGCGCCAGATCCGACGGCTTGAGCACGCCGGTGTCCACAAGGTCCTGGGCCAACGTCTGATCACGAGTTAGGCGCACGAGCTTCCCCTCGCGCAGTTGATACGCGCGACTGTCGCCCACCTGCAAGAAAAAGAGCCAAGGCCACACACCGAGGCCTAACGTGAGCGTCGTAGCCATACCGCGCAGCTCCGGATTACTCGACCCGCGCTGTACCACGGCCGCGTGACAGGCCGCCGCGCCAGCCCGGAGGGCCTCTTCGAACGTCTTCCCGTCGCCCGGGTCTGCGCGGTAGTAACATTGCATCGTCTCTGTGACGTACATGGCGATGCTCTCGAGCGCAGCACGACTCGCTTCTTCACCGGCATTCGCGCCGCCGACGCCATCCGCCACCATGATCAACGTGGCAAGCCGGTCGCCGGGCATCTCCAACAGCTCGGGGTTGGGCAAACTCGTCGATCGCACTCGCATCTGTTTGTGCAGCGTGGCGATGAGGAAGTGATCCTGGTTGGATGCGCGCACCTTTCCCTGATGCGTTATGCCGCATACGTCCAGTTCATCATCCCTTGGCTTTGGCGGCGTGGCCGCTGCTGGATTGGTTGGGGTATTGGCGGTGAGCATTGGTCCCTGTGAGGCGGTCGCAGTTCGGCTACTAAAGCTGTCAGCTGCCAGATAACAGTTCGAAGCTATCAGTATCGATTTTCGCAAAGATCATGTGTCGGATCCCGATTTGCATTTCACGCTCGCTGACAGCTTTCTACTGTTAGCTGGCAGCCGACAGCTTTAGTTGATCCTTATCGCAGATATCGCTTGTTGATCTTGGCTAAGACTGTGTATGCCGGATCGACGATATTCGCGACTGTATTCTCGCCAACTTGGCCAATGAGCGTGTACGCGTCGAGTTTGTCAAAGCCGTATTCCTCGGCGAGCCATTCGATCAACTCGACGTGCGCCAATCGAAAGGCATCGATGAGCGGACGTCCGCTGCCCGCGACCATGATATGCGTCGCGTCCTCGAGTCTTGGCCAGTCGATCGTCTTTCCTTTGACAACACTGACTTTGAGCATGACGTCCATGCTCGTCTCGAGTCCAGTCCCGGCAACTTCGCCTTCGCCTTGTCGGGCGTGCCCGTCGCCGAAGTACAGGTACGCGCCGTCGTGAAAGATGGGCAGATAGACGGTCGTCCCTTCGCGCACCTCGGGAGCGTCCATGTTACCGCCGAAGTCACCGGGCCACATCCCGGCGAACTGCTCCGCACCGCGCGGCGCGACCGCGACGCGTCCCAGCATCGGCTTGAGATCGACTTCCATGCGCCTAACGCGGCTGTTCGGCATGTCCACCGACCCGACCATGCGCACAGTGTCCAGCTGCCATAGATAGCGCCGAGCCTTGATCGGCTCGTTCAGGAGTCGCACGTGCGTATCGGTGGCGAGTCCGCCAAAGTCGGAGTACACCTGTGATGCCGCATAGCGCGAGTTCGGCCGCACACGGATGATCTCGACCCTGAGCATGTCGTTCGTCGTGGCGCCTTCGACGAAGAAGGGACCGACTTCGCCTGGAAAGGCACCGCCCTGCTCCGAGTAATAGGGCCCGAAGTGCGTCTTGCTCACGAGAACCGTACCCGATTTGATGCGCGCGACCGGCTCGCGCACGGCAAACGTTGGCTGTTGCACGGTTGGAGTGAATCGCACTGTGTCCTGCACAGCCAAGAGCGACGCCAACAGAATGACGTGCATCGTTAGGCTCCGATTGTCGATTCGGTTGTCCCATGCCATGAGGCAGAGGGCGCCTTGCGCGTGCCATCCGCGCGCACAGTCGCGAGCAGCGCATCCATGTGCTTCTGCACGAGTGGGGGCTCGGTCAATCCGAAATGCTCGGCGGCTGGCTCCAGCACGATGGATCCCTCGCGATAGTGCGGGCCGAGCACGCCGTGATCCAGGTTGCGCAGCCGGATCCCTTGCACGGATTGCAGATAGAGCGGCGTTTCCTCGAACACGCAGCGGATGTGCTTCACGCGCTCGGCCGCTTCACGATACCAGCGGTCGAAGGGATGCGCGTCGGGCCCTTTGAATGGGCGGATCACGTCCTGTGCATGTCGCTGAAGCGCGCTCAAGTCGCCGGCGAACTTTCGCAGAATGCGCACGAGGTACTCGTGCAGATAAACCCACTCCTGAACCGAGAGCACGTGCGAATCGATCCCGCGCAGCAGGTCGACAGATGGCGCCGCGTGATTCTCCAGCTCAGCGAATGGACGCGAAACGAAGCAGGTGTCCAGCGAAACATTGGGGCCTAACGCGAGGAAACCGTCGATTGGCAGCGGCTTGTCGGCGCCATTGATCATGCGGAATCCGAGGTCGCCACCGGAGGAGAATCCCGCGAGGATCACAATCTGGGGCCGCTCACGAGCTGCCACGTCATGCAGCAGCTCGCTCATGGTCGCCGCATGATCGTCGATCGAGAGCGGAAGGCGCCAGCGGGAGTTCGGCGCGAACCCGTACAGCGACGGCGCGATACCACGATATGGCGACGCTCGCAGCAGCGCATCGAACATCGTGTGATCCAGTCCCATCCCGTGCAGATACATCACGAGCACGTCGGACGGGACATGATTGTCCAGATAATGAATCTCGTCCCCGATGATGCGTGGATCGAGCGTCGCGCGATTCAGCTTGCGGCAGACGTCTTCGCCGAGTCGGAAGCGATGTTCCACAGGCTGCTGTCTGTCGGCGGCTCGCTGCACCGTGTCGCCAGTGCCGAGTGCATCGAGCGCGTGCACGAATTCGGCGGCCGATTGCCATCTGTCGGCCGGGCGTTTCTCGAGGCAGCGCATAACGAGGCGCTCGACGCCCGGTGGAATCGCCCGCCGCACGCGCGAGAGTGGCTCCGGAACGCGTGCGACCTGCGCGGCGATCACGTGCTGCGCCGTAGGCCCCGTGAAGGGCGGCGCTCCTACCAACAGCTCGTATGCGAGGATGCCTAGGGCGTATAAGTCGGCGCGGTGATCGACGTCGGCGTCACCGGCGGCTTGCTCCGGCGCCATATACGCGGGTGTGCCTAACGAAACACCGGGCGCCGTGATGCGCGTGATCTGGTCCCTGCCCGCGTCGCGCGCTTGCCGCGCCGAAACGATCGCGCGCGCGATACCGAAATCGGCGACGAGCGCGTGGCGTTCGAAGAGCAGCACGTTCTCCGGTTTGATGTCGCGGTGAACGACGCCGCGTCGGTGCGCGTACGCGAGAGCGTCAGCGACGTCGCGCACGATGCGCAGCGCTTCGTCGATCGGGAGATCGTGCTCGCGGTCCAGATAGTGGCGCAGCGTCTCCCCTTCGACGTACGGCATCACGTAGAAGAGAAGACCGTCGGCATCGCCGGAATCGATGATGCCGAGGATGTGCGGGTGCAGCAGCTGCGCCGCGATTTCGATCTCGCGAAGGAAGCGTTCGCCGGCGACCGTCGTGCCCAACTCCGGTCGCAGCACCTTGATCGCCACGTTTCGTTTGTGGCGCAGGTCCTCGGCGAGATACACCGTAGCAGCTGCCCCCGCGCCGATCTGACGGTCGACGCGATAGCGTCCAGCGAGGCCTAACGAAATCCGTTCGGCGAGTAAGGACACTGCTGCTCGCGGTAGGGCTGAAACGTCCACTTCGATCTTGCGGCGCGCAGCGGTCGTTGTCTATGGGCGCTGTAGGCGAATCCCTGACTAAGGTGCGGGGGCTCCAGCACAGACCAGCTGTCGTCTGAGTCGTAAAGTCATCGTGAAGATGAACCAGTCCCGGATCGTCCAGAGCGTGCTGCGCGTTCCACTCGCGTGGAAAATCGCCGGCGCCAACGCGTTGCTTACAATTGCGCTGGTGGTCGGCCTTTATCTGCTGCCGGCTACGCACCCGGACCTGGCCGCCAGTTCCAGCCTGGCGATCATCGTCCTGCTCGCGGCCGGTGCCGTCAACGTGGCGCTCATCACTCTAGCGCTTTATCCGATTCGCGACCTGGAGCGAACAGTCGAGCTGGTCTGGAGCGGCGCAACCGAGGTTCGAGTGAAACGCTCAGCCCTCGCGGACCGTGACCTGCGTCGAGTCGCACACACAGTCGACGCACTGCTGGAGCGGCTTGCCTCCGATCGCACGAGACTTCAGCAACTAACTGGTAAGTTGGTGGAGGCACGGGCCACAGAACGCGCCGCCCTCGCCCGCGAGCTGACTGAGTCTGTCGCACAATCTGCGACTGGTTTGGCCTTGGAATGCGCATCGCTCAAGGCGGCGGGCGAAACGCAGAACGCGGAGCGTTTCGAGCGGATGGCTCAGACAGCGATGAGCCTTGTAGAGGAGGTGCGCCGTATCGCGCGTGACGTGCATCCGCGGCACATCGACGAGCTGGGACTGGACGTCGCACTGCGCTCGCTCGCTCGTGAAATGACGACGGCCTTTTCCCAAGTCAGCTACAGCGCGCGCGGGCTCCCGGTGACTGCTGAACAGCTGCCGCACGATGTTGCCTGCGCGCTCTACGACGTGGCCCGCGAATCTATCAAAAACGCCCGCCGACATGGCGAAGCGCGCGACGTCAGAGTTGCGTTAGGCATCGAGCGCTACGCCGTATTGCTTCGCGTCTTTGATAACGGCTGCGGCTTCGATCCAAAGACAGTGGACCGGAACCGTGGTACTGGTATCGGCACGATGCGCGAGCGCATTGCACTCGTCGGCGGGAGTCTCAAAGTTCAGAGCGGACCAGGCAAGGGAACCCAGGTTGTTGCCACCGTGCCGCTCACGCAGCCGATGCCCGTCGAGCGGCGACCACTCGTCCCCACGTACCAAGAGGCATGACAACAATGGAAGGCGACCTGATTCGCGTGGTGCTTGCGGACGACCACACGGTTGTGCGCACGGGCCTCAAAGCCGTGCTAGGTACCGCGAAGGATATCGACGTCGTTGGCGAAGCGAAGGACGGTCGCGAGGCCCTAACGCTCATCGAGCGATACAAGCCCGACGTAGTCGTTATGGATCTCGCCATGGCTGGGATGGACGGCCTGTCTGCCACACAGGAAATCGTCGAGAAGAAGTATCCCACGCGTGTGCTCGTGCTCACGATGCATGAAGAAGAGGAGTACTTGATGCCCGTGCTCAAGGCAGGAGCTGCGGGTTATCTCGTGAAGAGTGCGGCCGACCGCGAGCTCATCGACGCTATCCGCGCCATAGCGCACGGTGACATCTATGTCCGAGGTAGTGCCGCCCGAGTCTTGGCCCGTGGCCTTACGAAGAAGGATCCGCATCAAGAGGATCGGGAGCGCTTCGAGCGACTGACTGAGCGGGAGCGAGACGTGCTGCGCCTAACGGCACAGGGATATTCTGCGCCGGAAATCGGCGATCGTCTGTTCATCAGCCCCAAGACCGTCGATACTTACAAGCAGCGAATCAACGAAAAGGTCGGGTTGTCACACAGAGCGGAGTACGTGCAGTTCGCTCTCCGGCTTGGGTTGCTCAACACCGCTAGCTAAAAAACGCCGCCCGGGATTGTCTCGCACGGGCTGATCGTTGTAGCGTCAGCCACTGACGTCGCGGAGGAAGATTGGCGGAGTGAACGAAACGCTACCGGGTCTTGTTCTCGGCGCCGTGGCCGTCTCGGCTGCCGCGCTCGCGCTTGGCATCTGGTCGTGGTCTCGAGTGCGCCGGGCGCGTCGCGCGGAGCTTTCGTTGTCGGAAGTGCTGCAGCGCTACGAGAGCATCGTCAGCATCTCGGCCGACGCCATCATCATTACAGACGCGAACCAGACGATCGTCACCTTCAATCGTGGTGCCGAGACGATCTTCGGGTGGCAGTCGCCTGAGGTGATTGGCAAGAAGCTCGATCTTCTGATCCCGCCGCGCTTTCGCAGCGTGCACTCGCGCCATATCCAGGCTTTCGCGACCGCGCCGGAAGCAGCGCGGCGCATGGGAGAGCGGCGCCAAGTATTTGGCTTTCGGCGCGACGGCTCCGAGTTCCCGGCCGAAGCTTCTATTGCCCGTGTCGATCTCCCCTCCGGGAGACTGTTCAGCGTCGTGCTACGCGACGCGACCGCACAGGTCAAGCGTGAAGCGCACGAGCGCTCGCTGGCGCAGGCGGGTGCAACGCTGGCTGCTTCGCTCGATTACGAAGGCACTCTGCAAAGCATCGCACACATCGCGATTCCAGCCGTAGCCGATTGCGCCGTGCTCGATGTCATCGAGACCGACGGCAGCATCCGCCGTTTGGCGAGCACGCATGACGACGATGCGGCGACCAAAGCGTTGCGCGACTTGAATGCGCGCTACGGCGCGGCGAACAACACGCCCTTTCCTACGGCGCGTGTTCTCGCTCGGAACGTCGCGCTGGAAGAGAGTGGCGAGGATTCGTGGGCCGACGAGAGTAGCGAGTCAGCCGTGTTGCGCGCAATCGGAGCGAGGGCGTGCCTAACGGTGCAATTACGCGCGCGCGAACGCGTGGTGGGAGTTCTACACCTCATCTCGACGGAGGCGCATCGCGTGTTTGACGACGCCACACGCGAACTGGCACGTCAGCTTGCCTTCCGCGCTGCGTTGACTTTGGAGAATGCCGCGCTCTACCGCTCCGCCCAGCGCGCGACGCAGTTGCGCGACGAGATCGTGAGCGTTGTTTCGCACGATCTGCGCAATCCATTGAGTGCGATCTCGATGTGCAGCAACGTGCTGCTCACGAATCCACCGTCGGACCAGGCTGAACGCGATCGCCTGCTGGACGCGATCGGCGAGGCGTCACAGCTGGCTGAACGGCTCATTCGGGACCTGCTGGACGCATCCATGATAGCGGCGGGGCAACTTCGCCTGACGATGGATCGCGAGCAGGTTGAACCGTTGCTCGATCGAACGCGCGCGATGTTCGAGCACTCGGCGCGTGAGCGCAACATCACTCTGGTCGTGACGAACGATTCACAGGACGGTGCACGCGAAGTCGAGATCGATGCTGCGCGCGTTATGCAAGTGATCGCCAATCTCGTCGCCAACGCAATCAAGTTCACGGACTCCGGTGGCCGAGTGGAGTTGCGCGTATCGGTGAACGACGCGGCATTGCGGGTCGACGTGCGCGACACTGGTATCGGCATAGCGAAGGATGATCTGCCACACGTCTTCGATCGCTACTGGCACTCGAAGCGCAAAGGACGCGCCATCGGCAGTGGTCTGGGGCTCACGATCGCGCGCGGTATTGTGGAGGCGCACGGCGGTTCGATCAGCGTGCATAGCGAGCTTGGGCGCGGCAGTACGTTCTCATTTTCGATCCCGCGCTCCACGAATCACACCTAACGCGACGAAGGCGCAGTCCTTGCGACTGCGCCCTCGCCTGCGTGACACCCTTCGCTTTCAGAAGGACACTACTGCCTCGACCATGTAGCCGTTGAACTTTCCGCCGCGCCGAATATCAGCCGCCGGGAAGTCGCGATACTTCTGCGTCACGTACTCGGCTTTCATGAGGAGGTTGGTGGTGATGAACCACCCGCCCCCGAATTGCGTGCGGTCCAGTGCCACGTCGTTGGTGATCCCAGTGAGATCGCCTTTCGCCGTGTTGTAGCGTGCGCCGACGAACAGCCTCTCACCTGGCAGGAAGCGATACAGAGCTTCGTACGCGTACTGGTTCCAGGTACGCATCACCGTTTCGTTGGCCGCGCGGCCTTCGGCCTGCTCGATCACACCGAAGAGCTCGAGGCCGTGATACTTCACGAACGGGTTCAGCATGTATGCCTTCACCTTGCTCCCGAATCCGGGGTTGATGAGTCCCGACCTGAACTGGGCTGTCTCGGTCGCCAGCGTGTTTTCCATCACCCAGTAGTACCGCGAGCCCGCGCGGTCACCGGCATAGAGCGTGTTGTTCGTGGACTTCTGCTGCTGGAAGGTCGATCCCGTTAGGCGAAGACGCAGGTTGTCGTTGACCTGACGGTCGAAGCCGAGCTTTCCAACGAAGGCCCACGAGCGGTCATTCGGCCGTGTGACTTGGCCGCGCGATTCACCCGCGGTGACCCCGCCCATCGCCAATAGTCCCTTCGCTCGAACGTACACTTCACCACCGATCTCCGTGGTGAAGGCATCCATGATCAAGTTGCCGACGAACGGGTTGTACATCGCGTTACCGTTGTCGCTGCGGCGAAAGTGCGCGTCACCGTAGTTCACCTCGAAGTGCCCGATACGGAGCGTGACGTACTTCATGAGGTTCTCGAGCGCCGCGACCTTGAATGGCGACTCGTCGATCAGGATGTAGCCATCCTTGACCCACGTCTCGTTGTGGTGGCGCGAGGAGAGGTAGCTCGTTAGGGCCACGCGGATCCCGGGCGCGAGCTGCGCGTTGAGGTACAGATTTGCCACCGCGTTGTTGAAGCCGTCGCCGATCTGCATCAGCTTGTTCTGATCGACATTGCTGACGAGCTTGGGCGTCGCGCTGTTCTCATGGTCGAGCGCCTGGAACTGCTGCGTGAACGCGGCGCCCCACGAGAGCTTGAAGCCTTCGAACGGCACGCCGTCGCGCTTCGGCGCCTCGAAGAGAGCCAAGCCGCGCTTGTCCTGTGGACGGTAGTACTGAATCTCGATCGGCCGCTCGAGAGAGATCGTCGCTGCCTTTGCGGTTTTGGCCGTGGAATCAGTAACTGTAGGAATTGTGTCGGTCTTCCCACTCGCCACCGCGACGTTTTGCTGCGCCAGTGCCGGTGTTGCGACGAGTAGTGCGGCCGCGAGATATGTGAGATGTTTCGATGTGTGTGTCATAAGAGCCTCGGGGTTGTTCTTCTTGCTGTCAGTCTTTCAGTAAGAGAGAAAAGCCAACCTTCACCTTGTCGTGCACTTTGAGCGCTCCGAGCATCAGCTTCGGAGGCTTGATGCCGTAATCCGTCATGTTGAGCTCGTGCGTCCCCTCGACGAGCAGCGTACCATTGCCACCATCCTTGGCGAGCGCCTGCAACGTGATCGACTTCTGCGTGCCGGCAATCGTTAGGTCGCCGCTCATCTCAATCCGCAGCGTGTCGGCGCTCTTCGTCAACTCGTAGGACGCGAGCTTGAACTGGATCGCGGGATTGGCTTCGGCCTTGATGGCCCTGCGCATGTGGCCGTTCATGGTGCCGTTGCCGCATTCCAACTTCGCGACCTCAATCGTTAGGTCGGCGCCGCTCACTGCCTTGTCGCCGGCGAGGATCGCCTGGACGGCGTTGCCGCCCGCCGATTGCAGCGTCGCGTTCAGCTCGGCCGCGCTGCACTTGTAGCCGCGCACGGATGAAGTGCCTTCGACCCACACTTTGCTCTCCGGCTGCAGGTCGATTGCGCTGGGTGTCGCCGGCCAGGCGAAGAGCGCCGGCGCCAACGCGAGTTGCGCTAGAACAAGGTTTCTTTCGATTCGGCGCATCGTATCTCCATGGTGTTCGGTCTCGCGTCGCGCGCGTTGCGCGACCTTCTGCCTGAGGATACGACTCGCAGGTTTCCGCGAATGTCCGCTTAACGAGGATTCTCTGTAGGGAACCACGGCCTCTGGCGCGTAGGGGATCCCCCGACGGCGGCTTCAGTGGCCGTCAGTCGCTGCAGGGGCCGCCGCGTAAGAGTGAGCGACGAGCGTCAAGACCGTAGCGCCGAAGGGCGGCATCGAGCTCGTTATGCGAACTGGAATGCGGTGCTCGTCGTCGGACAGGTGGATGCCAATGACGCCTTCACCCTTGTAGCGGCGCGGGTCCTTGACGCGCAGCTCGACGAACACTGTCGGGAATGTCCCCGCCTGAGTCACGAGCGTGTCGCGCCTAACAACTTTGACCTGAATCGGATTGCGTCCGATTTCGAAGTGCCGCGTGAGTTCGTAGGTCGTGTCCACCACAAGCGGCAGAGTGCGCACGAAGTAGATGAAAGAAAGCTCATCTAGTGGCGCGTCTGTGGGGCTCACCCCCGTGTCGCTCGGCGACCGCTCCCAACGACCGTCTTGCGGAAAGAGCTCAACCTTCTCGTCATACTTCGAGAGCGGGTGACGCTCGTGCTTCTGAAAGCGCAGTGTCGCCATGCGTTGCGGATCGATCCAGGAGCACGTTCGATCCACTGCCGTCAGGAAGCCGACGCGCGCGCGAAGGTCGAAATGGAGGGCGTAAACTTCTACGTCTCGCACATTGACTGGGCCTTCAACGACCATCGTGCCGCGACCAACGTTGCCTAGCTTGCCGACACGGACGTTGTACGTGAGCCGCTCTCCGGGTGCGAACGGCAATTCAACCGTCGATTGGGCAGCCAACGCCGCGCTCGAGAATGCGAGCGCGGCTGCCGCCAGCGTCGTGGTCGTGATTTGCCGTGGCCTTTGCGAAGTGAGCGACATACAGCGGACGGAAAACGGGGTTTCGCCCAGCTCGGGCTGAGCTTCTGCCTAAAGGATCGCCACGACAGCGACTCTCTCCAGTCAGCGCTTTGCAGCGCTTTAGGTCGGGAGGTAATGCCTCGGCTGTCGGTTTTTACCTGACGCCCGCTGCTCGAGACGTGCGTCAGCGCGCCCGAATCGCTGCCCACTGGACGCCAGCAGAAGGGAGGAGCGCCGTCGGGACCCACACGGCTTCAGCGAGGCAGCGGTGCAGCGCACCAGAGGCGATGTCTGGCGTATCCTTGACGTCCACGACCGTAATGAAGCGATGAGCAATGCACTCACTGCCGCTGCGACAACGAGCGCGAGGAGCAGTAGCAAGCTTCTCATCACCTTGGCTACCTCAGTCACTGCCCGCCACGTGCACAACTGGGCTGGCGCGCGACGAGGCGACGAGATCCGCCACCGTTCGACGCTGCAAGACGTCAAAGAAGGCGTGCAGTGATTCGGCGAGCGCTCCGGCGAGTGCGCAAGACCCGATCAGTGGACACTGCGTACTGCAAACCTCGAAACATGGAACGAGCGCGAGGCTAGACTCCGTGGCGCGCACGACTTCCGCTATGGTGATCGCGTCGGCGCGCTTGGCGAGCTTCAACCCGCCGTTACGGCCGCGGATTGTTCGCACATAGCCCAGCGCGACGAGCCGCTGGACGACCTTGAGCAAATGATCCGCCGACATCCCCATACGCGCCGCGACCTCGCCTACCGTCGCCGTGCTGGACGGAGTGGCCGCGAGATAGAGCAAACAGCGTAAGGCGTTGTCAGTAAAGCGCGTGAGCCGCATGCCAGCCGTTTCTGAGTAGTGCCTAACGTGGTAGCAGTCGCTTGCGCAGGCAGTATCGGCTATGCCGTCAGGCAAAGCGGTCGGGAAACCCCTCACACGACCGGGCGAAAACACGGACGCGAGATGCGGAGATTCCCCTGTCTCGAAATGCTGCAGGGAAGGCGAAGCTTTTGGGCGTGGCCGCGTGCCTCCAGGGGCACGGCATCGCACCTAACAACTCAACGCATTTCGAGGTTTCTCATGAGGCTCTCACGCAGGCCGGCACTCCTTAGCGGAGCCGCGTCATTCGCGTTGGGCGCGTACTATATGGTTGCCTGCTCTCCACCGAGCGGATCGGCGGTTGCTGGTGCCGCGGGAGACGCGGAGCGCGAGTAGGAGCGCGAAAATGCACAGCCTGACAGGAGTGGAGCTTCTGCACGATCCCCATCGCAACAGGGGGACGGCATTCAGCGACGAGGAGCGCGACCGGCTGCGCCTGCGAGGACTCTTGCCGCCACGCATCCTCACTCAGGAGCAACAGGCGGTGAAAGTAATGGAAAACTTTCACCGCCTAACGTCGGATCTGGAGCGCCACATCTACATGATTGCGCTGCAGGACCGCAACGAGCAGCTGTTCTATCGTGTGCTCATGGATCATCTCGAGGAGATGATGCCGGTCATTTACACGCCGACCGTGGGCCTCGCCTGTCAGCAGTATGGCCACATCTGGCGCCGTCCTCGAGGTTTGTTCATCACGGCCGAGGACCGCGGCCGCATCGGACGTATCATGCGCAACTGGCCGAACGCGGATGTACGAACGATCGTCGTCACCGACGGCGAGCGTATCCTCGGACTGGGCGACCTCGGGGCCAACGGCATGGGCATACCTGTCGGAAAGCTGTCGCTCTACACGGCGTGCGCCGGCGTAGATCCTACGTGGTGCCTTCCCATCACGCTCGACGTGGGGACTGAAAACGAGGCGCTACTGAACGACCCGTTCTACATCGGGCTGCCGCGACGACGCCTAACGCAAGATGCTTATGACGTCGTCATGGCCGAATTCATGCATTCCGTGCGCGTCGTCTTCCCGCGCGCGCTCGTGCAGTTCGAAGACTTCAGCAACAAGAACGCATTCCGCTTTCTCGAGAAGTACCGCGAACACACGCCTTGCTTCAACGATGACATTCAAGGCACCGCCGGCGTTGCGCTGGCGGGACTCTACAGTGCGCTCCGACTGCTTTCATCAAAGAAACTCGGCGACCAGAAGTTCCTCTTCTTGGGCGCTGGTGAGGCAGGTACCGGCATCGCCTCGCTTCTTGTGCGAGCGATGGTCGACGAGGGGTTGACCGAAACTGAGGCGCGCCAGCGTTGCTGGTTGTTCGACTCCCAAGGACTGGTCGTGCGCAGCCGCAGCGATCTCCCGGCGCACAAACGCCCATTCGCGCACGATCATGCGGCGATTGCTGATCTGCTCTCCGCTGTGATCGACGTTAGGCCTACGGCTCTGATCGGCGTGTCGGGACAGCCGCAGACCTTCACGCAGCCTGTCATCGCGGCGATGAGCGCGATCAATGCCCGACCGATCATCTTCGCGCTTTCGAACCCGACGGCGTACTCGGAGTGCACGGCCGAGCAGGCGTATGCGTGGAGCGAGGGGCGTGCGATCTTTGCAAGCGGAAGTCCGTTTGCTGCCGTGGACCTCAATGGTCGGACGTTCGCGCCCGGCCAGGCGAACAACGCATACATCTTCCCTGGCGTCGGCCTCGGGATTATCGCGTCTGGAGCTCGCCGAGTTATTGACGAAATGTTCTTGGCCGCGGCACGCACTCTCGCCAATTGCGTTGGCGACCGCGAGCTCGCGCGCGGGAGCATCTTCCCGCCGTTGCATCGCATTCGCGAAATCTCGGCGTCGATCGCTGTCGCCGTTGCGGAGCTTGCTTATGAACGCAACATCGCGGTCGGACCCCGGCCCCACGATCTTGCCACCGTTGTCGCCGGGAAGATGTATCGACCAGACTACGAAGTGCACGCGAGTCGGCGATCAGGAAGTTTGGCGGCGGTGCAGTAGCGATTGTCGGCTGATATCCGACTGCCGCTAGGGAACTCTTCCCACTGAGCGGGTGCTGACGCTGCCCGATTTTGTGGCGCGTCTAAAAAGGAGGCGTTAGGCAAGGGCATCGATTGGCCCTGGCGGTGGTGCTGCTGGCGACAGCGGCCGCCTCAGCACAGGAACGCAAAGAATTCGTCCGGAGGTCCGCCCGTTTATCGCTGCTTAACTGCCGGCTGGAGCGCTTCGCG
>DASYRX010000218.1:0-8520 GCA_036003845.1 Gemmatimonadaceae bacterium | reverse complement strand
CCTGCCGTACCTCGAGTGGCCGTACGTCGAAGGTTTGCGTCTCGACGAAGCGATGCATCCCCTGACAATTTTTGCCGTCGGACTGTACGGAAAGACGCTGCCTAACCAGAACGGCGCGCCGCTGCGTCATATCGTGCCGTGGAAGTATGGCTTCAAGGGGTGCAAGTCGATCGTGCGCATTCGTTTCACTGACAAGGAGCCGCGCACGGCGTGGAATATTGCGACGCCCCACGAGTACGGCTTTTACGCGAACGTGAATCCGACGGTGGACCATCCGCGCTGGAGCCAGGCGACCGAGCGGCGCGTGGGCGAGTTCCGGCGGCGTAAGACGCTCATGTTCAACGGGTACGCCGATCAGGTGGCGAGCCTGTACTCGGGAATGGACCTGCGGAAGCTGTACTAATGCCGGTCCAACTAGTGACGACAAGTTCGACGCCGCCTGAGTGTGCCGGCGTCTCTCGATCGCCGATTTGGCGATTCGAGCTGGAACGTCACTAGTGGGCGTAGGGGCGAGGAGCGAGGCGGACGAGGCGCGAGCTACGCAGTCCGAAACCGAGAGGGGGGCCCCCCCCGCTGTTCAATCTAAGGCGCCTCCTCGACCCCGCCCCAACCGTAAAAACGCCGCCATCATCAAAGAACCGCGCTACCTCCACGCGGTCATCATCGTTCTTTGCTGCCTCCCCTTCATCTGGGGAGGCCTCGCGCTCTACTCCGACGCCTTCCGCGGCACTAGCTACCTCACCGCGGAACCTGTCAAAGAGATCGAACACTACACGGGGAAGTGGATACTCCGATTCCTGGCGCTTACTCTTGCCATTACCCCTGCCATCGCCATCACGCGCTGGGGGTGGCTCATCAAATACCGGCGAACTTTCGGTCTCTTCGCGTTCGGCTACGCGTGCACCCATTTCCTCCTCTATCTCACGCTCGACCTTCAGCTGCTCTTCGGGCAGATCTGGGAGGACATCAGCAAACGCATATACATCACGATTGGATTCACGGCGCTGATGCTGCTCGTGCCCCTCGCGGTCACGTCGACAAAAGCCTCGATCAGACGACTCGGCGGCAAGCGCTGGAACGCGCTGCATCGCCTCATCTACGTCACCTGCGTGTTGGGCGTCATCCATTTCTGGATGTCGGTCAAGCGCGACGTCACTTCACCGATTCTCTTCTCGCTCGCCTTTGCGGCGCTGCTCGGCTGGCGCCTTTTCCACGCACGACGCTCGCGCGCTGCCTAACGCCGCTTGTCGCGGCGAGCATCGCCTGCGCCGACTCCACGGCGACGACGCTTTCTCCAGCCGTACCTGAAACGGAGTTGTCCGCCGGTACGGCCACGACGTTTGACGCGTCCGGCCGGGCGTTCCAGCAGCCGATCTCCACGCTCGCCGGTGAGCGGCTCGATCGCCACAAGCTCGGCGATTCGCTCTTCAGCCTGGGATTCCTGGACGGCCTCACGGCCTCGCCGACAGCGCCTAACGTGGGGTTGGGCCCGCTCTTCAACAACACGTCCTGCTTCGCCTGTCACGAGCAAAATGGCAGGGGCCAGCCGCCGCTCGTACCGCGTGCCTACCGTGGCATGCTCTTCCGCTTGAGCGTCCCGCCGCTCTTCGTCGACGACCCGCCGCGACCGATTCCGAGCTTCGGCGGCCAGCTGCAGAATCGCGCGATCGCCGGGTTCACCGCCGAAGGAACGGTGGACATCACGCTGGAACGCGTGCCGGGCCAGTTTCAGGATGGCACGACATACGAGCTGCAACGTCCGACGTATCGCATTGCCATACCCTACGTCGAATTGCCGCCTAACGCGCAGCTTTCGCCGCGCATCGCGCCGCAGATCGTGGGGCTCGGGCTGCTCGAGGCCGTGCCGGACGCCGAAATCCTGATGCGCGCCGACCCTAACGATCGTGACAGCGACGGTATCTCGGGCAAGTCGAATGTCGTCTTCGGCGGCATCACGGGAGGGCGCAGGCTCGGCCGCTTCGGACACAAGGCGAGCACCGCATCGCTGCTCATTCAGACGGCGACGGCGTACAACGAGGATGTGGGCATCACGTCTCCGCTTCTGCCGACCGAGAACTGCGCGCTGCAGCACCCGATCTGTGGCCCGCACGCACCCGACGTCACGCTCCACCACGTGCAAACTGTCGCTTTCTACACGAGCACGCTGGCCGTTCCCGCGCGACGCAACGTGCACGATATCGACGTCAAGCATGGCGCGGAGCTGTTCGCACGCGCCGGATGCTCGGCGTGCCATGCGCCGACGCTGCATACGAGCGCCACAGGGGTGGAGCCCGAGCTGGCGCACCTAACGATTCATCCGTACAGCGACCTTCTGCTGCACGACATGGGACCGGACCTGGCCGATGGCCGTCCGGATTTCCGCGCGTCAGGCAGCGAATGGCGAACGCCGCCGCTGTGGGGGATCGGGCTCTCCGGGTTCGTCACCGGCCACACGCGCTTCCTCCATGACGGGCGTGCCCGCAATCTGGAGGAAGCGGTGCTATGGCACGGCGGTGAAGCGCTTGGCGCGCGCGAGTTTTATCGCCACTTGACCAAGCCCGAGCGTGCGGCGGTGTTGCGTTTTCTCGGCTCGCTCTGAGCGTCCGGTCGCGAGCGGCTTCGGTCACAATGACGGAAGGTCGCCGAGCCTCGATCGCGGCCCCGTATGGATATGGACGGATCTCCTGGGCGCCCTCATTATGAACTTCCCACCTGATTCCGTCCTGCAGTTCCCGCCTCAAACGGAGATGAAGACGATGAACAGATTGATCGCCAGCCTCGCGTTAGGCATGTTCGCGCTCGGCTGCAACGACTCGACAACTGGCGTTCCGCGCGATCGCGCCCTCACGGATGTCACAGTGTCCACTGCCGTCGCCCTCGGTTTGCCGAGCAATGCGGTGATCGAGTTCGGGCGCACAGGCGTCGGCTCGCCGTTCCCACCGCCGTCGGGGCACGACATGTCGGGCCACGCCTACGACAAGATCCTGCCGCACACGGTGAACATCGCAGCCGGCGGAAGTGTGACGTTCAACATCCTGCCCATCCATGCGGTGGCGGTCTACGACGATGGAACGAAGCCCGCAGACATCACGCTGACGGATGCGACGCTCGATGATCTGATACTCGGGCCGATCACCATCCCCAATTTCGTGATCAACGATCCAGCCAACCGGATCGCCAATGGCCCGGCACCGGGATTCGCGGGATCATGGACGACTCCGGCGGGCACGTTTGACAATCCGGGCACGTACCTCGTGATCTGCAAGATCCTGCCACACTTTGCGGTGACGAAGATGTACGCGTATGTGAAGGTTCAGTAACGCCGCTGCGCTGGAGGATCGGCTTGTTGGCCGTTGTCACCGGCCACAGCCGCCTCCTCCACCGTGGGCGAGCTCGCTGCAATCCGCCTAACGCGGCGTTCCGGCGAGGAAAACCTGCTGGCTCACGTTCACGAGCGTGACAGGCATGTCCACGCCATCCAGCCAGCGCACGGTACGACGCAGGCCGTTCGCGCGCACCATGATGTGGTGATCACGACGGTCGCAGCACGGATTCTTAGGCACATACTCCGAGTCGAGCCCCGCAAATTCGCGGCTCGCCGCCGCACGGAACAACGCGTCGACTTCAGCCGCTGTCATGGTTCGGATCACACGGGCCGGAAATACACATTCCTCCTTCAGTTGCTCGCAGAGCTCCGGCGCGCCTGCGGAGACGACGCCAGTGGCGCTGTCGATGCTGTGCGCGAACTTCAGGTAAGCGATTCCGCCCACGCCGAGATACTCGATGCGTGCTGGCCGCGAATCGGGCTCCAGAAGGTTGTTCGCCGTGGCACACGCCGCGACGGTAACTACTGCACTCATAACAAGAAATCTTGAAACGAATCTGAACGACATCTTTTCCCCACACCTCATGAGTTATTGTCTGTAGCGTGTTGCCTCGCACCGACTACGACACACTAGTTGTCACATCCCCCGGACTCGAAGCAATCACTCAGCGCGAGCTCGCCGCGCTAGGCGTCGCACCTGCCGCGCGCGTGGAGCCAGGGGCCATCCCCGTGCGCGTTCCGCTTTCGACGTTATACACTTTGAATTTGAACCTGCGCACCGCGAGTCGCATAACGGTGCTGGCGGCCAATTTCCGTGCTCGCACGTTCGCCGAACTGGAACGCCGAGCCAAGGCTGTGCCGTGGGATGAGTGGCTCGAGGATGACACGCGAGTACGATTGCGCGTCACGTGCCGCAAGTCACGTCTTTATCACTCGGACGCCGTCGCAGAGCGGGTCGCCGGCGCCATCGTCGCGCGCACGCGTGCGCAGATCGCCACCGACGCGGCAAACGATGACGAGGAAACGGCGGCGGACCAGCTGATTCTCGTTAGGCTGCTGCGCGACGAATGCACCATTCGACTGGATACTTCCGGAGCGCACCTGCACCGCCGCGGCTATCGTCAGGCAGTTGCCAAGGCGCCGCTGCGTGAGACGCTCGCCGCCGCGATGCTCCTGGCTGCGAAGTGGAACGTCGGCGCGCCTTTGATAGATCCGTTTTGCGGGTCGGGCACGATCGCCATCGAGGCCGCGCTCCTCGCGCGCAACATCGCGCCGGGCAGCAATCGCGAGTTCGCATTCATGAAGTGGCCGAACTTCGACAGCGACTCATGGAATGCAACACGTGAAAGCGCGCGCGCACTCGCGCGCGATTCCGCGGCGGCTCCCATCCTGGCCGCAGACCGCGATGAAGGCGCGATCGACGCAACACGTGCCAACGCCGAGCGTGCAAGCGTCCTTGAGAACATCGACGCGCGCTGCCAGCCACTCTCTGCGCTCGATCCGCCGACCACGCCGGGGTGGCTAGTCACGAATCCCCCATACGGAGTTCGCGTCGGCGAACGCGAACGGCTGCGCGACCTGTATGCCGTGCTGGGTCGCCTGGCCCGTGAGCGCCTCAGCGCTTGGCACATCGCGCTCCTGAGCGCGCACCCGGAATTGGACGCCCAGCTCGCCGTACCGCTTGTAGAAACCCTGCGGACAACCAATGGAGGACTCAACGTGCGGCTCGTCGCGCGTGTACCTTTGAGGCAACCAGCCGGCGGTCTGACTGCCCCATCCATTTCGCGTTAGGCGACGCCGACAGCAGATCGCATGACATTCAGTCCCCCACGACGTCCGATTACCGGCGAATCAGTCTCCACCGTCCTCACGCAACCGTGGACGCAGGAGATGGAGTTCGTACACGCGCTCACGCGCAAGCTCGCGGCCGTGCACGACACGCAGGCGCTGCTCACGGAGCTCTGCGGCAGCGTTCTCTATCTCGCGCATGCCGATGGAAGCGCGGTCATCAGCCCGCTAGACACCGATCAAGTGTGCGTGGAAGCAGTCGCTGGATCTGGAACGCTTCGAGTCGGCGCGACGTATCCGCTTGCCGGTTCGATCACGCTGAGCGCCATTAACAAGCGTCGCCTTGTCATCGAGCACGACTACGCGAGCCGAGCGACTGCGCAACCACTGACGACGTCGCGCGGGCCGATCGGAGAGATGCTCGCCGCTCCCCTGATCGCCGCAAAGAATCACGTCCTCGGAGTTCTCCTCGCGTGGCGTGCACGAGAGGCGGGCAGTTTCATCCCCGCAGACATCGATCGCGTGCAACTTTTCGCCGATTTCGCATCGATCGTGCTCGACAAGTCTCAGCTCGCTGAGCGCGCGTCAGCAGCGAACCAAGCGAAGAGCGCATTTCTCGCGACGCTTTCACACGAGCTTCGCACCCCCGTCGCTGCGCTTGTTGGTTACGGAGAGCTGCTCGCTGACAATGTCGCGGGAGAACTCAGCGCACCACAGCGCGATCTGGTTGAGCGCATGCGCAGCGTCACCGAACACCTTTCGGCAATCATCGATCAGCTGCTCAGCTTCTCGTCGATCGAAGGCGGTCGCGAGGTTGTGCGTCCCGGAACAGTCGCTGTGGGCGACATGCTCGCCGCGATCGCCATCGCCATCGATCCGCAGGCGCGACGAAAAGGGCTGCAAGTAGTTCTCGATTTGTCCGCCGCGCCGGAGACGATCGAATCTGACTTTGACAAAGTCCGTCGAATTCTCGTGAGCCTGGCGGAGAACGCCGTCAAATTCACGGACGTTGGTCAGATCACGCTTTCGGCGAGCGAAGAAGCTGGTATGGCGCGCTTCGACATCACCGACACGGGTCCTGGCATTCCGCGTGACGCGCACCGGCGAATCTTCGAGCCGTTCGCCCAACTCGAGCCCGGCCTGACGCGTCGTCACGGCGGTACGGGCCTCGGCCTCTTCATCGCGCAGCGTCTCTCGGGGCTGCTAGGTGGTTGCGTTCAACTCATCTCGGAACCCGGTGAAGGATCGACGTTTACGCTGTTGATCCCGACAGAGCTCGTGGTGGAGTGAGCGGCCACACTCATTTGATAGCTGGGCATTGAGCCCGGGTTAGATTCCGCCATATGAGTGCTTCTTCCTCGAGCGTCTTCAACGACGCGTACATCGCAGAGCTATTCGAGAATTACCAGCGCGATCCGGATTCGGTCGACGAGTCCTGGCGCCAGCTTTTTCGTCTGGCGCAGTCACTCGGATCGGGGATGGCGTCGCGAGCTGGCGACGGGGAGACGTCGGTCTCCGCCGAGCCGGCCTATTTGCGCAAGGTCGCTGGAGCGGCCGCGCTGATCGATGGGATCCGCCATTACGGACACCTGGCCGCGCAGCTCGACCCGTTAGGCGCCAAGCCGCCCGGCGCCGCCGAGCTAACGCCGGAGTTCTACGGCATAGCGGGACAGGACTTGGCGCACGTTCCGGCCATCGCGTTAGGCTTCGATCTTGGGACGGCGGCGGATGTAGCCGACAGGTTGCGTCAGATCTACTCCGGCACGATCGGCTATGAGTTCATGCACCTGGAGGAAGAGGCCGAGCGCTTCTGGTTCCGACAGGTGATCGAGCACGAGGAGATCCCGCGCTATCTCACGAAAGACGAAAAGCGCGCCATGCTGCAGCGCTTGAGCGCAGTCGACGGTCTCGAGCGCTACATCGCGCGCGCGTACGTCAACGTGAAGCGCTTCTCGATCGAAGGAAACGATCTCCTCGTTCCCGTGCTCGATACACTGGTCCAGGAATCGGCCAGGCGCAGCGCGCGTCAAATCGTGATCGGCATGGCGCACCGCGGGCGCATCAACGTCCTGGCGCACGTTCTGGGAAAGCCGTTCGCACGAATCTTCGACGAATTCGATGGGAAACATGCTGACGACGGAGAGAGTGAAACGGGCGACGTGAAGTATCACCTCGGCTTCGAGACCGAGATTGACGTTGAGGGCGTGCGTCTCGCGCTGCAGGTCCTCCCGAATCCGAGCCACCTGGAGATCGTGAATCCGGTGCTGCTCGGCGTCGCGCGGGCGCGTCAGCGCCTGCTCGCGTTAGGTGCGACGCGCGACGAAGCGGCTGTCGTCCCCGTGCTCGTGCACGGCGACGCCGCGTTCCCCGGCGAGGGCGTCGTCGCCGAAGCGTTCAATCTCTCGCGCCTGAACGGATTCCGCGTCGGGGGCGCGCTGCACATCATCGTCAACAACCAGGTCGGCTTCACCACGGATCCGAGCGAAGGGCGCTCGACGTTCTACGCGAGCGATCTCGCCAAAGGCTTCGAGGTGCCGATCGTGCACGTGAACGCTGACGATCCCGAAGCGTGCGTTGCAGCGATGCGGTTAGGCGCTGCCTATCGAGCCAAGTTCGGTAAGGATTTCCTGATCGACCTCGTTGGCTATCGTCGTTACGGGCATAACGAGGGCGACGAACCGACGTTCACGCAACCGGCGCTCTACGCGGCGATCCGCAAGCATCCGACCGTGCGGCAGGTCTGGGCCGATCGGCTGGTGCGCGAGGGCGTCGTCACGCCGGAGGACGTCAGCGCGATTGAGCGCGAGGTCAGCGAGCGATTGGCCTCGGTGCACGACGATCCGGAGCGCAAGAGCGAGCCGGACGTCGAGCCGGTGACGGGAGAGTACGGCGCAATCGTGCGTTCAGCGGATACGACCGTGCGCGCGGAGCAGCTCGTCGCGCTCAACGAGCGTCTGCTGTCCTGGCCGGCGACGTTCCACGTGCATCCGCGGTTGGCCAAGCAGCTCGAGCGCCGCCGTGATGCGTTAGGCGAGGCCGGAGGCATCGATTGGGGGCACGCAGAGGCACTCGCGCTGGCGAGCACCCTGATGGACGGCGTGCACGTGCGCATGACTGGGCAGGACACGGAGCGTGGCACGTTCTCGCACCGCCACGCGGTGCTGCACGATACCGAAACCGGCGAGAAATACACGCCGCTACAGCACTTGCCTAACGCGCTCGGGACCTTCGAGATCTATAACTCGCCGCTCTCCGAGATGTCGGTTCTCGGCTTCGAATACGGCTACAGCACGGCCGACGCGAAAGCGCTCGTGTTGTGGGAAGCACAGTTCGGTGACTTCGCCAATACCGCACAGCCCATCATCGATCAGTTCATCGCCGCGGACCGCGCGAAGTGGGGCCAGGAT
>DASYRX010000217.1:0-41971 GCA_036003845.1 Gemmatimonadaceae bacterium | reverse complement strand
CAGCGCAAGCGCTTGCTGCTGCGACACGACGGGCTGGATACCTAACGTGCGGTCCCGCTCGGGATCGAAGCCACCTTCGTGCAGGGCGAGCATCTCCAGCTCGGCTTCGGCCGACGGGTAGGGAACGACGGCTTTGAGCAGGAATCGGTCGAGCTGCGCCTCGGGGAGTGGATACGTCCCCTCGTGCTCAACGGGATTCTGCGTGGCGTAGACCGTGAACAGCGGATCCAGCGGGCGCGTGACGCCATCGACTGTGACTTGACGCTCGGCCATTCCTTCGAGCAGCGCGGCCTGCGTTTTTGCCGGTGCGCGATTGATCTCGTCGGCGACCAGGATGGCTGTGAAGATCGGTCCCGGCTGAAACTCGAAGCCACGCGCCGGGTCGCGCAGCAGACTGACGCCGGTGACGTCGGACGGCATGAGGTCGGGCGTGAACTGTATGCGCGCCGACTTGATGCCTAACGCGGTGCCTATCGCGCGCACGAGCAGGGTCTTGGCAGTGCCAGGCACGCCCTCGATCAGGAGATGTCCGCGCGCGAGAAAGACGACGAGCGCGTCGTCGATCGCGGCGGCTTGGCCGATAATGCGCGAGGAGACGGCTCGATGGATTTGCCGCAGGAGCTCGGAGCCTTCCTCAAGGGACAAGTCTGAGGTCTGAGGTCTGAGATCAGAGGAGGTCATGAGCGGTGCGTGAGTAGATCGTGCTCGATCCGTCGGAGCGCTTCACCAACGCGCGTGAAGTCTTTGCGCGGCATTTGCTCCGTGAGGGCGTTCTTCACGAGCGCGATGTCGTCCCGTCGCGTGGGGATTCGCTCGTACACCCAGCCGAGGAAGTCCTCGTCCGCGAGATCTCGTCGCGCGCCGCCGAAGCGATGCTCCGTGCGTCGGCGAATACCGCGCAGCAATCGACGCGTGGCGGTGCGGGTTGCGTGCACCTGCCAGTAGGCACGGGCCAGCGCGTCGACGTGCTCCAATGGTGAGCGACGCTCGATGCGCTCAGGGTCCCGCGGCGCGAGCGCTCGAGGGCCCAATGCGAGTAGAAGCACGATACCAGCGACGCCGAGTTGGGCCAGCGCCTTGCCGGAGGACGTATTGCGCAGGTAGCGCGTGATCGCGCGCGTGGTGCCCGGCCTAACGCCGTTGCCCTGATGGTACTCGTCGAACACGAGCGTCGTGCGTGCTGACGGCCCCTCTGGTCCACGCAGATATTCGAACATGCGCACGACCTGTACGGCGGCATCCCAGGCGCACATGCGCATGTTCTCATTGCGAAAGAGATCGACGTCGCCGATCGCGATCACGTGCCCGCGTCCGAGTTTGAAGCCGATGACGGCCGGCCGGACTGTCGGTGTTAGGCTGTCAGGCTTTGCGGATTCGATGCGGACGGTTACGAGCGTGTCGACCGGGGCGGCGATTCTGCCCGAATCTTCAACGGCGAGGAGAAAGAGACTGCGTCCCTGGAACGAAGTGATTACTCGATCGGAGAACGGATTCGGCGTTACGCACGATTCACCCGCGGGCTGCAAGGAATCGGGGCGGATTTCGTAACCTGGAGGGCCGACATGCAGATGCAGTGAATCGTTGAGCGTTTCATCACCCATCGCATACAGCAGCGCGCCACCCCGGCGCACAGCCTCGAGCAGGGCATGCGCCTCCTTCGCGCGGAAGTTTAGGGGCGGACTGAGCACGACCGCGATGGTTCGCTCGTCAGGCGTGATCGAATCGCTGTAGCTCCGTGCACTCGTCCAACCAAGCCGATCGGCCAGCTCGTAGGCGATGCGCGCGCCACGCGGTTCAGCGGATAGAGATGACGCGCGCCAATCCCTGCTGAGCGTTTGCTGCGGAGTGAAGAGCGCGACAGCGATGAAGAAGAGCAGTACAGCCGCGAGCAGGATGAGCTCTCGACGGCGCCTGGTCTGCTTCGTCGTGGATTCCGTCATGCCGCCCCGCTCTGCGCCGTGCTGCGCAATACACTCTCGGCGTCGCGCCAGAGCGCGTCGAACGCTGTGGCGTCGCACGTGTCGTATCCGTAGAAGAGCCGATCGAAGCGGCGCGCGAATGAGCGAAACGGGTCCTGGGCGGGATGCCCGCGCGTGGACAGCTCACGCGCGAAGTCGCCGCTCGTTTTCGAAGAGTGAAGCCTGATGAGGCGACGATGCGCCAGCGCGTCGAGAAGTGCCGCGTAGAGCACGTGCATCGCTTCTGCATAACGAGCCTCGCTCGCCAGGCGCCGTGCCTCGTCCAACGTTGGGAGCGAGACTGCGCTCAAACTCCTGCCTCGCTGGCTGGCGCGAGGAAGCCTGCGTTCAAAGCGCGTGGAATATGCGAAGCGGACGATCAACGCGGCGATGGGTAATGCGGCCGCGAACAGCGTAATCGTGCGTGCCGTCGGTGTCCCAGCAACGGTGCTAAACAGCGCCGCGATCTGTTCCCAAAGCCACGCCCAGAATCGTTCGGCGAGGGAACGGCCGAGCCGTTGCTGGAAGACGGTTTGCCGCACGATCGCGCTTACCGTGTCGTGCACGGCGGTAGGGGGCCAGTGCGCGAGCGAATCCGCAGCCTGGGTGAGCACGGGGGCCGCGCTCAGCGGGTCGAAGTGCCTAACGCGTTGGCCATGAGTTCGACGTCGTAGCCCTCGGCGCGGATCCGAGAATCGTAGTACAGCACCATCTCCATGATTCCGATGACGGGATAGATCACGACCGTCGCGACCGTCGTGATGAGCGTGAAGAGAATCCCGCCGCCAACCAGTGCAGCGACGAATCCGAAAGCCAGCGTCACCACATAAAAGATGAGAAAGGTCAATGCGTAGCAGCCGAGAATGGCGAGCTTCCTATTGGTGGAGAGCTGTGCCGACCGGTTGAGCGCGCGTGCAACATCGGCGCGCTCCAGCACAATCACCGGCGTGACGGCGAACGTGCGCGCGAACATCCAGAACGCAGGAATTATGAGCACCAGCGCCGACAAGAAGATCAGGATAACCCGAATGAGCGTGCCGGCGAGAATCGATGGGACGCGCGGCAAAACTTCCCTGATCGCGGTGCCGATCTCCATGTCACGGCCGAGGTACGCTTCGGCGGAAAGCCTAACCAGCGACGCCGACATGAGTGCGAAAGAGAAGAAACCGACCACGTAGCTCGCGAAGCCGAACAGTCCAGTGGCAACGGAGACGCTCGTCGGCTCCAGGAATACGAGCTGAAAGACGAGCATTGGAGCATACGCCACCGCGGTGATCAGGATGTAGCGCAGCGCGTCCTGGCGATACAGCTGAAAGGCTGCGTCGATGATTTCGGTGATGGAGCGGGGGCGGTACTGCAGATCCGACAATGAAGCCTCGCTTGGCGACGGAGTAATGTGGCGAGTACCGGGGACTGCGCGAAAGTCTGTGAGTCACAGACCGGCAACGCAAACGGCCCGCGCTTCTGGGGGCGCGGGCCGTTGCAACCATTCAGGCAAGCTGCCTAACGGGAATCCGACGTGGTCGCGGCTACGCCCTGGCGTTGTTCCGCCTCCTCGAGCGTCTTGAGGACGTCCTTCCATTCGAACTTGCGCTTGCCGCGGATCCACTGCTCCATCCACATCTGCTCCGCAACGCCTTTAAGCAGCTGGTTACGGGGATCGGGGATGCCGTGCGTCGCGCCCGGATAGACGTAGAACTCAGTCGGGACGCCGAGCTTCTTGAGCGCCATGTGCAGCTCCTCACTCTGCGGCCGCGGCACACGCGGATCGCCGTCCACGACGTGGATCATCGTCGGAGTCTTCGCGTTCTTGATGTACTTGAGCGGCGATTGCTTCCAGTACGCTTCGAAGTCGTCGTACGGGAGTTTGCCGCCGAGGTAGTTCTGCCGGTTTCGCTGCACGTCGCTCTGGGCGTACATCGAAATCCAGTTGGACGTGCCCGCGCCGGTTGAAATCGCCTTGAAACGCGACGTGTTGACGAGGATCCAGTTGGACCAGTGGCCGCCCGCGCTCCAGCCTAACGCGCCCATGCTGTCGGGATGCACGATGCCTTCCGCGATCAGATAATCCACCCCGGTGATGATGTCCTCGTACCCTTTCTTGAAATAGTCACCGACGATGCCCATCTTGTGCGCCTCGCCGTAGTTCGTGGAGCCGCGATAGTTAGGCATCAGCACCGCGAAGCCTTGTCCGGCGTAGATCTGAGATCCGTACCCACCATTGAAACCGAGGACGTCGGCCCCGGCGGGGCCACCGTGAATCGCGACGATCAGTGGGTACTTGCGGCCGGCTTGATAGTTGTACGGCCTGAGGAGCACGCCGCCGACCATCTTACCGTCCTTGGACTTCCAGGTGATCTCTTCGGCGCTGCCCAGCGCCCAGTCAGCCGCCTGAGGATTCGCGTTCGTGAGCTGCGTCCACTTGGACTTGTCCTTCACGTCGTCGATGCTGCGCGCGATGTATTGCGACGCTGGATGCGTCGGATCAGCGTAGTTGATGAGATAGCGCTTGGAGTCCTCGTCGTACTGCACGTTCGTCGACGCCTTCTCCTGCGTGACCTGCGTGACCTTGTCACTGGCGACATCGAGCGACATGAGCTGCTGCGTCGCACGCACGCCGTCAGCAAAGTAGATCGTCTTGCCGTCCGCGCTCCACCAATTCACACCAACGTCGCCGTCGTACGACGCACCGTACTTCTTCCATTGGCCGCCTTTGTCGGTCGTGCGGCGCATGTAGAGCTTGTTGTCGCGGAAGTAATTGAAATCGTTCGCCGCGGAGAAGGCGATCCACTGACCATCCGGCGAGAACGAGAGGCCGCTCTCACCGATGTCGACGTTGGTTGTCAGGCGCTCGATCGAGTTATTCGAGAGATCGAGCAGATAGAGATCAGCGTTGATGGCTTCTTCGGTGATGTTGCGAGCATAACGATCGTTTTTGGTGGCGGAGAAGCCGGCCCATTTGCCATCGTCCGAGAGCACGTAACCGCGCACGCTGTAGTCGAGACCAGACGTTAGGCGCTTCTCGCTCTTGCTGGCGATATCGACGGCCCAGAGATGGTCGACAGGGAGCGGTTCGTTGCGCACGCGCACGTCGAACTTCTTCTCCATGCGCAGCTTGTTGTCCTTGTCGACGCTATCCGGCGACACGAAGACGAGCGTGCGGCCGTCGTGCGAGAGCTGCCAGTTGCGAACAGGCGTGGCATGCTTGGTGAGTTGAACCGGCGTAGCGCTTTCGAGACCGGCGACTGGAAGTATCCAGACCTGCTGCTCCTCGTTCTTGCCGGCCGAATACACGAGCCAGCGACCGTCGCGCGTGAACTCGAATTGGCCGACGCCGTCCGTGGCGGAGGTGAGCTTACGGGCCTCACCGCCATCAGCATGCATCACATATAGTTGCTGTGCGGTTCCGTTGTTCGGGGTGTCGCGGTTCGAGCTAAAGACGAAGAACGAACCGTCCGGCGACCAGCGCGGCGAGGTTTCGTTCTTGTCGGCGGTGAAGGTGAGCTGGCGCGCCGACGCGACTCCGCGCTCTGTCGATACGACCCAGATGTCCGTGAATCGCTTAGCGTCCTTCCAGTTCATGGTGGACAGCGTGTACAACATCTGGCGCCCGTCCGGGCTCAGCGTTGTCGCGCCGACCTGCTTCATGAGCTGCACGTCCAGGAATGTCATGGGGCGTTTGCCGGCCGACCCCTGAGCCGCGATGGGTTTTGCCATGGCGCCCAAGGCAGTTAGGCAGGCACACCAAGTGGCGATGGAGCGAACGACGGGCAGTGTCTTCATAGCACCCTCCTACAGGTGCAAAGGCGCGAGTTGCGGATAATAGGCCGTGCCTGCTTGGGAAGGGCAAGCCACCAGTGAGTGGCTTACGACGGAGTTGCCTATAATGCTGCACCCGAGTGTCACGCCGGGCGTCAAAGCCCTCAGCGGTGGCCTTCGGGATGCGGCCCGACTGCCGCGAGGCGTTTGCGGGTGACTACAGTACCGGGGATGACTGCGTTGCCGATCGCAAAGCGCCGAGCCTTGCTGCGCCTGCTCCCGCACGTCGTTAGGTCCGTTCTCCTGGTTGCCGGCGCTGCCATAAGCGCTGCCTCTCTTCGCGCGCAAGTGTGGGATGACCGGGTGACGCTCGACCTCGTGCGCCGAGGGATCGTACGTCGCAGTGCGCAAATATCTGACACGGCGTTGGCGGGCTATCAGTCCCGTGCCACCGGACGGCTGCTCTTCCTGGCGCAGCTCGGCGACACGGGATTCATGGCACCGCGGGTCGTCAAGGCCGATCAGATCGCTGTCGACGTCTTTTGGAAGGCTCCCGCCTCGAGTAAGCAGCTGATCGTCGGGATTCGCGACACGCTGCTCCTGCCGGGCGACATCGGCTACTACCAGGATCGCTACGGCATCGTACAGAGCAACTTCCCGAACCTGATCCGGCTCGGTGAAGGTCGCGACGTGCGCGACGTGCCGCACCCGCTCGCGCCTAACGCGGAAGCGATCTACCAGTACGCGTTGCGCGATTCGCTGACGATCACGCTTCCGGATCGCAAGATCGCCGTGTACGAGGTCGCGGTGAAGCCGCGCGACCCACGCGCGGCGCGCGTCGTCGGCTCGCTATTCCTCGACCAGGGGAGCGCAGACATCGTGCGCATGTCGCTCACGTTCACGGATGCCGCGATTCTCGATCGGCGCATCGAACGTCTCAGCGTGGTGCTCGAGAACGCGCTCATCGAGGGACGCTTCTGGCTTCCGCGGCGCCAAGAGCTCGAGGTTGCTCGCGCCGGGACGTGGCTCGACATGCCTGTGCGCGGGATCATTCGCGGCTCGTGGCAGATCTGCTGTTATCAGATCAACCTTCCAATCGACGCGGCCGTTTTCACCGGTCCGCCGATTTCACGCGCGCCCTTCGCTCGGCGCCAAGGATTCCAGTGGAACGGAGCCCTTTCGGAGATCCTGCCGAGCGACATCGCGACAGTCAGCGAGGAGGACATCGCCAAGGTTCAGGCGATTGCGCAGAATCTCGTTTCGCGTTCGATGCTGGCGCGGGCGCGCGGCAGCGCGCTATCGGCGCGCTCGATCAGCGACTTCGTGCGTTTCAACCGCGTGGAAGGACTCGCGTTAGGCGCCGGCTACAGGCGCCAGTGGGCGGGCACCTGGAACGCCGCCGTGCGCGCGCGCTACGGGCAGGATGACGAGCAGGTCAAGGGTCGCGCCGCCTTAGGCGTCGGTCTCGCGGGCGTGGAGCTCGTGGCGTTCGCCGAGCGAGACTATCTGGAGGCCGGCGACATCTCGGAGGGAAGCTCGCTCAAAAACAGTCTCGCGGCGCAGGAGTTCGGCAGCGACTACACGGACCCGTTGGATGCACGACGCTCGGGACTGAATCTATCGGCCGGCGCGTTAGGCATTCGCTGGGATCTCGAAGCGGCGTACGTGCGGCAACGCGCGCTCAGCGTGCACGCCAGCTCGGCGCACGGGAGGTTCGAGCCGACGATCCCGGCGTGGAGCCTCGAGGGTCCACAGGTTGATCTGCGCGCGGCGCGCACGATTTCTCTTGGCGGAGGCGAGCTGCGTTTGCAGGGGACGCTGCGCGGCGCGGACCTCAGTGCACCCAGCGCTAGCAGCGCGGCGTCGCACGCGCGTTTCGTTCGAGCGACGACGCAGCTGCGCTTCACGCGCGAGCGCGCCGAGCAGGTGCTGCGACTCAGCGGGTTCGGAGCGATCACGGGTTCATCCGATGAGATACCGCCGCAGGCGCTTGTGTACCTCGGCGGGCCGGTGAGCGGACCGGGGTACCCCTATCATGGATTGCGGGCGGAACGCGGCGCCGCACTACACGCGGAGTATGGCTTTCGCGTGCCATTCCCGTCGTTGTCGCTCGCGCGATACGGCAAGTCGCCCGGGAGCGCGCGCCTTTTGCCTTACGCGCACGCGATAGGGATCGCGGAACCGTCCAGTGCGAGCGTAGCTTCGAACGGCTTCTATCCTTCGTTAGGAATCGCTCTGGAGTTCTTCTTCGATTTGATTCGCATCGAGGCGGCGCGCGGCCTGCGCGGTACAGCAGGGCGCTGGACATTCTCGATCGACTTGAGCGAGGCGTTCCGAGCCGTCTTTTGATGCGCTTACGTACGCGCGCAGTCACGTTCGCTCTCGCGGCCGCGACGTGCGGCGTGACGACGCATCTCGGCGCGCAGGCGCCGTTGCTCACGCAACTCTCCGCTCAGCAGCATTCGCGAAGCGTGAAATGGCGGCAAATCGTGACCCCGCACTTCACGCTGATCTTCAGCGATTCGATGACCGCGGATGCGCAGCGAGCGGCCACGCTGCTGGAGCGGGCGTACGACCCGTTGATACACACGTTAGGTAAGCGCCCCGAACGTATCCCTGTGCTGCTGGCGGCCCAGTCGCTCATTCCAAACGCATTCGTCTCCTGGTTTCCGCGGCGCACGATCTGGCATCCGCTGCCGAAGACGTCCGCGGATTTCGCCGGACCTGTCGAGTGGTACAACATTCTCGCGGTGCACGAAGGACGACACATCGCGCAGGAGCGCTTGATGCGCAGCGGGATCATCGGTCTCGCGTCGCGCATTTTCGGTGACGAGGCGACGGCGCTACTCGCAGGGCGGCTCTACTTCCCGGATTGGTTGTGGGAGGGCGATGCCGTCGGCACGGAAACAGCGCTTACGTTGGGTGGCCGCGGCAGGCAGCCGTCGTTCATGAATCGCGTGCGCGCGATGCGCCTAACGGGGCAGGAGTATCCGCACTACCCGGCGTGGCTGCGCTCGTATCGCACGTACTATCCCGGTGCCTATGAGCTGGGGTATCTGCTCACCGCCTACGCTCGCCGCACGTACGGTCCCGACGTCTGGGCCAAAGTAATTCGCCGCGCGACGCGCAATCCGCTCACACCATACGCGCTCTCGATGGCACTCTCGGCGGAGACAGGAAAGTCGTTAGGTGAGCTGCATCGTGACGCGCTGGCCGAGGCCGACTCGATCTGGCGCACGCAAGCCGCGCAAGTGCGCGAAACGGCGGCAACTACGCGCACGCAGCCGAGACGCGGGTACCATGTGTGGCACTGGCCCCAGTACGCGAGCGACGGCTCGATCATCGCGGCGTACACTGATCTCGATAACGTCACGCCCCTTGTGCGCATCGACCGAGCGGGGCGTGAGGAGATCCTGCTGCGACACTTTCCCGGACGTGGAGAGTTTCCGTTTCACGTCGCCGCCGACCGCGTGATCTGGCTCGAATACGACGTGGATCCACGCTGGGGCCTGCTCGACTATCTCACGATCAAAGAGCTGAACCTTGGCACTCGACGCGTGCGGACTGTGCGTGATGGCACTCGCATATATGCTGTCGCGCTGTCGCCGGACGGAACTCGAATTGCGGCGCTGGAAATGTCAGGCGCGCGCCGATCGCGACTCCTGCTGCTGGACTCGCAGACAGGTGCGGTCGTGCGAGACTATCCGAACGCGGCAAACCACTTCCTCACGAATCCCGCGTGGAGCGAGGATGGGCAATTCGTCACCTTCGTCGCCATCGGGAAGACGCGAGGAAACGCGCTCGTGCGGCTGAGTGTCGAAAGCGCCGCGAGCGATACGCTCGTGCCGTGGACGTTCGATGCGATGTCGCAACCAGCGGAGCTGGGCGGTCGCGTTTTTTTCGGCTCGCCGCAGAGCGGCATCGACAACATTCACGCTGTCGACGTGTCTACGAAGCAGCAGTATCAAGTCACGTCGCGGAGGTTCGGTGCGTATCACGCCGACGTTGCGACAATCGCAGGTCGCGCGACGCTGCTGTTTCGCGATTATGGAGCAAATGGTGACGAAATCGCCGAAGCGCTCGTAGAACCAGCAACATGGCCAGTGGCGAACAACGGTATGTACATGGCCCCGTTCGTCGAGCCACTCGTCGTGCAGGAAGCAACGATTGTCAGTGTGGACTCAGCCACTGTCTGGCCCGTTCAGCCGTATCGAGGCCTTCGGCCCATCAGACACAGCATGGCCATTTTTCCCGGCGATGACGTCGAACCCTGGATCATACAGACGTACTCGCGAAATGTCCTGAACACGTTTGGTCAAAGCTTCGCGTATCGCTTCAATCCAGCACGTGGGACTCAAGGCCTCGACTTCGGTTTGAGTTACGCCGGGCTATTTCCGATTTTCGACCTGGGGCTACGCGTCGGCACCGATGCGTCTACATACGACGACTCCACCGGTGCTACTATCCCGTTCAAATGGCGCGAGCGATCTACGACCCTGACCGCGCGACTTCCGCTTACGGCGGTTCGCGGGCTCGCCGTTCAGCAACTCGTAGCCGCTGCTTCGTTAGGCTATACGCACATCGAGGGACAGCCCGTCGAGTTTCCACTGGACAACAACAACGGCACGTTGAACACGATGACATACACGCTGTTCGCCGCGCACTCGGAGCCCGCCGCCTATCGCGACCTGGTCGGCACCGGTGTGTATGCGCTGGGGAGGTATCGTCACACGCCGTTCGGCGGGGACTACTTCGGCCACGCGTACATGCTACAAGCGGGAGCGTCAATGCGCGGACCGTTCCGACATCACGGGCTTTCGGCGATCGCCGCGATCGAGGAACAGCGGCCGACGAATTACGCGTATTCGAGCGAGCTGCCCTTCGCGCGCGGCTACGACGCTCGTGCGCGGTTTCGAATCTGGCGCGCGGGAGGGTCGTACGCCTTGCCCCTCTGGTATCCTGACCTCAACGTTGGGCCGCTCCTTTTCGTTAGGCGATTGCAAGCAGAAGCCTTTGGAGACTACAGCATCGGATACTCATCGGGCGGGCGCTTCAAGACATACTATCGGTCCGCCGGCGTCGAGCTGACGTCGGATTTCGTTCCATTCTCCATGAATCAGACGTGGCGTGCGGGCGTGCGATACAGCTATCGCGTCGACGCCGATGAGCCGTGGCGCATGCAGGCCATCATTCGCATTCCGTGAAGCTCGTCCGTGAGGCGGCGCACTACAACCGCGCCTACTTCGACAAGTGGTATCGCCACCCCGCGCACCGCGTGAAGTCGCTGCCCTACCTCGCGCGGCAAGTCGCGTTCGTCGTGGGTGTCGCGGAATATCTGCTCGAGCGACGCATAACGAGCGTGCTCGACGTCGGCGCTGGTGAGGGGAACTGGCGGCCCTTGCTCCGGCGCATGCGACCAGGCCTTCGCTACTATGGCGTCGATCCGAGCGAGTACGCGGTGCGGCGCTACGGTCGTCGGCGAAACATTCAACAGGGAACGTTCGCCAACCTGCGCGATCTCAAACTTCCGAAAGCCTTCGATCTCGTTATCTGCTGCGGCGTGCTGAACTATGTCGCGGACCGTGAGGTACATACGGGTCTCAAAGCACTACGAGACCTGGCGCGCGGACCCATCTACATCGAGATCTTTACACGCGAGGATGACGCCGAGGGGGATTTTCAGCGCAAAGCAGCGAAGCCGAGCGCGTGGTACAGGCGCGCGATGAATAGGGCTGGGCTCATTGCGTGCGGGTTGCATTTCTATGTTCCGAAAGAGCGTAGGCACCTAACGGCTGCCCTGGAGCGAATTAGGTAACTAAAGCCGTGAGCTGACGGCTGCCAGCCGATAGCTGACAGCAGCTCGAGGCGACTAGCTCCTGGTCGATTTGCTGCACACATTCGCGAAATGAGTAGCAGCGCGCGCGTCGACGAGCGGCAATACCTGCTGATCGCGATCGTCTTCACGGTCACGATCTTCATGAATGCGACGCTGCTCTTCGCCGTGCAGCCGATGTTCACGAAGCTCGTGCTACCGCGGCTCGGTGGAACGCCAGCGGTGTGGAACACCTGCCTTCTGTTTTTCCAGGCCGCGCTGCTCGCCGGCTATTGGTACGCGCACGTAGGCACACGCTTGCTCAGTGCCCGGATGCAGGCGTTGGTGCACTTAGGGTTGCTGTTTCTGGCGATGGCGAGCCTGCCAATCGGGATCCCGCGTGGTTTCGAGCGACCGATCCAGGGCGTCGTTCCGATCGCATGGCTGATCGGCCTCCTCGTCATCGCGTTAGGCGCGCCCTTCACCCTTGTCGCGGCTGGCGCGCCGATCCTGCAGCGCTGGTTCGCAGCGACGAATCATCCGCGCGCCGACAATCCGTATTTCCTCTACGCGGCGAGCAATCTTGGGAGCTTCGTAGCGTTGCTGAGCTACCCGTTTTTCATCGAGCCGAACCTGCGTCTCGTGGAGCAGCGACGCTGGTGGAGTATCGGCTATCTCACGCTTCTCGCCCTCCTCGCGCTATGCACGTTCGTTGTGTGGCGCACAAGCGCGCGCTCCAAGGCCATCGAGCCAGTGCCTCCGGAGACCAAAACCGAGGAGGAGCAGATCGCGGCGCTGGAGGACGACATTGCGGCACCGAGCATCGTGCCTAACGCGCACTGGCGGCTGCGCTGGGTGCTTTTGACGTTCGTGCCTTCGAGTCTCTTGATCGGCGTGACGACCTACATCAGCACGGACATCGCGTCCGTGCCGCTGCTTTGGGTCATCCCGCTGGCGCTCTACCTGCTGAGCTTCGTGGTCGTCTTCGCGCGGCGTCCGCTCATGAACCGCACGTTCATGCTCTGGTTCCAGCTGCCGCTGGTCCTTGTGCTGCTGATTCTGCTCCTGGTCGGTGGCAGCCCACGCATCACGATGGTCGCGGGGCTGCATCTGCTGGCGTTTTTCGTCACGGCTCTCGTTTGCCATCGAGAGCTTGCCGACACGCGACCACGGGTGGAGTACCTGACCGGGTTCTATTTGTGGATCGCGGTCGGTGGAATGTTAGGCGGTGTGTTCAACGTGGTAGTGGCACCGCTGTTGTACAATACGGTGCGCGAGTATCCGTACGCCCTGATCCTTGCGCTTGGCTTACGGCCCGCCTGGGCCATGGCCGGGCGAGCATACACGCGACGTTCTCTCGTCTTCGACGTGGTGGTACCGGCGCTGCTGTTCGCGGCCGTCGTTGCGCTGTTCAGACTACCGAAGCCGCCAGGGGAATGGGGCACTTACGGCCCCCACATCGTGCTCGGCACTGCTGCCCTCATCACGTCCACGTTCGTGACGCGTCCGTTGCGTCTCGCGTTAGGTGCGGCCGCGATGTACGCCGGGTACCAGGTCGGCCAGAAGGCCGATTCGGACATCCTGGTCCAGGCGCGGTCGTTCTTCGGCGTGTATCGCGTCAAGTCATCGTTCCAGTACAACGTACTCACCAACGGAACGACGACGCACGGCGGGCAGAATCGCCTTCCCGAGCATCGTACTGAACCGCTCACGTACTATCATCGCGGCGGCCCGTTAGGCCAGTTCTTCGCCAGCACGCTCACGGACGTACCGGTTCGTCGCGTGGCGGCGGTCGGACTCGGCGCTGGAACAGTCGCCTGCTACGGGCGTCCTGAAGAGACGTGGACGTTTTACGAGATCGATCCGGTCATGGTACGCATCGCAAACTCGCCGCGCTTGTTCACATATCTGCGCGATTGCGCACCAGAGACAGACATCGTGCTGGGCGATGCCCGCCTGTCGCTCGCGGCCGTTCCCGATTCGACGTTCGACCTGATCCTGCTCGACGCGTTCAGCTCTGACGCGATTCCGGTGCACCTGCTGACGCGCGAGGCGCTCAGACTCTACATGCGCAAACTGCGTAGCGGCGGCATCGTGCTCCTGCACATCAGTAACCGCTATCTCGAACTGCAACCTGTCGTCGTGGAGTTGGCGCGCGATGCACGCTTGGCCGGCGCCGTCGGCGACCATGACGTGACGCCCCAGGAGCGGTTGGAGCTCAAACACGGATCGCGCTGGGTTGCGCTGGCGCGTTCGCCGGCCACGCTCGCTGCGCTCGTTAGGCAGCCGCTCTGGCGCGTGCTCGCGCCGAGCGCCGACGTCAAAGTTTGGACGGACGATTTCTCCGACGTTCTCAGTGTGCTGCGCTGGCGTCGTTAGGAACGAGCCCAATCGCTGAGCCCGCCTGACGCGATGCATAACGAGGCGTAGCTTGCAGGTTAAGTGCGGCGCATGAGAATTGCGGCGGGAAGCCGCCGAACGAAGGGTAGATAGGCGGCGAGGCGAAAATAGTAGAGTTCGCTGGTAGGGGCCGCGAACATCGCGGCGGTCACCTCTCGCAAGGAGCATCAATGTTTCGTGCACGACGGTTGATCACCGCAGCGGCGTTCGCTAGCACGACGCTCGCGGCCACGGTCCAGGCGCAAACGGCGTCGGCGAGCGCGTTCAGCAACAAGCGGACGAGTGCGACCGTGCAGCGCAGGACAGGCGGATCACCCAGCCTAACGCTTTACGGCGGTCTCGCGACTGGCGACAACGGCTTCGACCTGGGACCGGCGCTCGCGGCGTCGTTCAACTGGCGCATTGCCGACGCGCCATTCAACGTCCGCCTTGACCCATACTTCGCATACCATTCGAGCGACGAAGGGCCCGACGCGAGCCTGTGGTTCCTCGGCGCGACTGGAAACCTGGAGCTAGCCTTTCGTCCGTCTGGAACGACAGCTGAGCCGTATATCTTCGGCGGCGGCGGCTTCTATTTCCGAAGCATCAGCATCGAAGGAATAGGCGGGGACGAGGACTTCGACGACTCCGATCTCAAGGGCGCGTTCGACTTCGGCGGTGGCGTGCGTTTCGGCGGCTTCACGCTCGAGGCCAAGCTACAGGACATCGATGAGTTCACGAACGTGAGCTTCCTGGTCGGCTTCAGACTCGGCGGCTAGTCACAACAATCGCCTCGATTAGTTCGTTAGGCGGCGCGGCCGGCAAGTCGCGAGAGTGCTCATTCCCCTCGAATCTACAGAGACGGCCGGCGAAGCTGCCTAACGCCGCAGGCACGCTGACTGCGCCAGCACCATTAGCACACCAGCCAATCGCTGGGGCTGCCCGAAACCCCATAACGAGCCGTGCTGTGTCGGCCCAACTTGACGCATAAGACTTGCGAGACACTTTGCGCGGCAGGGTGGGTGTGAATGGTTGGGTTCGAGTGTCGACGCGCAGCGGCAATAGCCGCCAGCGATCAAATCTCTCGCAAGGAGTATCACATGTTTTGTGCACTACGATCCCTTACTGCGGCATCGCTCGCGGCAGCGATGTTCGTGGGTACGACGCAAGCGCAGAGCTTCTCGCGCGCATCGGTCAAATCGGCGAGTGCGACGGCCCAGCGCAGCGTGCGAGGTCCGGGCCTAACGCTTTACGGCGGTCTTGCCACAGGTGACAACGGCTTCGACGCGGGACCGGCGCTCGCGGCGTCGTTGAATTGGCACATGCCGAGTTCACCGTTCAATGTCCGTGTGGATCCGTATTTCGCGTACCATTCGCGGGACGCCGGTCCGGATGCGAGCCTGTGGTACCTTGGAGCGACGGGGAATCTGGAGCTCGCTTTCCGTCCTTCGGGCACGTCTGCTGAGCCGTATCTCTTTGGCGGCGGTGGCTTCTACTATCGCGACTTCAACATCGACGATTCGGATTTCAACGACTCCGATTTCAAGGGCGCGCTCGGTTTTGGTGGGGGCGTGCGCTTCGGCGGATTCACTCTGGAAGCCAAGATGCAGGATATCGACGAGTTCACGAATGTGAGCTTCCTCGTCGGCTTCCGACTGGGCGGCTACTGATCCTTGAACAATTGATACTGAGACAGTCGTTAGGCGGCGCGGCCAATCGGTCGCGCCGCCTTGCCGTTGGTCCATGGCGGGCGCGGACGAATGCGGTTTTCTTTGAGGTGTGCAAACGCGCGCTCACCGCGGCATACGAGCCGTTCAATTCGGCCTGCTTCTCAACTTCGCGCTCGCGAGCATCAAAGTCGCCGCAGGGCTCATAGGTCATTCGTATGCCCTCGTTGCAGACGGTGTAGAATCGACGATCGATATCGTTGCGTCGCTCGTCGTGTGGGGCGGTTTGCAAATTGCCTCGCGCGAAGCTGACGAAGATTACCCGTTCGGGTATGGCAGGGCGGAAGCGCTCGCGGCGGCGATCGTCGCGCTGATTCTCATCGGCGCCGGAGTCGGAATCGCCATCGCCGCCTTACGTGAGATTCGCACGCCGCACTACGCCCCCGAGCCTTACACGCTTTTCGTGTTGCTGGGCGTGATCGTGATCAAGGAAGTGCTGTTCCGCCGCATGCGCGACATCGCCACGGCGACAGACAGTTCGGCGGTTCACGCCGACGCGTGGCACCATCGAAGCGACGCGCTCACGTCGCTCGCGGCGTTCGTCGGAATCTCGTTGGCGTTATGGAAGGGCCGGCGCTGGGCGTCCGCTGACGACTGGGCCGCGCTCGTTGCGTCGGCCGTCATCATGGTGAATGCAGTACGGGTTGCCAGGCCTGCGATCGCAGAGCTCATGGACCGATCGCCGGAGCGACCGATGATCGAGCGGATGGAAAGCGCGGCGCGCGGCGTGAACGGCGTGCGCGGTACGCACAAACTCAAGGTGCGGAGACACGGCGGTGCATACCACGTCGACGTGCACGTGCAGGCAGATCCGAACCTAACGCTGCATGATGCGCACGTGCTCAGCGGGAAGGTGAAGAGCGCGATTCGCGCGAGCATCCCACAGGTCTCGGGCGTGCTCGTTCACATGGAGCCGGACGAGCCGCAAATCGGCAATGCGACCTAACGCTTGTCCCGGCCTGTCCGAGTCTTGGACCAGATCACGATCGAGGCGCAGCCCGACGATCCCGGCGACTGGAATTGCATGGGCGTGTTGGAGCCGTTGTAGACCTCGATCGCCGCGATCTCCCATGTCGGTAGGAGACGATCCACGTCGCCGGCGTAGATGGCCTCCCACGGTGCGCCATCGATATAGTATTTCACGCATCCGTTCGTCGGGTTACGCGCGCTTTCGATCACGTAATCCGTGCCGCTCGGGACTACGCGCAGGCTCGGGATCGTGCGGAACACGTCGGTGAGCAGATTCGGCGCTCGCTTTTCGATTTCAGCCGAGGTAACGAAGTATCCGCCCCCGCTGCGTTTTCGCTGATTGAAGCCAATTTTATCGAGTCCCGCGTCTGCGTTGGCGGTTACCGCGACCGGCGCGAGTACCTGCGCCGCACGCGTGAGCGCGATCGTCACTCGGGCCGGAGCGCGCGTGGACAGCTCCACTGCCTGCTCCACTGGAGCGAAGCCGATCTGCCTAACGACTACGGTCTGCGTGCCCGACGGTAGCTCTGAGAGACTGAACTCGCCATTCTCGCGCGTAAGGGCAGCGCCAGGAGTACCGAGGACGTCGACGCGCGCGCCAACGATTGGCTGACCGGCGCCGTTCGTCACGCGGCCAGTGAGCGACGCCTGCCCTTTGCGCATCGTCGCCGCGGAAAAACGCTGACCGGCGGCCTGTGCCTGCTCCCGAGCGCGGTTTTGCGCTGCCGTGTCATTCGCGGCAACCACGGTCTCGGCGCTGCCGATTCGCAGTCCCTGAATCACCAACGGCTGTCCTTCGATGGTGACCTTCACCTCGGACGTCGTTACTCCGTTGTGAATCGCTTGCACAGTTCCCACCATCTCGCTCGGCAGGCCGCAGATGCGAAAGACGCCATCGGCGCCTGATCTATCTTCGCGCACGCGTGGTACGCGGCGCAGTTTGTCCTGGATGGACATCTCGCTCCATGCAACCGACACGCGCGCTCCGGCCACTGGCTTGTCAGCTTCCGCTTCGAGGACGCGGCCGATGACGGCCGACGGGCCTAACGTGCGTCGAGCTGGCGGACAGGAAGCGGCGACGAGCGTTTCGCCGGCAGGGATCGCGATCGAGATCGGTGTCACGCCGGCGTCGGTCACCTGAAGCGAATCCGTGAAGAGCGACATGCCTAACGAATCGAGCAGCTCATGCGTCACGCGCAGGACATACTTGCCGGGCGGGATCGAGTCTACACGGAAGGCGCCCTTGTCGGTCGTGATGTTCATTATCGACGTCCCCTCGACGGAGACGACGGCGCCAACAAGCGCGCCCTGATGCACGCTGTCGTACACGGTTCCGAACACGGAGCCCATCGGCAGCGACGGGACAATGGCTTTGACCTGACCCGTGTCCTTCGCCGCGGCGCTGTCTCGTTTGGCGGCGGGTTGCGTGACTGGTTTGCGCGCCGGAGGGCGGCGCTGCTGAGCACTTGCGGCGCCAGCTGCCAGCGCGGCCGCGACCACCAGGCACGCGACGCGAGCTGTTATCCGTGGGTAGAGGAAAGACGACATACGGCTCACAAACCTAGTGCCGTTCCAACTCGGTGAACCAGAGCTTTTTGCCGGAAACGGGTGGCGCATCGGAGGCTGATGAATCACAAAAGTTGGAACGGTACCAGAGGGAACAACCCGGCGTGGAAATGCACCACAACATCATCGCTGGGCTCGTCTGGGCAGGCCCGGCGAGCGTGTTGCTGCTCGCGGCCTCGTATGCTACCTCTACGCGCTCACGTTGTGCCCACGTTCGGGCAAGTCAACTACACGGGAGTGAGTCAGATGGCAATCGCCAGAGTCACCGAGATCAGCTCGTCCTCTAGTAAGAGCTTTGACGATGCGGTCAAGGCAGGAATTGCGCGGGCGAACGAGACCCTGGACAACGTTCGCGGCGCGTGGGTTTCAGGAATGAAGGTGAAGTGTCAGAAGGGCAAGATCACCGAGTACCGCGTGCTGCTGAAGGTGAGCTTCGTCCTCAAGGCCTAGGGGCAGGAATGCGCCCGAGCAGCAGCGCGAAGCCAAGTCGCTCCGCGCGGTTACGGAGGTGCTCCACAGTTGGCTGCACCGACGTGATTCGCTCTCGCAGTAGCACCGGCGCGACTTCTGCCGCAAGCCAGCACGCGGCGTAGACGTCGCGCCGCTCGAGCGATTGCACCGCGCGAACGAAGGTGTCGGCCGCAATTCCTGGATGACCGCCTAACAAGGCGAGCCGGATATTCAGAGCCTCGACGTGCTCACGTCCAGGGAACCAGCGGCCGTCGGGGACCTGCGCGACGATCTCGTTGACGCGCTCACCATAGCCATCAGCTCCAGCCTGCTGTAAAGCAATTCGTGTAAGCGCGGCAGCGGCGAGCGCTGCAGCTTCGAGCCAGTGGCGCCCAAGCTCGCGCGCGGCAATCGCCACGTTCTCGAACGTGCCGGCTGCGCCCTCGAGATCGCGCGACTCGCGCAGCAGTTGCGCTTCGACAAAGGCAGCCAGCGTCCGCCGTGGTAGATCGCGCACGGAAGCGAACAGCCGCTTGGCGTCCTCCAGCTGCTCGCGCGCCGAGGTGATGTCGCCGATCCTGAGATTCAGCTCTGCGGTCCGCAGCGCGCTTTCGCCGCAACACACGGCCGAGTGCGCGGCACGTCCGAGTTCTGCTGCTTTGATGAAGCCGGCGCGTGCCTCCGTGAGGTATCCGGAGCGCATGTGCGCCGCTCCCTGCTCCAGCGCGCAGCGTGACTGCGCGCGACGATCACCGCTGTGCGCGAAGAGCGCCTGCGCATCGCGGAAGAGCGCGAAGGCCTCGGCCCCAGCCGTTGCGACGCGAGCCACGCCTAACGCGAGGGACGCGCGAGCCGTGACGCTGGTGTCGTGCGCCGTGAAAGCGGCGTCGACTGCCTTCAGCGCCGTAGCTTCCGCCGCGGGCCAGGCGGCCAGCTCAGCATGGAAGTCCGCCAGCGTCGCGAAGAACGTGGACTCTTCAGCGGGGTCTCCCATCGCTGCAAGACGTTCGCCGAGCGCCGAGAGATCGTCGATTGCGCGCTGCGGCGGTCGGCCACGCGCGACGCGTACTTCTTCACGCATGCGGCGGATGCGTGCCTCGCGCCGCGGATCGTGGTTCGCGCTGAGCCACTCCAGCGCGAGGTCGCACATCTCCTCGGCATACTCGTAGCGACCGGACTGTGTCGCCAGCGCGGCGAGCCGCACACGCACGTCGGTGAGAGCGCTCGGGTTCGGAGCGTGCCGCTGGGCGATCGTTAGGCATGCGGCCGCTTCGTCGTGCGCGTCCACGGACGCCGCGCGATCGGCCGCCAGCGATGAATAGCGGAACGCCTGATCGTCATTCCCGGCGGCGTGGTAGTGCGCGGCGATGTCGCCTACGGCGGCCGGAGTGCGCAGCTCCAGCGTTCGCGCAGCGATTTCGTGCAAGCGCTGTCGCTGTCGCTCTGGAATCGAACGACGGCACGCCTCTGCGATCAGCACGTGCGTGAAGGCATATCGTCCCTGCCGCGGATCGCCAATCTGCTCGAGCACCGTAGCGGCGATTCCCTCGTCGATCGCGGCGCGCACTTCGGCGTCATTGCCCGCGCCAGCCGCGATCACGAGATCGATCGAGAAGCTTGGACCGAGCACGGCAGCCGCCGAGAGCACCGCGCGGGATCGCGGCGACAGACGCTCGAGGCGCCGCTCGAGCACCTGCCCGATCGCCGGTGGCAGCGACAGTTCGTCGAGCGGACGCCATTCCCAACGAGTGCCTGCGTACCAGATGCCACCTTCGTCGCGCAGCGTCTGCAAAACGTGCACGACATAGAGCGGGATTCCTTCCGTGTACGCATGCAGAAACGCGGGGAACTCGGAGCCTAGATCGCCGTCGTGGAAGAGCGTCTCGACCCAGCGCGTGAGTTGCGCGAGCGAGAAGCGTTGCAGCGCCAGTTGATGTACGCGGGGGTCGCGCGCCAGTCGCCGTCTGCGATCTGCGACCGAGTGCGCTTCCGCGGAACGCAGCGTGATGACGACCAGGATCCGTTCGGTCGTTAGGTGGGCGAGGACTTCTTCGACGGCGTCCCAGGAAGCGGAGTCGCCCCAATGCATGTCCTCGAGCACGACGACAAGCGGTTGCCGTCTCGCGGCGAGGCGCACGTAATCCACCAGCTCGTGCAGCACGTTTGTCGTGCTGGCCTCCGCAGAATGGGCGAGCGACGCGCCGCCATCGAGAGATGGAACGAGCTGTGCCAGCGCCCGCCAGCCGTGCGCATGCACAACGCCGATTTGGTGCAGTTGCTCGACGATCGCGATCCAGGGCGCAAAGGGGACGCGCACTTCAGCGTCACTGCAGTTTGCGTACACGATGTGTCCAGCGCGCAGCCGCACTTCCGGCTCCAGCTGCCTAACAAGCGCCGACTTGCCGATTCCTGCCTCGCCGACGACCGACACGATGCGCGGCTGTGCGCGATTCGCGTCTTCCAGATAGGCCACCAGGCGTCGCATCTCGTCTTCGCGATCGATGAACTGATCCAGGCGCAGCTGTGCGCGCTCGCCGCCATGCGAATCTGTGTCAGCGACGACGACGCGGTCGCGGCCGCGCCGCTTGGCTTCGATCGTCGCACGCTCGGCGGCGCCGATCAGCGCATCGACGGTTTCCGCGTGCGCCGGCGCCACGGCGATGCCGATGGAGACAGTAACCGCCAACGTCTCGTCGCTCGCGTCACGACGAACGCAGCGTAGCTGCGCGGTGGCGGAGCGCAGCCGCTCGGCGACCTCCGTCGCAACCTCGATCGACGTTGAGGGAAGCAGCACGAGGAATTCGTCGGCGTCGAGTCTGCCGACGAGATCCCCGGTGCGAATGCCGCGCTGCAACACTTTGGCGACTGCCCACAGAACGTCGTCCGCTTGCAGGCGTCCGAACGTATCGCTGATGCGCCGGAAGTCATCGATGTCGACGACAAGAAGTGCCACGGCGTCGGTCGCGTTGCGGCGTTCGCCTAACGCTGCAGCCAAACGTGCGAGGAAGGCTCCGCGCTGTGCAACGCCCGTCAGCTCGTCATCCACGAGCGGGACGGACTGCTCACCGGTGCGACGATCGCTTGGCGTTAGCGGCCGAGCGAGCGCGGCCCCTTCGCGCACGACCTCTTCGAACACACGAAAGACCGCCGGATCGAACTGGCGGCCGACGTCGCGGCGCATGATGTCCAGCGTCTCGTCGCGCGAAAGCGCGCGCTTGAAGCTGCGGCGTGAAGTCAGCGCGTCGAAGACGTCCGCGACGCAGAAGATGCGCGCGGCGAGCGGGATCTCACTACTGGCAAGCCCACGCGGATAGCCGGAGCCGTCCCAGCACTCGTGATGCGACTCGACGATCGGCCGCACTTCCCACGGGAAGTCGACCTCTGCCAGCATCTCGGCGCCGGTAATTGGGTGACGCTTGACCTGCGCCCACTCTTCTGCCGTTAGGCGTCCCGCCTTGTTCAGCAGCGCGGCTGGAATGGCGAGCTTACCGACGTCGTGCAGTAACGCTCCGACGCGGTACCAGTAGAGCGCGGAGTCGTCCACGTCCATGCGGCGCGCCATCTCGACTGTGAGATCGGCGACGCGATCGAGGTGGCCGGCTGTCGCCTGGTCCTTCGACTCGATCGAAACGGCCCACTGGCGCACAGCGGCGATGAAGCCGCGTTCGAGGCGCACGATGCGACGCCGGTAACTGTACTCCGACGGCGAACTGCGCAGCTGCGCGAGCAGACGGTACGCGCGATTCAGCGCGAGCAGCGTGTCGTGATGTCGCTCGAGTGCGGTGAGCAGCAAAGCGCGCTCCTGCGCGATCTCGGCCAGACGCAGCGGCTGGTTGATATCAATCGCCAGGCGTTCGGCCTGCTCCAACAACCGCTCGGCGCGTGGCAGATCGCCGAGCGCGCGGGCGACGGCCCCGGCGACGCATAATGCGTACGCCTGATCAGCCTCGTTCTCGCGTTGACGCGCGAGCGTGAGTGCACGGTCGCTGGAGGCCTGCGCGCGTTCCAGGTTGCCTCGCGCCAGTGCCATCTCGGCGCGGGCCAGCTCGATCTCGCTCGTTAGGCCGTCGTCGCTGGTGGATGTCGCGAGGCGCAGAGCATCGGCGAAGGCTTGCTCCGCCTGGTTCCAGCGCTCCAGCTCATCGTACAGCGCGCCCAACTCGGTGCAGATCCTGGCGAGTGCACGCCGATCCTTTGCCGCTTCGTATGTCGCGCGGCTTCCTTCGAGAAGGCGCACGGCTTCGTTGCGATCCCCACGTGCGACCGCGAGGTCGGCCATCGCGGCCGTGATCGAAGCGCCGAGGATGTGCGCGCCGGCGGCCTCCGCCAGCGGACGCGCCTCGGCGAGGTCCCGCTCAGCTTCGTTAGGCTCGCCGCGCACGGCGTGTAGACGCGCGCGCAGCGCGAGCGCTTCGGCGCGGGCTGTCGGCGCACGGGCCGCGTCGGCGACCGCGAGGGCCAGCTCCACGCCATCGAGCACAGCGCCGAAGTCGCCCAGCTCTAACGAAGAACGCGCGATGCCGATCAGGAGCGAGAAGACGATGTCGGAGCTGGTGTCTCGCGGGGCTTCACGCAACGCGCGCTCGAGCAAGTCGCGCGCAAGCTCGTACTCGCCCCGCGTCTGCGCACGGCGCGCCTGGTCGACGAGCGCGGCAGCCGGACGCAGCTCTTCCGGCATCCCGGTGACTTGCGGGATGACGGGCTGCATTGGACGGCCAGGGGTTGCGCGAGTTGGCAAGGAGAAGTGGTCGCTGTAGCGGCGGGGCAGGCTAAGTCCTTACAGGAGAAGGACGACCGACGGTAACGCGCGTCTCATTAGGTGGCGGGACGGAGGACTGAGATCTGCGGCCAGAGGTCAAAGGTCAAAGTGCGCGCTGGCGGTCGGCCGGCGTTCGATATCGCTTTCAATGCATGGCGAGGGGCCATACAAGCCACCCGGCTCCGCCGATTTGTGAGTTGAGAGTCGAGCTCTGGAGCGACGGTGAACTATCCGCGTGGCGGGTCATCCGGCTGTCATCCGGGGTCTTGTTGCCACGACTCAACCGCGTGCTGCTCACCGCGTTGGGATGGTTCAAGGCAAACGACTGGTGGTTTGAAGCCGCGAAGATCCGCTACGGTGAACCTAACGAGTCGAACGACGTGGAGGCGGCGGCGACGGTTCGACTGCGCCACATTCTACCGGATACGGGTACGGAGGCCAGCTATGCCTGCAAGGTGGCGGGCGCCTGGTGGCGGCACCGCCTGACGATCGATCGATTGCTGACTCCGAATCCTGAAATGCGCGATCCGGTTTGCCTCAGCGGGGCAGGGACGGTCCCAACGGGTCACGCGAGGGCGGTGGGGTTTGACGTCAGGGTGACGAATGCGGAGCTGAGAGAGTGAGGCGGGAGGCGGGGTCAGACTCCAGCCGGGAGGCGGGGTCAGACTCCAGTGTGCATTTTGATGACATGACCGACGCGGTGACTGCGGAGAGACGTCGCATTCTTGCCGAATGGAGTCTGACCCCGGCCCCTGATAAATAGACCGGATGCGCGTCATCAGCCTTTGCCCTTCGCTGACAGAATTGGTATTCGACTTAGGCCTCGGTAACACCCTGGTCGGTCGCACGAAATTCTGCGTGCATCCGTCGCCGCAGGTCGACGCGATCGAGAAGGTTGGTGGAACCAAGAACCCGAAGATCGCTCGCATCGTCGAGTTGGCGCCTGACATCGTCCTCATGAATGAAGAGGAGAATCGGCTCGAGGACGCCGAGGCACTGCGTTCCGCTGGCGTGAATTGTCACACCTCGATGCCGCGCACGATCGCCGAAACGGCTGCAATGGTGCGGTCCATCAGCACCGCGTTAGGCAGATCTCAGCAGGGCGAGGTGGTCGCGCGAGACATCGAAACGCGAAGCGCTCAAGTCGCGGCGCGTGCACACGAGCCGGTACGCTACGCTTATCTCATCTGGCGCGAGCCGTGGATGACGGTGAACAATGACACATTCGTCCACGCGCTTCTCGCGAACGCTGGCGGCGTCAATGTTTTCGGTACGCTGCCGGATCGATACCCCACCGTCACTCTGGAACAGCTTCGCGACGCGACGCCGGACGTGGTGCTGCTTTCGACGGAGCCATTTCCGTTCGCGGAACGTCACATCGAGGAGCTCGCAGGAAAGACAGGAATTCCACGCGAGCGGATCGTCATCGTCGACGGCGAGCTTTTGTCGTGGCACGGATCGCGCACGCCGCGCGGCATCGTGTACGCGGGTGGCGTGATGGACAACGCCAGAGCGGTTCGCGTATGAGCGGCATCACTCGTCGCGACGCGCTGCGTACGCTCACGGCAGGCTATGTCGGCCTAACGATGGAGCGTGCTCAGCGCGAGGGGACGCATCGCAGCCAGGCCGGAGAAATTCTCGTTCGCGGCGGCCGCATCGTAAACGCAGACGGAATTCGCGAGGCGGATCTCCGCATCGTGGGCGAGACGATCAGCGAGATCGGCGCGAGACTGCGCCCTGGTGCCGACGCGCGCGTGATCGAAGCAGGCGGCAAGCTCGTGATGCCCGGCGGCATCGATCCGCACACGCACCTGCATCCATCCTTCATCGATGACCTAACGAGTGGATCGATGGCGGCGCTGGCGGGTGGCATCACCAGCGTCGGCACCTTTGCCGGCACGCGACAGGGCGAAAGCGTCATCGACGCGCTCGACCGCATGGCAGGCGTAGTGCGTACAGAAGCGATCGCGGACGTCTTCCTGCACGCCACAACGTGGCCGCCGACCGCAGAGCTTCGCGCCGCGATGCCTGCGCTCGCGGAACGCGGTCAGCCGAGCTTCAAGGTGTACATGGTGCGCGGCGATTTCGGCGCACAGTTGCCCGAGTTGATCCGCCTGCTCGAGGCGGCGCGCGACGCCGGCGTCGTCACATTGATTCATTGCGAGGATGGTGCACTACTCGCTGCCGCAGTTCGCAAACTCGAAGGCGAAGGCCGCACGACGCTGCGGGATTATTCCGAGAGCCGGCCAGTGATCGCGGAGGTGGCCGCGACGCAGCAGGCCGCGGCGCTATGCGAGAGCATCGGTGCGCCGATGCACGTGGTGCACCTCTCCTGTGCACGTGCCCTCGACGCTTGCCGAGGGGCGCGAGACCGCAAGGCGCCACTCACTGTCGAGACGCGCCCGCTCTACATACACCTAACGAGCGAGCGGATGAGCGGACCCGATGCCCCGCTCTTCGTCGGTCAACCGCCTTTGCGAAGCGCGGCTGATACAGAAGCTCTCTGGGCAGGTCTCAAGGACGGATCCATCGATTTGCTGGCGACGGATCACGCGCCGTGGACGCGCGCGCAGAAAATGGACTCGACGCTCACGATTTCGCGTCTGCGACCAGGCGTCAGCAATCTGCAGGTCATGCTGCCGATGTATTTCTCGGAAGGAGTAGGAAAGCGCGGCTTCTCGCTCGAACGGTTCGTCGCGACGACATCCACGAACGCGGCGCGCATCTTCGGTCTTTATCCGAAGAAAGGGACGCTGCGCGTTGGCTCCGATGCCGACCTCGCGATCTGGGATCCTCGCAAGAGCGACAGCGTGCGCGGCGATGACGATCTCTCCAAAGCAGACTACTCGGTCTACGAGGGATGGAAAGTGACGGGGTGGCCGGTGCTTACGATCCGACGAGGTGGGGTGGTGTTCGAGAATGGGAAAGTCGTCGGCCAGGCAGGAAGCGGCGCTCTCGTCACTCGGCAACGCTGGCCTACATAACCGCCTTTACAGCAGAGTTCCGCCGCTCGACCGTATAGCACTTACCACTCGCCGCCCGCGACAGGCGGTGCCACCGCATAATCGACGGAGCCCCTCGAATGTCCTCCGCCCAATCTCTCCCGCGTCCACGCACTCGTCAGGCAGTAGTCAGCCTTCTCGCGCTCGTACTCGGCGCAGGGGCGCTACCAGCTCAAGGATCGCCTGCGGATAGCGTCCGGCCGCTGATCAATCAGGCTGACGACCCGGCACTGCGCGGCTTTCGCTGGCGCGTGATCGGCCCGATCGGTCAGGGGGGACGCGTTGACGACATCGCCGTCGTCGAGCGTGATCCACAGACCTACTACATCGGCTTCGCGACCGGTGGAATTTGGAAGACGAGCAACAACGGCGTGACATTCACGCCAGTCTTCGACACGTACAGCACGCACTCGATAGGCGACATCGCCGTCGCGCCGTCGAATCCGGAGATCGTTTACGCCGGCACTGGTGAAGCGAACAATCGTCAGAGCTCGTCGTTTGGCGACGGGGTCTACAAGACGACAGACGGCGGCAAAACCTGGACGAGCATGGGACTACGCGAGACGCAGAGCATCGCGCGCGTTGTCGTCCATCCTACAAACCCCAATGTCGTCTGGGTCGCGGCGAACGGGCGTCTATTCGGGCCTAACGCGGAGCGCGGCATTTACAAGAGCAGCGACGGCGGTCGCACCTGGCGCAAGACGCTCTTCGTCGACGACAACACCGGTGCCACTGACATCGTCGTTCATCCGCGCAACCCGAACGTGCTGTTCGCCGCGACCTACACCCGGCGCCGAACGGTCTGGGGCTTCGCGAGCGGCGGGCCCGGAAGCGGCATCTGGAAGAGCACAAATGGTGGCGAGTCATGGTCTCGCGTGCGCGGTGGCGGCCTGCCTAACGGCACGATGGGGCGCATCGGGCTCGACTTCGCACGATCGAATCCGAACGTGTTGTATGCGCAGATCGAAGTAGCGCCGGACAAGGAAGCGATAGCAACGGCGGCGGCACAACCGGCTGCTGCCGGAGGCGGAGGAGGTGGTGGCGGAGGCCAACAGGCACTTCCGCCCGACGACAAAGTCAGCGGCATCTGGCGCTCGTCAGACGGTGGCAACTCTTGGGAGTTCCGCAGCAATCAGAACAACCGACCCATGTACTACTCGCAGGTGCGTGTCGACCCTAACGACCCGAACACGGTCTACGTCGGCGGCGGGTCAGCGTCCAAATCGATCGATGGCGCAAGAACCTTTACACAGCTCACGGGCTTCGGACACGGCGATCACCACGCCATCTGGATCGATCCCAACAACTCGCGACACGTCATGTACGGCAACGACGGATCCGTCGACGTGTCCTGGGATGCGGGACAAACATGGGAGGCGCTGCGCACGTGGGCAGTCGGCCAACCGTACCACGCCTCGGTCGACATGCGCCGGCCGTATTACGTCTGCACGGGACTGCAAGACAACGGCAGCTGGTGTGGACCGAGCAGCGTTAGGTCGGGGCCGATCCTCGCACAGGACTGGTATCGCGTCGGCGGAGGCGACGGCTTCTACAGCGCCGTCGATCCGACGGATCACATGATCGTCTATTCCGAGTCGCAGGACGGCAACATGAGCCGTCTCGACTTGCGTGAAGCAACGACCGTTGTGATCCGTCCACGTCCCGGCGGTCGCGCGGTCGACGCGCCGCCGCAGGCGAACGTTCCAGCGGCATTCAGGCCTAACGTGGTGCCGGAGGCGGAGACACCAACAATTCCGCGCTTCAATTGGAATACGCCGCTCATCCTCTCACCGCACGACGCGAGCACAGTGTTCGTCGCCGGGAATCGCCTTTTCATTTCAAAGGATCGCGGTACGACATGGCGCATGACGGGCGATCTCACGAAGCAGATTAACCGCGACGAGCGGGAGATACTCGGCCTGCGCGGATCGCTGCCTGGCTGCGGCCGCGCGCGCATCGGCGCGTGCATCCTTTCGAAACACGACGGCACGCAGAGCTTTGGCAACGCTATCTCATTCGCCGAGTCGTCCATCATGCCGGGTGTGTACTGGTATGGCTCCGACGACGGCAGCATCCAGGTGAGTCGCGATGCAGGTGACACGTGGACGGAAGTCGGCAAGAACATTCCCGGCGGCACAAAGGAGTACTACATCTCGCGTGTCGAACCGTCGCACTTCGATGTGGCGACCGCGTACGTCTCCATCGACGGCCACAAAAGCGACGACCTCAAGCCTTACGTCTACGTCACGCGTGACTTCGGCCGCACATGGACGTCGATCTCGAGCGATCTCCCCGCGGTGGGCAACGTCAATACCGTTAGGCAGGATTTGAAGAACCCGAACCTACTCTATGCGGGGACGGAATTCGGCTTCTTCGTTTCGCTTGACGAAGGGAAGAGCTGGAAGAAATTCATGACGAACCTTCCTGTCGTGCGCATCGACGACGTGACGATTCATCCACGCGACAACGATCTTGTGCTCTCCACGCACGGTCGCAGCGTGTGGATCATGGATGACGTGAGCGCATTGCAGCAGCTGACGCCTGAAACGCTGACCCGTGATGCCACGCTGTTCGAGGTGCGCAACGCCGTTGCATGGAAGCCGGATATTCGACTGCGACGCTCGGTGACCGGTGCCAAGAATTTCCAGGGCGAGAACGCTCCGGCAGGGACCAAGATCAGTTACTGGCTCGCGAACGCACCGTCAGGTGACGTGAAGATCACGATCACCGACGTCGCGACCGGACAGGTGTTCCGAACGATCGACGGCACGAAGCAGCAAGGCATGAATCGCGTGCAGTGGAACCTCTGCAGCGATCCGCGGCCGGCACAGCCAGCGCAAGGCGGTGGATTTGGCGCTGGAGGTCCGTGTGCAGGTGTGGGTGGTGGCGGCGGTGGCGAAGGCGCTCCGGCGCAAGGTCCGCCGCGCGTGGGTCGTCTCGCATCGCCGGGAGCATATGCCGTGACGCTCACAGTCGGCGGCAAAACCTATTCACGTCCTGTCTCGGTACTCGAGGACGTCTGGATGCACGAGCGTTAGGCAACCAATTTGGAGCGCGCGGCACTACCTAGGAGAACGTGAATGGCCCTTTCCTCCATGCTACTGACAACAATCGCGCTCGGCGTTCACGCGCAACTCGTTGCGCCGCTGCCGCGCATTCCGCTGCCTCGTCCAGTGGCTGGAGCACCGACTGTTGCCATCAACGACAACCGCACGCCGGCCGGTACGCGCAATGGGAGCGCGCTGACGCTATCGCTCGATGTCATCGCGAGTGGATGGAAACCCGAGGGAAACGAGGATCCCGAAGTTCCTGTTTACGCCTTCGCTGAGTCTGGAAAAACTCCACAGGTACCTGGTCCGCTCATTCGCGTACCCGAAGGGACCGAAGTGCAGTTGGTGCTGCGCAGCCGAGTGAGTAAGGATTTGGTCGTAGTAGGCCTCCGTCCACGAGTAGGCACCACGCTGGACACTCTGTACTTGAGGGCCGGCCAGACACGCGAAGTGCGCTATCGCGTGCGAACAGCGGGCACGTACATGTATTGGGCAGCATTCGCCGGGTCGACGTCGATGGAGGATCGCCTATGGCTGGATAGCCAGCTCAATGGGGCGATCGTGGTCGATCCCGTCGGCGGCTCACCGCCAGATCGCATCTTGGTCATGAGCGAGTGGTTCCATCCGTATGACAGCATCCCGAACAAGGCGTTCGAGGATGTTCTGACAATCAACGGCAAGGCGTGGCCGCACACGGAGCGCCTAACGCTGCAGCAGGGCGACTCCACGCGCTTTCGCGTGATCAACGCGATGCCGCTGTGGCACCCGGTTCACTTGCACGGCTTCTACTACCGCGTCCAAGCACGCGGCACGTGGGATAAAGACGGACCGATTGCTCGCGGCATGCAGCCGCTCGTCAACACAGATCTTGTGGCACCCGCTGGAACGCTGACGATGAGCTTCGTTCCGACGACACCGGGCAACTGGCTCTTCCACTGCCATTTCAGCTTTCACATGGACGAAACGGTCACCCTCTCCGGATCTCCGCCCGCGGCTGGCGCGTCGGGGCTTGCGACTGACCACGCCCATGCCGCCGCCAAGCGGGAACATCAGATGCGTGGGCTAGTCGTCGGCATGACGGTCACGCCAGCGCCTAACTACGTTGCCTACAACGCTACCGAGCCGCGCGAGCTCCGCCTCCTTGTGCAGAAGAAGGGGAACGCGTTGGTCGGTGGCATGGCGGCGTACGGTTTCGTGCTGCAGGACGGGAACAAGGCTCCGGCGCGAGATTCTGTGCGCGTACCTGGGCCGGTTCTCGAGCTGCAGCGCGGGCAGCCGGTGCGCATCAGGGTCGTGAACAACCTGGACGAGCCGACCGGCATTCACTGGCACGGTCTCGAGATCGAGAGTTTCCCTGACGGCGTGGCGAACTGGAGCGGCATGCGCGATCGCATCTTCCCGCCGATCGCACCTAACGACTCGTTCGTGGCGGCGTTTACCCCTCCGCGCTCGGGAACCTTCCCATATCACTCGCACCTCAACGAGCGGCATCAGATCAGCTCGGGGATGTATGGCGCCATCATCGTCAGCGACAAGCCGCGCGATCTAGCGCACGATCATCTCATCGTCGCCGGAGGCGGTGGACCAGAAGTATTCGCGAAGACGGAGAGCCCGTACGCGCTCGTGAATGGCCGGCGTTCTCCGGCGCCGCTCCGCCTAACGGCTGGCGAAGTACATCGGCTGCGCATCATCAGCGTGCATCCCGACTGGCGCATTTCGTTTACACTGCGCAACGACTCTGCGATCGCGCGCTGGCGCGCGGTGGCAAAGGACGGTGCGGGCCTACCACGAGCCCAGGCCACGATGCGCGCGGCGCAGCTGCAAATGGGGCCTGGGGAAACGGCAGACTTCGAGTTCACGCCGCGTGCACCGGGAGAATGGGTGATGGAAGTAAAGTCGACTGAGCCGGGCTGGTACATTCCGTTGCCGATCATGGTCGAACGCCCACGATCACGCCATTCGCGTTAGGCCACCGCCGATCGCGAGCTAACGGCGCAACAAGTAGCTGAGCTTTACAAAGACGCCGTCGCGCACGCGCTCTAAATCACGAAAGCGGAACGCATCCGGCTCGTAGAGACTGGCCCCGTACCCAGCGAATAGGACGGTGCCAGGCGTCGGCACGAACGACACGAGCCAATCGATTCGGATATCGCGCACGGTCTGGCGCGTCGACTGCTGCACGACGCCGTCGCTTACCAGCCCAAGCGGGAAGTCAGTGCGTGGATCTCGCAGCGCGTCGCGTGTGCGGTTGTCGTACTGTCCAACGAAGCGCACGAAGAGCGGCCGGCTGAGCTGATACTCGAGCTTGAGCCGCGGGACATTGGCGCGCGAGAACGTGCTGCCGTCACGGCGTCGCGAGTAGTTGCTGAATAGATAGGATGTCGTTAGGCGCAGCTGGTCCGACAGGCGCCAGTCGGCGTCCGCCGTGACGTCCACTCGTCGCGCGGTGCCGGTCTCGAAAAACTCCACGTCACGCCCGAGGATGCTGCTGATCCTACCGGTCACTAGCGAGTACTGGGGCGTCGTGATCCGCCCCAGCAATACGTACGTGGGTGTGCGCGCTGACGGACTGAATGCAACGGTATCCGGCTGCGGTCGCCCGGCAGCGGCAGGACGGATCACGCGATACGACGAGTAGTTCTGGTTCGTAAAGACCCAGGACTCACGCACGGGCGTTAGGCTTACCAACCAACCGCCGCGCAGATTCAGGACGTTCTCGGCCTGCAGCTTCGTTTCGCGGACACTCTCGCCGTCGAAGAAGCCGTCGTAGTCCCACAACTGCTCCGTTCCGACGCGCGTGAGCCAGGACTCGAGGATGCTCGCCTTGGGATAAAACGAAATACGCTGGTATACACCGAAGCGCACGAAATCCGAGCGCGGTACGAATCCGCTCGCGGCGGCGAAGCCGCTTCCAATCACGCTGATGTTGTACAGCGCGCCATAGCGATAACCCGTACGCTGCAGCGACAGGTCGCCAATCGGGGCGGTCTTTGTCGCACCATCGCTTCGCGTCACACTGCCGCCCGCGCTGGCGCTGAAACCATACGGACCGCGGACGATCCGCGCGTCGGCAGCCGCCACTCGGTTGAAGTCATCGCCGTCGACGCGGTCTGTGTACGTCAAGCCCAGCGTCGACTGCGAAAGGATGTCACGCTTGAGGCGCAGGACATTGAACACCGGGTGCGCATCACCTAACGAGCCGGCGCGGTCATCCACCGCTGATAGCAGCGCCAGATTCGTGCGCCCGAACTTTCCGGAGACCTTCGCTGCGGCGACGGGCTGCACGATGCGGCGCGTGTAGATCAGGTTGTTGGGAGAGTCATACTGATCGCTCCCGTCCACGAAGAACGGGCGCTTCTCCGGGAAGAAGAGCGCGAAGCGCGTATCGCCCGGGACTTGCGCCGCATCGGCCTCGACCTGTGAGAAGTCCGGGCGCGCCGTGGCGTTGAGCGTCACGTTAGGCACGATCCGCCAGCGCAAGTTGGCGCCCAGGTCCGGCGACGTCTTGTAGCGCCAGCCGTCGGTCGCTGGCGAGCCAGTTATGGAAGCCGTGGCTTCAGGATTCAGCTCCACCACGGTTTCGCGCTGCAGATCATGAAACCCCGTGAGCGTTCCGGATTGGCCGAGGAAAGCCGCCGCGCCTCGGCGCGCGGGCGTCCAGGTCTGTTGATAGCCTGAGTGCTGCACGAAGCGCAGAGCCTGGAAGGACCAATTCTGCTCGTTCGCTCCCTGAAAGCGGATGCTCTTGAGCGGGATTCGGATCTCGAGCTGGTAGCCGAAATCCGTTAGGCGCCCCTTCGACTCGAATATGAAATCAGGATTCAAATCGATGTTCGCCGGCGGACTGCCGCCGAAGGTCTGACCACGCGGCGTCGGCGCGCCAAACGCATCGGTACGAATACCGTCAGCCTGCGCCCCAAGCGGATTCACACCGAAGACAAATGCGCGCCGGCGATCGTTGAAGGGATCGACCAACAGCTGGACGTAGTCGTCGCTATCGATGCGATCGCGCGCAGCGAGCGTCGCGTGCACTGGTCCATGACTTTCGTACGCGCGCACACCGAAGAAAACGTCGCTCCCCGTGTACCAGATGAGAATCTCCGTCGAGTCCTGAGCCGGGCGATTGTCTACCGGCAAGTAGCTGGAGAATCCCGTTAGAAGCGCGGCGCGCTGCCAGACATCTTCGTTCAGCTCACCGTCGATCGTTGCGGTGGTGTCCATGCGTGGGACGGTCGCGACCAACTGGCGCGCACGCCCGCTGAACACGCCCCTTCCGTCCTGGCCTGGCAAGTCTCGCGCGAAGCCAACGGCAAGCGCGATCGCAACCAGAGATGGTGTGAACCGCGCCTTACGAATCAACGCCAGCAGCCTGAGGGCTCCGATGAATGCATTGCGAAGAGAATACGCTGACGCGCGGCGTGTGGTGAGATCCGCGCTGCCTAACCTTCTCGCTTGCTCCACTCAAAAAAAATCTTCGATAAGGCGATGAACGCGATCACACTGCCACCAACTGACATCAGCAGCCCTGCGATGACGTGATCGTTCTTCGACGTGAGCGCGCCGATAGGTGGCGCAAGCTCGTACGTGCCGAAAAGTGGGTGCTGACTATACACGAGAAACGCCGCGACGCCGAACATCACGGGGCTGAACATGAGCCCGAGAACGAGATAACCGATCTGCAAGGCCGGCACAAATCGTGGCCGCTCCGGGAGTGGGACAACGATCGGCCACCAAAAGATCAAGCCGCCAAGCAGCCAGACAACGTCGATGAGGAAAGATCCGATCTGCGTCGCCATCAGCGAATCGACGATTCCCGGAATGTGTGTCAGAAGCACCGTTACATTGAGCGCGACCAGTGCTGGGAGGGGTGCGGTGAGCCGCCTGACGAGCCGAGCGATCGCGCTCTCGCCGAGCAACAATGCGAGCGCATCGCGACTGACCCCGCGCAGCAAGAGCGGGGCGGCAATGAGTGCGATGAGTTGGAACTGCAGCATGTGGATCGACGCCAGATAGCCGGCGCCTAACGCACCGATCGGCCAGTCCAGCGCGAGCCACAGCACGATCAACCCGGGCACGGATAACGGGTGCAGCGGCTCGGGTGCATTGCCGGCGCGTCGCGCGCCGACGCGGTTCCAGTACCAGATCGCGAAACCGAGCGCGATGACGAAGAGCCATACGCCCGGATAGGGGCGCCATTCCCAGGTCCAGGCCGTATTCTGAGCCGAGCACCACCAGCGCATCGAGCTTGACGATGCCTAACGCGCCACGAACGATGCGCGCGCCAGCGCCAGCACCGAGTCGAGCTGGGCGTACGTGACAACAGTGCCGGGGACAATCACTCTCTTGCCAGCGGAGAACTCGAGCTCGAGCGGGATTGAGCTACCGGGCACGAGGCGCCGCGATACCAAGTCGAGCATTACGTGCATGCCGCCAGGCCGCATCGCGAGCAGCGAGCCTGCTGGGATGGCGATCGAGCGCGTTGGCTTCATCGTCACCGACCCGGCGCTCGCCGTCGAGACGTGTAGCGATGCCACGCCACCGCCGATCGGCGTGACCGAGTACAACGTATCGCCCATGGGGCCGGCCCGAATCGTTAGGTAGATTGCACCGCGCGCACTATCGGTCCCAGCGACTATCACAGCTGGCGCGATGGCGCGCTCGACGAGGCTCACGTCCGGTTGCGTGTCGTGATGCGCCGCCGCCGGTGTGTCGCCCTCGCCGCGCGCCAGCATTGGCAGATCGTGCGCCCAGTCGTCCTGTCGAGTGCCGAATGGATACGCGACGCGCGCGACGTTATCGCGCCCAAAGGCGATTACCTGCGCCGCATGACCAACGAGATACTCTTTGGACGAATCCGCGCTGGGCTGACGGCTCGCCGGGACGAGACCTAACGATTTCTGGATTGCATTGATTGTGTCGGGCGCTCCACGCAGCCCGACGAACTCGGGATCGAAGCCGGCGAGCCAGCTGCCTAACCGTACCGGGGTGTCGCGTTCCGGATCTGTCGTCACGAAGACGACGCGAATCGCCTCGCGCTCTTCCCACGGCATCTTCCCGAGTACAGCCGCTATGTTCGCCATGTGCAGCGGGCACACGTCGGGGCAATGCGTGTAGCCAAAGAACAGCAAGGCGACTTTACCCTGCGTTTCGCGCGCGAAGTCGTATGCGTGCCCATCCGTTCGCGTGAGAAGGAACGTGGGTTTTGCGAGCGGCTCGCCGAGTGGCATCCCGCGCAGGCCCGTGACTGATGTCGTGCGAGCAGCAGCGGCGTCCCGCTGTCCACCGCAAGCCGTCAGCGCCATGCAAGCAACGGCGAACAGCAGACTTACGTAACGAACTATGGGCGACAATCGTTCCTCAGTACCCGAGATTCCCGTTGCGGCACTCTGGGTGCGCAGCATAATAATCGGGGTAGATCGGCTTGATGCTCTGTGCCGCGAGGTCACGCTAGGATGAACGGATTGTCGCAGCTCCGTCGTCACGTATCGCTCTGGGGAGGCGGAGCATCGCTCGCCTTCGCTGCCCTCGCTTTTGCGGCGACTGGCGCGTTTAAAGATCGCCAAACCGTCGTCGCCGACCTTCCGGCGCAGCTCAGCGACAGCGCGTTCTGGAGTCTCGTGTCGGAATCGTCGGAGCCTGACGGGTATTTTCGCTCTGACAACCTCGTTTCGAACGAGCTCACCTTCCAACACGTCATTCCCGAATTGCTCGAGCTGCTACCGCCCGGCGGTGTCTACCTCGGCGTCGGTCCCGATCAAAACTTCACGTACATCGCCGCGCTCCGGCCGCGCATCTCGTTTATCGTAGACATCCGTCGCGGCGCGATGCTGCAGCATTTGATGTACAAGGCGATCATGGAGCTTTCGCGCGATCGCGCGGATTTTCTCGCGACGTTGTTTTCGCGACCGCGCCCCTCCGGTCTCGACTCGACGACCAGCGTCAACGATCTAATGCTCGCCTTCGACGCGGTCGCTCCAGACAGCACGATGTTCGCGCGTAATCTGCGACTGATCATCGAGCATCTCACAGCCACGCACCGTTTCGGCCTAACGCCGGACGACATCGCCGGGATCGAGTATGTGCACGGTGCCTTCTTCGTCGATGGGCCGACGCTGACCTACTCGTTTGGCCGCGGCAGCGGAGGCTGGCGTTTCGGGCGCGCCATGCCGAGTTATGCAGAGCTGATGGTCGAGACTGATGGCGCAGGCGTGCAGCGCGGCTATCTCGCGAATGAGATGAACTTCGCCGCGCTGCGTCAGATGCAGCAACGCAATCTCATTGTGCCGATCATCGGCGACTTCGCTGGAGAGAAGGCAGTACGCTCCGTCGGCGCGTATCTCAAACGACATGGCGCGACAGTGGGCGCTGTCTACACATCCAACGTCGAGCAGTATCTCTTCCAGAGTCCCGACGCGTGGCGAAAGTACTATGACAACATCGCGACGCTGCCGCTCAATGCTCGCTCGGTGTTCTTGCGTGCCGTCTTCAACTATGGCGCCTACAACTTCTCCAACGGCACCCGGCGCACGCGTTCAGTGACGATGCTCTGTTCCGTAGAGGAGCTGCTGGACGCGTATCGCGACGGTCGCATTCAGCAGTACTGGGATGTGATCAATATGTCGCATGCGCCCGGGACGGAGATCCCCCGTTAACGTTCGAACCAAAGCTTGGAGTCTGCGGTAATCCGTTTTCAGTTTCCAGAATTCCCCTGATGGCTGACGACGCATTACGGCAGACTCCAAGCTAGTCCGTTTGCCTAACGGTGCTGGCGTACTTTATTGCGAAGTACCCCAACCCCCTCGATCTCCACTTCCACGATATCGCCATCCTTGATGGGCTTCGTCGTCTGTGGTGTCCCGGTGTAAATCACATCCCCGGGCTCGAGCGTTACATACTGGCTCACATAACTCACGATCTTGGCGACGTTGAAGATCAGATCCTTCGTGCGCTCGGTCTGCACGACCTCGCCGTTGAGCCGGGTCTGCAGGAGAAGATCGTCGTAGTTGAGTCCCGTCACGATCGCCGGGCCCAACGGGCCAAAGGTGTCCGATGCCTTCGCGCGGAACCACTGGAGATCATCGCGCTGCCAGTCTCGCTCGCTCACGTCGTTTCCGGCCGTGACGCCGAAGACATAGGACTTCGCGTCATCGACCGATACGCGCGACGCACGGCGCCCGATCACGATGACAAGCTCGCCCTCGTAATGCGTGTTCTTCGCGTCAGGCGGGAGCACGATATCCTCACCAGTCGCGATTATCGACGTTGGCAGCTTGGCGAAGAGACCGGGATAAGCGGCCGCGGTCCGCGTACCCAGGTGGCTCTGATAGTTGAGTCCGACCGCGATCACCTTGGCCGGTTGGCAGGGAGCGAGGAGCCTAACGTCGGCGAGCTTCAACGAGCGTCCAGTCTGTCGCGGATTGCTGAAAAGGTTACCGCTCAACTCGCGGATCACGTCGCCTGCGAGAATGCCGTATGACGTCGTGCCGCCGCGGCTGTAGCGCACGTACTTCGTAACCGTGTTTTGGGCGACGAGAGTGCTCGAAAACGCGCAGATTAGAACGAGCACGGCAGGAGTGAGACGCATTCAGCTGATCTCCGTAGCGAGTGCGGCAGTTGATGTGCGGAGACGTTGCGGCCCCACCCGCGCACTCTGCAAGGGTACAGCGCATTTGACCGGATTAGATCGCAATAACGCGCAGTATCAATCGTTTAGCCCTTCCCGCCCTTCGCGCCGCCGCCGAGAGGGCAAGCGCCTCATAAGTGCCGCTGGCAATTGCGCAAGCGAGCCCAAGCGGCGTCAAACGGCACACTGGGTCCGTGAGTTGCATTACGAGGCATTAGGACCCACTTCGTTCTATGACTACTCACACTCGAATCTCATTGCGCAGCAGCATCGCGCTGATCGCCCTCTGTGCTTTGGCACCCGGGCTGATCGCGCAGCGCTCGCATCCCGCGCCCACGCCAATTCTGGCGGTGGAGTGGGGCACACCAGCCGATTCGCTGCTCAAGAAAGCGGCGGCAGCCGGCTGGCAATTCATCGCGATCGACGAAGACGGCGACTACGCATTCCACGCTGTCGTAGAAGGCGAGGAAGCGCTCGTCTTCGCCACGATCGGAGACAATGGCCTAACGAGGCTGCTCGCCAGCTTCGCCCCGCACAGAGAGGCGGAATTCACTTTCCGCCGCTTGGCCGATACGCTGAGGACCTACTTCGGTCCGGCAGCGATATCGAGCGATAACGAGGAGGACATGCGCCCGGCGCCGAGCATGGTAATGGCCACCGCATGGAAGGGGATCATGATGGGCCTGCGGCGCGATCGCCGGATCCTCATTCTCTTTACCTGTCCGGCCTCGACGCCCGAGCTCCCGATTCACAAGAGCCGCGCTCCGATCGCCTAGGGCCGTTCAATCACTGCTCGGCGATGCTCCGAAACAGTTTCGTGAGTTGGAGCGGCCCTAGCTCGTAAGGCAAAAGCCGCGCGAGAGCTTGACATCGGCGCCGTCTGCGCCGGTAATTCGACGTATCCGCTCACTTCACGGTGCGTCATGGGCTTGACTCGTCGCGACTTCGCTCGGCTGCTGGCGATCGGCAGCTCCAGCACACTTATACCTCGTTTGGGGACTGCCCTCGAGCGGCCGGCCTCACGGCCCCCGTTCCAGCCGGCGGGTGCGTCGCCGACGGAGGGCTACTGGGATGACGTTAGGCAGCAGTTCCTGATGCCCGAGGATCGCATCCACATCAACGCCGCCAATCTATGTCCAGCCCCGCGCCCGGTTTTCGAGTCCCAGGAGCGCTGGAGCAGGATGATGGACGCCGATCCGTCGGCGGCGATCAAAGCGAAACTGTCGGACGCGCGCGAAGAGAGCCGCAAGCTGCTCGCCGAGTTTCTCGGGGCGACGCCCGAAGAGATCGTGATCACACGCAATACCAGCGAAGCCAACAACCTGGTTTCCAGCGGCGTGACGCTGGGCCCTAACGACGAGATCGTTCTCTACTCAGACAATCATCCGAGCAACCTGATTGCCTGGCGCGAGAAGGCGAAGCGGTACGGCTTCCACATCAACGTGGTAGCCAACGTCAGCCCGCATCCCGGCGGCGACTACTATATAGATGCGTTCCGCAAAGCACTGACGCCGCGCACGAAGCTGCTCGCGTTCACGCATGTTACAAACAGCGTGGGCGACATGCTACCGGCGAAAGAGCTGTGTGCAATGGCTCGCGAACGCGGAATCCTTTCGCTCGTGGACGGTGCGCAATCGTTCGGTGTGCTCGCGGTAAGCATGGCTGAGATGCAGCCGGACTTTTACAGCGGCTCGTTGCACAAGTGGCCGTGCGGTCCCAAAGAGACCGGCTTGCTGTACATCCGCCGTGACGTACAGGACCGCCTAACGCCGAGCGTGGCGAGTCTATACGCCGGCCGCGTGGGGGCGTCGCGCACGCTCGAGGCGATGGGTCAGCGCGACGAACCTGCGCTCGCAGCCGTCGGCGACGCTGTGCGATTCCAGAGCACGATTGGTCGCAAGCAAGTAGAGCAGCGCGCCCGTGAGCTGGCGCAGATGCTCATGACAGAGTTAGCCAAGCTTCCCGGCGTCATCGTGTGGACGTCGCGCGATCCGTCACGCTCAGCGGGGGTGGTGACGTTCAAGCCGGCGAACCTCGACACGCGACGACTTGCGAGCGCGCTGTACGATCGCGACAAGATCTCGTGCTCGGCGCGAGCCGGCGAAGATCGACCAGGAATTAGATTCGCGCCGCATGTATACAACCCGATCTCGGAGGTTGAGCGAGTCGTGGCGGTTGTCAAAGGTTATCTCGCCAACGGTGTGTAGACGCGGAGGAGTTCTGACGATGGGGGCGAGGCATGCCCTCGCTTGGCTGCTTCTTCCACTCGGCTTGGCGAGTGGCCAGACGCAACAGGATGTAAAGAACGATTGGGCTTATCTCAAACGTTACCAACAGGAGAACGCCCTACTCACGCCATCGAAAGATCGCGTTGTCTTCATGGGCAACTCGATCACCGAGGGATGGGCGAAGCACTTCCCGACGCTGTTTCCCGGCAAACCGTACATCGGACGCGGCATCAGTGGACAGACGACGCCACAGATGCTCGTGCGGTTCCGCCAGGACGTCATCGTGCTCAAGCCAAAGGTCGTCGTCATTCTCGCCGGCACGAATGACATTGCCGGCAACACCGGCCCGTCGACAATCGAGATGATCGAGGACAACCTCGCGTCCATGACAGAGGTGGCCCAAGCGAATGGAATACGAGTGGTTTTGTCTGCCGTGCTGCCTGTCTACGATTATCCGTGGAAGCCTGGGCTCGAACCCGCGGGAAAGATCATGGCCCTCAACGCGTGGATGAAAGATTACGCGGCCAAGCGCGGCGCCATCTATCTCGATTACCACTCGGCGATGCAGGATGCGCGTCACGGTCTCAAGGCTGAGCTGACGTACGACGGCGTGCACCCTAACGAGGCCGGTTACCGAGTCATGGCCCCACTCGCCGAGCGCGCAATTCAGGAAGCCTTGCGCCTTAAGAGCCCTTAGGCGGTTAACTACTCGTTCGCAGCTCTTTTATTCGTAGCTGTCTGCTCACAGCTTCGCGGCGGAGTCAAATGATTAATCGGAGGCGCGCCCTCGCCTGGGTCTTGATCCTGTCGGCCCTCGGCTGTTACCAAACGACGACAATCGTTCTTGTTAGGCACGCCGAACGCCCGCCTGGCACCGATCCCGATCTATTACCGGAAGGAAGGCAGCGCGCCGGCGACTTAGCGCGAGCCCTCGAGCGTGCACATGTCAGCGCGATCTTCCACACGCAGTTCAAACGCACCAGGCAGACAGCCGAGTCGCTCGCGGCGCGTACTGGAGTGGCGATGACGGAAGTGCCGTTCCCTGGGGCGGGCCAGGAGTCGGCTCACGCGGCGGACGTGGCGCGGCGCATCTCGAACTTCGGCGGGCGCACAGTCGTGTACGTCGGCCATAACTCGACGGTGCCGGCCGTGATTGCGGCGTTAGGCATCACCCCGGCGCCAGGCATCATTCCCGATACCGTCTTCAACCGCTTCTTCATCGTGACGAAGCGGAAGGGTTCGACCGGGCTGGTCGAGGTGCGCTACGGACGCTGACCCCGTTCCAACCCATTATCGCCACCACGACGACGACGGCGAAGTGGTTGGAACGGGGCTGAAAACGCGGACTTAGAATTCGCGCTTCTTCATCTCATCGAATAGACGCTGCGTTTCCCCGGTTTCGTCTTCGTTGGGCGGTCGCGTCGCATCGATAGTGGCGTCGAACTTCTGCTGTCGCTTCTTGCTGATTTGCTGCGCTTTCGCCGCGTTCTTCTTGGCGAGGGCAGCGATTTGTTTGTCGCTCAACATGCTGCTAGGTGGCGGGTTGTGTATACGATAAAGCCCATCCGTCGATAGTGGGACGGTCGAACGGCCAAAAGTGTTACGTACTAGGTCGCTGTGTGGAAAGCAGATTCACGACGACTAGGGGTGGCCTAAACTATTCTTTCGCTCCAACTTCGCCGGCGGGCC
>DASYRX010000216.1:0-9826 GCA_036003845.1 Gemmatimonadaceae bacterium | reverse complement strand
CAAACGACAGCTCGCGCGAGAAATCCGGGCAATCTTCCGCGATACCAATCAGTACGTTGCAGCGCACCGACTCGGAGTCGACCAGCCTCGCATGTCGGACTTGCTGCACGACAAACTGGATCGCTTCTCTCTCGAAAAACTCATTCGCCTTCTACAGAACGTCGACCGCAGCGTCGAACTCCGCGTCATCAACCACGGCCCCGCTGTTCTGCGCCTCATTCGCTTCCCGCCACGGTCGCCGCCCCGCTAGTTTTTGCCTCTCATGTCTCGCCCACTCCGCGTTCTCGTCGCTAAGCCCGGCCTGGACGGCCATGACCGGGGTGCCAAGGTCGTCGCCTCCGCCTTACGCGACGCCGGCATGGAAGTGATCTACACGGGCCTGCACCAAACCCCTGAAATGATCGCCACAGCCGCGGTCCAGGAGGACGTCGACGTCGTCGGCCTCTCGATCCTGAGCGGCGCGCACATGACCCTCTTCCCACGCGTAAAAAGGCTGCTGGACGAGGCTGGGCGCGACGACATCCTCGTCACCGGCGGCGGCATCATCCCCAAGGAAGACATGGATGCGCTCCAGTCCCAAGGGATGGGGAGGCTCTTCGGTCCTGGTACCTCCACCGGCGAGTTGATCGCGTACATCAAGGACTGGTTCGCCGAGCGCGAACGTCAGCCGACGTGACCTCGCGTCTTCACACCCTTGCCGACGCCGTCCGCGCGCTCGAAGCGCATCTCCGGTTAGGCGGCGGGCCGGACAAGATCGCGCGCGAGCACAAAAAGGGGAAACTGACGGCGCGTGAGCGCATAACGCGGCTCTGCGATCCTGGTGCGCGCTTTCTCGAGGTCGGCCTCCTCGTCGCCTACGATCAGTATGACGGCCAGGCGCCCGGCGTCGGCGTCGTCACCGGCATCGGCTACGTCCAACAGCGCGAAGTCGTCATCGTCGCCAACGACGCGACAGTCAAAGCCGGTTCCTGGTGGCCCGAGACGATCAAGAAAATCCTACGCGCGCAAGAAATTGCGATGCGCTGTCGCGTCCCGATCATCTACCTCGTCGATTCGGCTGGCGTGAATCTGCCGTATCAAGGCGGAGTCTTTCCGGGCCAGTACGGAGCGGCGCGCATCTTCTATTACAACTCGATCATGCGGCGCTATCTGCGCATCCCGCAGATCTCGGCGGTCATGGGACCGTGCGTCGCGGGCGGCGCTTATCTCCCCGCGCTCTCGGATGTGATCCTCATGGTCGAAGGGACGTCCTTCATGGGACTCGGCGGACCGAATCTTGTCAAAGGCGCAACCGGTCAATCCGTCGACGCCGAGTCGTTAGGTGGCGCCTCGGCGCACACGGCCGTGAGCGGTGTCGCGCATTACGCCGTGGCTGACGATCACGCCTGTCTCGCCAAGATTCGCGATCTGGTGTCTCGCTTGCCGTCGCAACACCGCGAAACAGGTGCGCACGTCGAGCCCCCCAGCGCCGAGGCTTCCACGCTCTACGACGTGCTGCCGGGCGATCACCGCATGTCCTACGACATGCACGACGTGCTCAATGCGATCGTCGATGGGCAGGGGCTCGACGAGTTTCAGCCGGATCTCGCGAAGGAAATGATTTGCGGTGACGCTGCGATCGACGGCATCCCGTTAGGCATCATCGCCAATCAGCGCGGACTCATCAAGGGTCGGGCCGGTGAGAAACCGCGATTCGGCGGAATCATCTATACTGAGAGCGCCGAGAAAGTCGCGTATTACATCGAGCGCTGTGAGCGGCAGGGACTGCCCATTCTGTTCGTGCAGGATGTCTCCGGGTTCATGGTGGGACCCGAGGCGGAGCATTCCGGAATCATTCGCGCCGGTGCGCATTTCGTCGAAGCGATGTCCTGCGCGCGTGTCCCGAAGATCGTGCTCACGGTCAATCACGCGTCAGGCGCTGGATACTACGCCATGGCTGGCCAGGGCTTCGACCCGGACTTCATTTTCACGTGGCCCACTGGGCGCATGGGTGTGATGGAAGGCGATTCGGCGATCCAGGCCGTGCATGGGACCGCGCTCGAAGCAGCGAAGAAGGCAGGCAAGCAGCCACCTAACGAGGTCAAGGAATCGATCGACGAGATGCGCGAGGATTACGAACACCAGCTGGACGCGCGCTACGCTGCCGCGCGCGGCTACGTCGACGCCATTCTGTATCCCGAGGACACGCGCGAGGTGCTCGCCATGGCGCTGCGCACAGCGCTGCATAACAAGGGACCGCACATCGGTGCCTTCGTTCTTCCGCCGCAGCCGGAGCCGGTCTCTTGAAAGAGATCGTTAGGGTAGCCGCGGGGCAGGGCTTCTGGGGCGATTGGCTCGAGGCGCCACGCCGTCAGGTCGAAGGCGGACCGGTCGATTACCTCATGCTCGACTATCTCGCCGAAGTCACGATGTCCATTCTGCAAAAGCAGAAGGCGCGCGACCCGGCTTTCGGCTATGCGCGAGACTTCATTGGTGCCGTTGATTCGGTGCTGCCGGCTGTCACCGAGCGCGGCGTGCGCATCGTGGCGAATGCCGGCGGTGTGAATCCGACAGCCTGTGCGCGCGCGATCCTCAAACTCGCCGACCAGCGGGGCGCGCGCGGCAAGGTCACACTCGGCGTCGTCACAGGCGACGATCTGTTGACGCGATTAGACGCGCTCATCGCGGACGGACACGAGCTGCGCAACATGGATACCGGGGAGCCACTCAGCACGGTGCGCGACCGCGTGCTTTCTGCGAACGCATATTTAGGTTCGGAGCCCATCGTTGAAGCGTTAGGCCAGGGTGCGCAGATCGTCATTACGGGCCGCTCGACCGACACGGCTCTCACGATGGCACCGCTGCGCTTCGAGTTCGGTTGGCGCAGCGACGATTGGCCCCGCTTGGCCGCGGGCATCATCGCGGGACACATCATCGAATGTGGCGCGCAATGCAGTGGTGGTAATTGCCTGTACGATTGGGAAAGCATCCCCGATCTCGCCGACGTCGGCTATCCCATCGTCGAGGGGCGCGCGGACGGGACGTTCGACATCGTGAAGCACCCAGGCACGGGCGGGCGCATCTCGGTGCCTTCCGTGAGCGAGCAGCTCGTATATGAGATGGGCGACCCGCGCGCCTACATAACGCCTGACGTGGTCGCAGACTTCACAACGATTCGACTCGAGCAGGCGGGGAGCGACCGTGTGCGGGTGACAGGCATCGAGGGGCGGCCGCCGACGGATAAATTCAAGGTGTCGATCGCCTATCGAGCTGGATTCAAGGCGGTCGGAACGCTCGTGTACGCGTGGCCCGACGCGCTGGCCAAGGCGCAACTCGCAGATCGTGTGCTGCGCGAACGGCTCGATCGGTTAGGCCTAACGTTCGACAAAGTGCTCACAGAGTTCGTCGGCGTGTCGGCGTGCCACGGTCCGCTGGTCCGTGAGCCCTGCGATCACGCGGAAGTGCAACTGCGCATCGGCGTGCGCTCGGAAGACGAAGTCGCGGTCGAACGCTTCACGCGCGAGCTTGCACCTCTCGTGCTCAACGGTCCGCCGAGCGTGACGGGCTTCGCCGGTGGCCGACCCAAGGTCGAAGAGATCGTGGCGTATTGGCCGGCGCTGGTCGACAAGACTGTCGTTAGGGCCGCCGTGGAGGTCATGGCGTGAAGGTTCAGCTTGTTCGTCTCGCGCACGCGCGATCGGGAGACAAAGGTGACACCGCTAACGTCGGGGTGATCGCTCTAAGACCTGAATGGTATCCGGCGCTTGTCCGCGAGCTCACGGTGGAGCGCGTGACACAGCATTTCACCGGAATGATCACCGGTCCCGTCGAGCGCTTCGAGCTGCCTAACTTGAACGCGCTCAACTTTCTCTTGCACGGCGCGCTCGACGGCGGCGGGACGTTGTCCTTGAAGACCGATGCGCAGGGGAAGGTCTACTCCACGGCGATGCTCCGGATGGTGCTGGACCTGCCTGACGAAGAAGTGCAGACGCTAAGATAAGAACGGCTTGGCACGGACTTAGCTGCTGTCAGCTGTCTGCTGCCAGCCGACGGCTGACAGCTTTGGTTGGCCTATCGGCCGAGCCAATGACTCACCTTGAGCAGGAAGACGTGATCCCCGCGCGTTTCTCCCAACTCCCGAGCCTGGCGCCGTAGGTCGAAGCCGAGGGGTAACCCGTCCGCGCTGCGTCCATGGCTCCACACGAGGAATAGCGCAGAGCCTGGGCGATACTCCCAGCGAAGCACGGAATTCGTCCGCAGCTCGTTGAACGCGAAGTTCGGATCGCCGAACTCGAACGACGTCCCACCACTCGTCACGCGCCGGTCACCGCTGGTGGTCTGCGACAGCTCGTTAGGTGCGAAGCGGTGAACGCGCGCCTCTGAAGACGCGGCGTGCGCGTCGTCGACGGAACCCAGTCGGCCGTACGTCCCAGCGCTCAGGAACGGTTGCGCATACAGCTGAAAAGTCAGGCGCGGCGTGAACGACCAGTCCAATCGCGTCACCAGCATCGCCGTCGTCTGCCTGATGTCGCCCACGACGTAGCGATCACCAGTCCGCTCCACGAACTGCTGCGGATTGCGCCACCACATCACGCTCGGCGCGAGGACCAGTTGCGCGCGGTCGGTGATGCGTTGCGTCACTTGCGGCATGAGGCTGAACGACGAGCCCGAATCGCCTAGCTCACTCGCGCCGTTGATCATGAGCTGCGCCACGGTGGCGCGGCGCGCGTCGCTGGTTAGGCGTACGAAGCCGGACAGCCGCCGCGGCGCGTAGAGGGCCGGGCCGCCGCGCAGCGCCTGAGTGGACCGGTAGGGTAGGTGATGCTCGATCGCAGCTTCGATCTCCCAGAAGTTCTCGAATTCAGCGCGCGTAAAGATGCTGTTGCCGCTGCGGTCTCGCTCGCCGCCTAACGTCCATCCCGCCCAGCCGTTGAGCCAGATCTCCCAGTTGCGTATCCCGCGCGGCCCGCTGAAAAAGGTGCGCCCGATCCAGCCGGACGTTGCGGCGAAGTCGCTTCGGCTGTGAAAGCCGAGATCATTGGCCTCGAAGCCGGACGTGATCAGATGCGCACCGCCGCCCCAACGCACATTCCCGGCGATCTTATTGAGGCGCAGTTCCGTTGCGATGCCGTTGAGCGAGCGCAGCGAGCTGTCGACCTCGAGGTGCGTCGCATCGGGACGCTGGAAGTAGTGCACGCTGTTGCGCTGGGTCGCGGCGATGGCCTCCGGCGTCCCGTGCACGGTGCTGCCTAACACGTATCCCGCGATCTGGTAGCGACGCTGACCGAAGCGATGTCGAAAATCGGCGCCACCAATCGCAGCCGAGTGACGCAGCAGGGGCGCGCTGGGACCGCGCAGCACGGAGGTCGCGACGGCAGCCAGGTGACTCTGACCCTGGCCGAAGTCTTTCTGCACGCGCGCCATCGAGTACTGCGTGAGCGGCTCGACAACGGCGCGGTCGCGCGTGCCGTCGCCGAAATCGACGCTGGCGCGCATCTCATCCGTGAGCGCGCTCAGCACACCCAGCGACCAGCCCGACTGCGTCTTGCCCGTCACCTTGAGGGCGCCTAACAAATCCGTGGCCAACGGGCGATTCACATAACGAGCGCCATCGGGATCGTCCATCTGTGGCGCGCGGCCGATCCGCCGCGAGTAGAACAGCTGCTCCTGACCGAAGATCCAGCCGGACGTCGACATGTTGAAGTTGAACAGCTCGGCGCCCTCCAGGAAAAACGGGCGCTGCTCGCGAAAGAATGATTCCGAGCCGGTGAGATTGACCTCCGACGGGTCGGACTCGACCTGACCGAAATCAGGGTTCAGCGTCGCCGTGAGCGTGAAATCGGGGGTCAGACCCCATTTGAGGTCAGCACCTAACGTAGCGCGAGGCTCACGGGCGCGAGCCAGCGGATCCTGCGGATCGACCGTCCGCGCTGTCATCTTCGCGAGCGTGTAGGGCACCAGCTCGAATCGACGACTGGCGGTTTGTGGGATTGAAACGTCAGCGAGAATGCCGAACTGCGAGACGAAGCCCGGCCGATCTTGAAGAACGGGTGACCAGTACGAGCGCTCATTCCGGCGAGCAAGGTGACGGCCGAACTGAATCCCCCAGCTCGATACGGCGTTCTCGGCGTTGGAGAAGCGAAGCTGCGAGAGCGGGATGCGAAACTCGGCGGTCCACCCTAACGAATCGCGCGATGTCTCGGCTTGCCACACGGCGTTCCACCCGAAGTCCTGCATCCATTCCTCGTCATTCGTGATCTGAGCGTCGCGCTGGACGCCGCGTGGGTTCACCGCGAAGTGGAATGCGGTACGTCGATCGTTATAACTGTCGATGAGAACGAAGGCCCAGTCCGAATAGACGTCGGCGTCGCGGCGCGCGATGGGGGCGACGATCGAGTCCGCGGCACTATCCAAGAGTCGCATGCCAACGTATAGCGCTGCGCCGTCGAGCCAGATGCGGGCCTCGGTGCGCTGTGCCGCCCGGGCGCCGGGCGTTGGACGCTGCTGCACGAAGTCGCCTGCCGGCTCCACGCTCCGCCACGCCGCGTCATCGAGACGTCCGTCCACCACGATCGACGACCTAACGAGAGCGGAATCAGATCGCCGAGCGCTGACAACACGCCGAGCAGCGCTCGAGGTTGCCGAGCCAACGCCTTGCGCGCACCCATTCGCGGCTGTTGCAAACAGCGCCGCGCTCAGACACACGCTTTGCATTACGAAGGTAGGAACCCGCATGAAGCCTCCCAGCGGCAGCATCATGCGGGCAACGTAGATCGACCCGACGCGGTTTAGGTGCCCGTGCCGTGGAGCCTCCGTGCTGTTGTTGTGTGCGACTCGTCAGCCCCGTTCCAACGGCTTACGTCAGGATTCTCTTGTTAGGCCCGCGAGTTGGAACGGGGTCAGCGCGCCAATCGATATCCTGCCTTACGAACGGTGAGGATATGCAGTGGCCGCGCCGGATCGTCCTCCAGCTTCTTGCGCAGCTCGAGGATGTGCGTGTCGACGGTGCGGCTCACGACGTCCGCCTGGTGACCCCAGACCTGACGCATCAACTCGTGGCGCGAAGCGACGTCACCATTACGCTCGTAAAGCGCGAGCAACAGCTCGTACTCCAGAGGCGCCAGATACACGCATTCGCCGCGACGGCGAACCGTGCGCGAGCCGCGCTCGACTTCGATGTCGCCGAACCTAACGACGCCGTCCTGGCTTCGCGTCGCCTGCTTCGTCGCTCGGCGCAGCAACGCTTCCACGCGTGCCATCAGCTCCAGCACGCCGAACGGCTTCGTGACGTAATCGTCCGCGCCATGGCGGAAGCCCATTACCTTGTCGCTCTCTTCGCCGCGCGCCGTGAGAATGAGCGTCGGGTGATCGAACCCTTCGGCGCGTATCGTGCGCAGCACGCGATAACCGTCGAGCCCCGGGAGCATCAGATCGAGGATCATCAGGTCCGGCTTCCACGAGCGCGTGCGCACGATGCCAGTGGGGCCATCAGCCGCAACGTCGACCTCGTAGCCTTCGATCTCGAGGTTATTGCGCAAGCCGTACGCGAGATCCGGATTGTCTTCGACAACGAGAATGCGCGCGGCCATCGCTAGTACCCTTCCAACGCGTATAGCCAGAGCGGCGACACTCGGAGAACAGGGACACTAGACACGTGAGGCTCCATCACCTTTGGGCGGGGGTCATCGGAACTACACTAGTTAGGCGCTAGGAGCCACGGCAGCGGCAACCGGTGCGGCCGCTGCGTCACGCGCGCGCGGAAGCTCGACGACGAATTTGGAGCCGCGCTGCGAATCGCTTCTGCGCGCATTCGCTACAAACGCGCGGCCTCCCATTCGCTCCGTGAGATCGCGCACCACCGAGAGACCAATGCCGGATCCGCCGACGGAGCCCTCGGCGTCCTTCGGCAGCCGGTAGTATGGCGCCCAGATCTGCTCCATCTCGTCGGCCGGAATGCCCGGGCCTTCATCTTCCACTACAAGCTGAACGCGGTCGCCGCCGGCAAATCCATTGCCTAACGTTACGCGCACTGTTTGGCCCGCGGGACCGTATTTGACGGCGTTGTCCACGAGGTTGAGCAGAATCTGCCGCAGCGCGTCCTGGTCGACAGGCGCGCGCACGGACTCGTCGAGCGAGGCCTCGACGATGACTCCGCGCGAACGAGCGATCGGGGCGAAGGCGTCCAGCGCTTCGCGCACGATCGGCGCAAGCTCAGCGGTGTGACACGAGAGCAGCATGACGTCGCGTTCGGCGCGCGAGAACTGGAGAATGTTCTCCACCAGATGCGTGAGGCGACGCGACTCCTGGTCGATGATTCTGAGCGAACGCTCCCGTTCAGGATCCGAGCGCACGCGGCCGAGGCGCAGCGTCTCGGCGAACATGCGTATCTGGGCGAGCGGCGTGCGTAATTCATGCGACACGCTCGCGATGAACGCGGACCGCAGACGCGCCAGTTCCCATTCGCGCTTGAGCTGCAGAAGCGCGATCGCGACCATGGCCACGGCGAGGAAGAGCACGCCGAGCACGAGCGGGAGTCGCGAGCGCGGCAGACCACCGATCATCAGCGATTCGACGATCGGCGGATTCAACGCCACCGTCGTTAGGACACCGCCGAAATAATCCAGCGTGTTGTCCCCCGTGTAGAGCTGCGGGTACTGCTTGGGCGAGCGGTAGAGGACCTTGCCATGGCCGTCCTTCACGATGACCGAAAAGATCGAGTCGTTCGGTGCACCGTGTGTTACGGACGGCGGCAGGATCGGCGCGTGCTGCATCACGCGTGCGAGATGCGGCGACGCGAGGGCATGCATGCAGAACCCGAAGCCGTAGGCGGCAGCCGGCGTGTCGTCGCGCCGCCACTTGATTTGATACACGATAGAGACCGGCTCTCCGTCGACTTCTCCCGTTATGGCGGAGTAGGACCAGTCGCGTTTGTAATCGCGAATGTCGCGCGCGATGGTGTCGGCGAGCCAGCTCTTGAAGCCCTCGGAAAGTGTCGCGCCGGCGATCTCCACTTGGCCCGATCTGGCGTCGACGCGAAATGCATAACGAGTGCTGGGTGCCGAGCAGGATTCCTTCTTGCGGATGTGCTGCAGCAGGATCGCCGGACTCTTGAGCTCGTGCGCGTCGGTCAGCGGCTCCTCGTGCACGACTGGGCTCAGCATCCACATGATCGTGGAGTAGAGCCCTTCCTTGAACGACGCGTTGTATTCCCACGCCGCGAACTCCGCGTACTCGCGCAGTACGTCGATGGCGATGCGGCGATGCGAGCGCTGGGCGCGCCACGCTTCGAAGGCGAGCACGCCCACCAACACGACGGTCAGCATGAGGACCGTCACCAATGTCATCGTGCGCGTGTCTAGCGCTCTCCGCTCCGGCATGAGCGCACGGTATGGAGTTCATCCGCGTCAGGCAATGGGTACCTGTCTGTCGCATTTCTACGGCGTATCATCCGTCAGGAACAGGTCAGGCACGCGTCAACGACGCTGCGGTAGGTGGAGTTGCAGACTGCCGGCGCGGCGTCGAGTATTGGCCGGGGGAATATGACCATGACGACGATTACAAGAGTAAAGCTCGGCTTCGTTGTGCTCGGCCTCGTGCTGTTCATTGTCGGCGTTTGGCAGGACGACGCGCGCTGGCGCTACGCCGCGATCGGCTGCATCGCGATCGCCTGGGTCATGCGCTTTTTCCGCCAACCGACCGCGAGATCGAGCGAGCCGCCGCGCGCCGATTGAGTGCCGCGTTAGGCGCTCGGCGTTCTTTGCCACAAGAAGCAAGAGCTGGAACGCGGATAACGCGGAATGGACGCGGATACAACCTTTGGGTTCCCGGCCACCCCAAAGAGCTTTAG
>DASYRX010000215.1:0-6148 GCA_036003845.1 Gemmatimonadaceae bacterium | reverse complement strand
AACGGGCGCGCCTAACGCTCCTGCTGCTAATGGTTGCGGCCGCGTTCGTGATGATCATCTCGGCGGCAAATGTCGCCAACCTCACGCTCATGCGCGGGGTGCGCCGGGAGAACGAGCTTGTCTTACGCGCTGCTCTTGGCGCCGGCATGACGCGGCTGCGGCGCTTGCTGCTCGCCGAGAACCTGGTGCTGACTCTGATGGGCGCTGTGTTCGGAGTTCTGATCGCCATAGGCGGCGTCAGGCTGCTCATCTCGCTCGCGGAACGCTACTCGCCACGCGCGAGTGAGATCCGTCTCGACGGCATGGTCCTCGGTTTCACGCTAACGTTGGCCGTCACGCTCGCGCTGCTGCTCTCCTATGTGGCTTCGCTGCCGAAAGAAGGCGGCTTCGCCAGCTGGATTTCTGCAGGCGTTAGGCGCCTGAGCGGGAGTTTGCGGAAACAACGTCTGCAGCGCGGACTCGTCGTTGTGCAGATCGCGGTTTCGGTCGTCCTGCTCGCCGGGGCTGGTTTGCTCACGCGCACGATGATCCGGCTTTCAGACGTGAGCACCGGGTTGCGCACGGAAGAAGTGCTCACAATCGATGTGCCACTGCTCACGCCGACCGAAATAATTAGCAACCCTAACGCTGACGTTGGAGCGAAGCAGCGATACGAACAGATACGACGCGAGATGCTGGCACTGCCTAGTGTGACCGAAGTCGGAGTCGGATCGCCAATGCCACTGCGAAGCTCTGACGTTCGGTTCGAGCTCAAAGCAGAGGGAAAGGCTATCGCCGTCGGCGAGGCGGTTCCGCGCGCCGAGATACGGATGGCCGGCCCGGAATACTTCCGCGCGGCAGGAATTCCGCTTGCCGCGGGTCGCGAGTTTGCGGCCACGGACCAGAGAGGGTCGGGCAAGGTCGTGATCATCAATCAAACACTCGCCAACCGACTATTCCCTAACGAAGACCCGATCGGGAAGCGCGTCGCGTGGACGGGCGAACTGCTCAAATTCGCTCCCTTCAGCGGTGACTGGCGCACGATCGTCGGGGTCGTCGCGAACACGCAGGATGGTGGGCTGGATGCGAAACCCGGGCTGGCTGTTTTCATGCCCTTTGCGCAAGAGCTGTCGCTGGGTGGCGGTTTTGTGATCCGGGCGGACAGCAACGTTGCGGCGCTTACGACCGCGGCGACAAGAATTGTTAGGCGCCTCGCCCCTACTGCCCCGATTGAAGAAGTGAAGACGATCAAGCAGATCAAGGATCAGAGCGTCTCGCCTCGGCGCCTGAATGCCGCACTTATCTCCTCGTTAGGACTATTGGCATTGATCATCGCCAGTGTGGGGATCGCCGGTGTTCTGGCGTTCTCAGTGAGTGCACGGACGCACGAAATCGGTATCCGCATGGGACTCGGCGCCGCCCAAGGCCAGGTGCAGCGCATGATCATCAAAGAAGGGGGCGTGCTCGTGGTGATTGGGCTCGCGTTGGGCGTCACCGGCGCATTCTTCGCTGCGCGCATCATTCGCGGCCTGCTCTTCGGCATCGCGCCGAATGACCCGACAACCTTCGTCAGCGTCGGTCTGATGATGGCAGCGATCGGTCTCCTCGCGTGCTGGATTCCTGCGCGACGCGCATCGCGCATCGACCCTGCGATCACCATGCGGTCGTAGGCAATCGCCGATGATGATCTTCGTTTACTCGATGCTGACGACGGCGACGTTCGGTGTCGTGCTGGCGCTGACGCGCAACATGGCACCGGCGATCAACATTCCAACTGCGACGCGCAACTGACGGCCTGAAACTCTGTATCTGGGCCCGCCGTTATGGATGCACTCCCTTCTATGGGATTGCCATAGGAACCGCCAATGACGACAGGCCATCTGATACTGCGTTGGATGCACATCTCCATGGGGATGACGGCGCTCATGTCTGGCGCCGCGGCGATGACGTTTCTCAAAGGCTCGCAGCTCCACAAGCAGGCTGGAAACGTGTTCTTCGTCTCCATGTTGATCATGGCGGCGACGGGCACCTACATCTCCATCTTCGTCACACCGATCATGGGCAATGTCATGGGTGGGTCGATGACCTTCTACTTGACGGCGACAGCCTGGCTGACCGTAAAGCGAGAGCCGAGGGAGATCGGCCGCTGGGAAGTCGTACTGGCTGTCCTTGGTTTGGCAGTCGCGATCGCCGGAATTTCGTTAGGCTGGTATGCGGCGCAGAGCCCGACCGGCAGGTTGGACGGCTATCGGCCCGTGTTGTACTACGTCTTCGGCGGGGCCGCGCTGCTCGGCACGGCGCTGGACGTGCGGATGATCGCGCGTGGCGGTTTCCGCGGCACCGCGCGGCTGACTCGGCATCTGTCGCGCATGTGCTTCGCGTTCTTCATCGCGACAGGTTCTTTCTTCTTCGGCCAGGCGAAGCTGTTCCCTGCCCCGGCACGCGAGAGCGGGTTGCTTTCCATACCAGCGCTCCTTCCCTTCGCGCTCCTGCTGTATTGGGTGGTCCGCATCCGAGTACTGCCGAGAATCAAGAAGACCTGGCAGCCGATCTTCGTTAGGCAAGACTCGGACCGTTCCAGTTCTCCGCGGTCAAAGCTCTCGCGCGGTAATTGGAGGGCAAACCTGGAACGGGCCAAGTGACTCGCCGCGCCAACGCCAGAGTCGCCGGCATCACTTTTCTCGTCTATATCGTGGCCGGCATCACGACTCTGATGCTGTCCGGCAAGGCCACTGCGGGACAGGGGATCCCCGCTAAGCTCGCGAGCGTCGGGCAGCACACGACAGAAATGGGCGTTGTCGTAGTGCTCACCCTGCTCATGGGCTTCTGTGCCCTAACGCTTGGCGTGACACTCTACTCCATCACGCGTGAGCAAGATCCCGATCTCGCGATGATGGGGCTCGTCTGTCGCGTCATCGAAGCCGGCGCGGCAGGCATATCGACAACAATCGGACTGGTCTGGCTCGCGACCGCGACTGGACCAAATGCCCCGGACAGCGAGACGGCTCGCGTGATTGGCGCGCTGTTTTTGAGGCCGGAAGGGAGCACGGGCGCGATATTCTTCGCCGTGGCGAGCACGCTTTTCTCCTGGCTCCTCCTGCGCGGTCGCATGGTCCCGGTAGTGCTGGCGCGACTCGGTGTGTTTGCGTCCGCTCTGCTCGTTGTAATCCTTCCGTTACAGCTCGCGGGGTTCTTTGGCGGCGACACGTCGTGGTTTTCAGCAGCCACGTGGCTCGTCTGGTTGCCAGCGCTCGCGTTCGAAGTGTGGCTCGCACTGTGGCTGATCATCAAAGGCGTCGCTGCACAAGCCAGCGTTAGGCGCTAGGAGATATCACGATGCAGAAGAGCAATATCCACACGCCGGCTGACAGACGGACCGGCAGCGCCCTGCGCATGTGGCTCGGGATTGTATTGATGGCCGCGGGTTTGAGCGGGCATCTGTTTGCGGCGCAGGCGATTGGTGGTTACTACATTGCGTACAGGGACCACATTGGCGGCTTCGTCCTGGGCGCGATCGTGACGGGCCTCATCATCGTGCTGCTCGGCAAGCGCTTCTGGAAAGGGCGGCACGACATCACGCTGCTGATAATTGGGGCGGTTCAGGCAGTCGGTGGTTTGCTGATCTATATCAATAGGTTCAACATCTCTTAGCGCAGCAGACGTCACAGGTCACGCAACGTCATGGCATATCCACCGATTGTAGTGATGACCGCGATCTTCGGTGGCACGGCCGTGTCGATTAGCGCGATGGGCTTCGTGATGCGCTACCTCGCACAGCGACGCATTTCGAGGCTCGAGACGTCATCGCGTGACGAAATCGCACAGCGCCTCGATCGCCTCGAGCAGGGTATGGACGCGATCGCCACCGAGGTTGAGAAGTTGGGCGAGACGAATCGGTTCGTGACGAAGCTTCTCGCCGATAAGACGGACGCGCTGCCTCGGCAGGCTTCCGGCGGTCCGCCTAACGCGACGTGAAGCGGTTCGCCAGGATCGTTGGCTGGATCGTCGTACTGCTCCTGCTCATCGCCGCAGGCTTTTATGTTTCGCGCGACCTGGAAAGGCAGACGCTCGATGCGACAGCGCGTGCATCAGCGCCAGGAAAGTTCGTGCAGCTGCGTGACGGCATAACGCATTACGACCTCTCAGGTCCCGACAGCAGCCGCACTGTTGTCCTGCTCTCCGGCTTCTCAGTTCCCTTCTATATATGGGAGCCGACGCGCGACGCCCTCGCCGCCAATGGCTTCCGCGTGCTGCGCTACGATTACTTCGGGCGGGGCTATTCCGATCGGCCGAAACTGCGCTACGATTTGGCCACCTACGACCAGCAGCTGACAGAGCTGCTCGATTCGTTAGGTGTGCGCGGCCTGGTAGACGTCGCCGGTCTGTCGATGGGTGGTGCGATCGCCGCCAACTTCGCCGATAGGCACCCTGATCGCGTGCGGACCCTAACGCTTGTCGATCCAGGCATCGGTGTTTTCGCCGAGACTCCGTTCCCCTTCAGCGTCCCCGTGCTCGGTGAGTTTGCGCTGACAGTGACCGCGTCGCAGACGGCGAAGGGTCAGCTCACGGATTTTCTGCATCCGGAGCGTTATCCTGATTGGGTAAAGCGTTACGAACCCCAGATGCGCTACAAGGGATTCCGACGAGCGATGATCAGGACGATGCGCGGTGACGTGTTCAAGCGTCCGGTGAACAGCTTCACGACGCTCGCGCAGGGCCAGATACCGATTCTCCTCATCTGGGGGAATGAAGACCGCACCGTGCCGTTCGCGATGAGTGACAGCGTGCGCGCGGCTTTTCCGCGCGCCGAGTTCCATGCCATCGATGGCGCTGCTCATTTGCCGCACATCGAACAGCCCGCGTTGGTCGATTCCGTACTCTTGAGGTTCTTGCGCGGGCGCTAGGGCCGAGCGCACCCGGAACTCTTCCCCTGGCTTCTGCTTTGGTTATGGTAGAGCGAAGAGTAGGCTGCTGCTGACCGTTCGAGGTTGGAGGAATTATGTCGCATGTCCCATCGTCACATGTCGCGCGCCGCGGGTTTCTCTTTCGTTTATCGCAAGCCGCGGCAGGACTGACGGCGCTTTTCGCCGGCAGCGCGCAAGCCGAAGATGCGTTGAGTTCAGCTGCCCACGTCGCGAGCGACGATCCGGACGCGTGGATGAATCGCTTAACGGGGCAGCAGAAAGCGATGATCCATGTGCACCAGTACTTCATGACGGCGCTTGTCGACGCGCGCACCATGCTCGCGAATGCCCGCGACATGTACGGCGTGCCCGAGAATCAGTTTAGCCTCGCCGTTGTTACACACGGTCCGGCTATCCAGGGACTCTTTCGCGATGACGTTTGGCAGAAACTCGCGTTAGGCGCTTTCTACAAGGTCAACGATCCAAAGACCAGTGCCCCAGCCACGCGCAACATCTACCTCAGCGCGCAGGATGGTGAGCCGGCCGACGCGGTTGTGCCGGACCTCATGAAGCGCGGCGTGACGTTCGTGGTGTGTAACGTGGCTGTGCGCAACTTGTCGAAGAAGCTCGCGCGTGATGGAGCAACTCCGGACGCCGTGTATGCCGACCTGGCCGCGGGGCTCGTGCCCGGCGCCTTCCTCGTGCCAGATGTGTTCGTGTCGATGCAGCGCGCGCAGAAACGCGGCATTGCTTACGTCTTCACGGATCGTTCGCGCTAGGAGTCGGGCGCCGCGTTAGGTAAGCACCCAGTGAGTTGAGCGAGTTGGCCCAATCCTCGCATTATGTGAGGTGATGGACGACAACAGACTCAGCGGATGGTGCGCATATGAAGGCCACGATTCTGCTTGCTACGCTGAAGAAAACCGAGCTCTCCAATACCGAGACGCTCTGCGATTTCCTCGCCGGTCGGATGAAACGCGCCGGCATCACGTGCGAGACACTCAAGCTTGTCGATTACGAGATTCCGGCAGGCACATACTCTGACATGGGCGGCGGGGACGAATGGCCCGGGATTCTCGACAAAGTGCTCGAGTCCGACCTTCTCATCCTTGCGACGCCGGTTTGGTGGTCGAATCAGTCATCACTCATGCAGCGCGTGATTGAGCGGTTGGATGAACTGCACGACAAGGTGCTCGAGGGAAAGCCTTCCGGCCTCGAGGGGAAAGCAGCTGGGATCGTCATCACGGGTGACTCCGACGGTGCGC
>DASYRX010000214.1:0-14949 GCA_036003845.1 Gemmatimonadaceae bacterium | reverse complement strand
TAGGGGTTAGGGGTTAGGGGTTAGCCCGGCACTTCGGGACGTCTTAGCATGGCCGGCAATTGAATGGTTAAGCTGCGACAAGGAATCGGGTGCAACGTTGCCAAATGAAAAACGCTCCCCGCAATCCCAGAGTCCGCAGTTACCGCGATCTCATTGTTTGGCAGAAGTCGATGTCACTCGTTGGGCATTGTTACGCTATTGCTCGAGCTCTTCCTTCCGAAGAACGGTTCGACCTCAGTAGGCAGCTTCGTCGTGCCTGCGTTTCGATACCGGCCAACATTGCCGAAGGAGCCGGTCGGCGGCACCGGGGGGACTATCTGCGATTTCTCGCGATTGCTCGTGGGTCTCAAGCCGAGATCATAGCGTATCTAGATGTTATCGAGCATCTCAAATACGCACGGATACAACGAACTGAGCCTGCGCGTGCTCTCGCAGTGGAAGTCGGCAAGATGCTCTCGGCGATGCTGCGCCTACACTCCGCGAAGGGCTAACCCCTAACCCCCAACCCCTAACCCCTGTCTACCACCTGTCCCATCTTCAAAAACTTCTCCCGCCGCCGCCTAACAAGTCGCTCCGGCTTGAGCTTGCGCAGCTCTTCGTAATGCCTAACGAGCGCTTCTTGCAGGTTCTTGGCCGATTCCTCGTAGTTCGCGTGCGCGCCGCCGATCGGCTCCGGCACGATCTCGTCGATCACTCGGAGCTCGACCAGGTCCTGCGCGGTGATGCGCAGTGCCCCCGCCGCCTTTTCGCGCATCTCCGGACTCTTGCCGTCCTTCCAGAGAATCGCCGCGCATCCTTCTACCGTGATCACCGAGTAGACAGCGTTCTCGAGCATGAGCACGCGATCAGCCACGCCTAACGCGAGCGCGCCGCCGGAGCCGCCCTCGCCGATCACTGTCGCCATTATCGGCACCTCCAGGCGGCTCATCTCGAACAAGTTCCGCGCGATCGCTTCCGCCTGGCCGCGTTCCTCTGCGCCAAGTCCGGCCCACGCGCCCGGCGTATCGATGAACGTGAACACTGGCACGTGGAACTTCTCCGCCAGCTTCATCAGACGCAGCGCCTTGCGATATCCCTCCGGATGCGGCATCCCGAAGTTGCGCCGCAGGTTCTCCTTCGTATCGCGGCCGCGCTGATGCCCGATCACCATCACCGTCTCACCATCGAGCCGAGCCCACCCTCCGATGATCGCCGCGTCTTCCCTGAACAGTCGATCGCCGTGCAGCTCGACGAAGTCAGTAAAGCAAAGGCGGATGTAATCCATCGTGAACGGGCGCTTGCCACTGCGCGCGACCTGCAGCCGCTGAAGCGGCGTTAGGTTACGGTAGACTTGCTTACGGAGGTCATCGAGCTTCTTGGCAAGCGGGCCGATCTCGTCTTCGACCGATATCTGCTGACCGCCTGCCAGCTTCTTTAGCTCGTCGATCTGCTTTTCGAGCTCTTGAAGCGGCTTCTCGAAGTCGAGGGTCGGAGTACTCGCCACGCGTTAATGCCGTTCCAGCATGCTAGATGGATAAAACACGGAGCCTATCGGAGCCCCCGCCGACGATATCAGAACGAGTCGTTGGAACGGCACTAGCGGCCCCCGCCATTGCTGTTTCCGCCACCGTTTGATCGCTCGAGCTTGACCTGCTTGTCGCCGAGCAAGGCGCGCAGATCGTGTAGCGCCGCAGGTGTCGCTGCCATGCTCAACGAGCGCGATCGGAAGCGGACCGGTGCCGGATCCGTCGAACCTTCCGCGGCATCTGACCAGCGAACTTCGATCGCTGCCGATCCGGGATGTGCATCTATGACCTGACGGATATCGCGCATGAGGGTGGCGTGTAATGCTGAGACCGCTGGTGCATTCATCGTCGCTATCCGCCCATCCACTCCGCTACCGGCACTCAATTCGATTGCAACCTTAACCTTGCCGTCCAGGCGCAGCTCCTCGAAGCGCTGGATCGACTCCACTATGAACGTCGCGTTGTCCATCCCCCGGTCGCGACGGGAGTATCCGCCCGTAAGAAGGACCGGGACATCCGTGCGGACCTTGTCGGCCAAGGCAGCCCAGCGATCCGCAAAAAGCAGCACTTCCGAAGATCCCGAGAAATCTTCAACTGTCAACCGGGCGAACTCGGCGCCGGAGCTCTTGCTTATTTGGCGTTTGATCGCCGTGACGACGACTCCGAGGCTGATGGCGCCCTCGGTCCATGTCCCGAGCTGTGAGACTGTGTGCGTCGCGAACAGGGCGCACTCGGCGCTGAACGGTTGCAGCGGATGCCCGCTCGTGTAGAAGCCGAGGATCTCCTTTTCACGGGCGAGGCGTTCGGGCTCGGTATATGGCGGCACGTTAGGCAGGCCCAGCACGGCGGGCACGGCATTGTCACCGCCGCCTTGGCGCGAGGAGTCGCCGAAGAGCGACCCTTGTCCGCTCTCGCGCTCGGCTTGTTTGAGCGACGCTTCGTGCAGCGCGGTATCGAGCGCTGCGGCGTACTGCGCGCGATGGCCGCCTAACGCGTCGAGCGCGCCGGAGTGAATCAGCGCCTCGAAAACGCGCTTGTTGCAGAGGCGAAGATCCACGCGCTCGCAGACGTCGAAGAGGGAAGTGAACGGCTTCTCGGCCCGCGCCGCGAGAATCGAGTCGATGGCCGCGCGGCCAACGTTGCGGATGGCGCCTAGCCCGAAACGCACGCGCTTGTCGCCGACTACGGTGAACTTGTACCCCGACTCGTTCACGTCGGGCGGCTGGATCTCGAGGTCGAGCTCGCGTCCCTCGTTGATGTACTTCACCACGTTGTCGGTGTTACCGATCGACGAGGAGAGCATCGCGGCCATGAATTCGGCCGGGTAGTGACACTTGAGATACGCCGTCTGATATGAGAGCACCGAGTACGCGACGGAGTGTGCCTTGGGGAATCCGTAGCGCCCGAACGTCTCCAGCTGAGCGGCGATCTCCTCGATCGTGCGCTGGTTGTAGCCGCGCGCGACCGCCTTCTGTATGAACTTGTCCAGCTCTTTCCTGATCAACTCGGCGTCTTTCTTTCCGACCGCTTTGCGGAGCACGTCGGCTTCGCCTAACGAAATGCCGGCGATCACCTGTGCGACGCGCATCACCTGCTCTTGATACGTGATGACGCCGAACGTCGGCTCCAGAATCGGCTGCAACTCCGGGAGCGGATAAGCGACCGGTTCTTCGCCGCGTTTACGGCGCATGTAGACCTTGTGCATCCCAGCGTCGAGAGGACCGGGACGCATGAGCGCGTTGGATACCACCAGATCGTCGAAGCGATCGGCGCGCATGCCGCGAAGCAAGTCCGTTGCGAGCGGAGATTCGAATTGGAAGACGCCGACGGTACGACCGGTGCGCAGCATGTGGTACGTGGCGTCGTCGTCGTAGTCGAGAGAAGAGAAGTCAGGGACCTCGCGACCGCGTGCCGCGATCGCCACGAGTGTATCGTGTATGACCGTGAGAGTCGTTAGGCCGAGGAAGTCGATCTTGAGCATTCCGGCCTTTTCGAGCGCGTTCATGTCGTACTGCGTGACGACGACGACCTCTTCCTCGCCGCTCGCGCTTCCGACACCCGCGCCCTTCGTCGCCTGAGTGCAGATCGGCACGTATTCGTCCAGCGGTCCTGGGGCGATGACGACGCCGGCGGCGTGCACACCGGTGTGACGCGACAGGCCTTCGAGCGCGATCGCGTAGTCCAGCAACTGGCGGTAGCGCTCATCGTCGCGGTAGAGCCGCTTCACGTCGGGCACCTGCACGACGGCTTCTTTTACCGTTAGGCTGTAATTCGGCTGATTCGGGATGAGCTTGGCGAGGGCGTCCGTTTCGGCTGGGGTGAACCCAAGCACACGTCCGACGTCTTTGATCGCCGCGCGCGACTTGAGCGTTCCGAACGTCACGATCTGGCCGACGGCGCTCTTGCCGTACTTGTCGCGAACATAGTCGATCACTTCACCGCGCCGCTCGAAGCAGAAGTCCACGTCGATGTCAGGCATCGACACGCGTTCCGGATTGAGGAAGCGCTCGAAGAGCAGGTCGTAGACGAGCGGATCGATGTCGGTTATGTGGAGCGAGTAGGCGACGAGCGAACCGGCCGACGAGCCGCGGCCAGGGCCGACCGGGATTCCGCGGTCGCGCGCGGCCTTGATGAAGTCGGCTACGATCAGGAAGTAGCCGGCGTATCCGGTTTTCGTTATGACACCGAGCTCGTAGTCCAGCCGGTCGCGAACCGCGGACGGGAGCTGATCGCCGTAGCGCTCGCGTGCCCCTTCGTTGGCGAGCCTAACGAGCAGCTCGTTCTCCGACTCCACGCCGAGCGGCAGTGGGAAGGACGGCACGCAGAACTGTTTGGAGAGCTCGATCTTGCACTCGTCCGCGATCTTGAGCGTGTTCTCGAGAACGTCAGGTCGGCCCGGGAAAAACGCGGCGATCTCCGGGGCGGTCTTGAAGTAGAGACCGCGGTCATAGCGCATGCGGTCGGGATCGGCGCGATCTTTTCCGAGACCGATGCAGAGCAGCACGTCGTGCGCGTCGTGTGCGGCAGGCGTGAGGAAGTGCGAATCGTTCGTGGCGATGACTGGAAGGCCCAGTCCCTGCGCGAGCGCGAAGATGCGGTCGTTCAGAAGCGCTTGACCTTCGCTCTCATGGGCTTGAACCTCGAGGTAGTAGCGGTTCGGGAATCGCTCGGCGTACCAGCTCGCGACAGCTGTGGCGCCGGCCGTGTCGCCGGCGAGCAAGTGCTGCGCGATCTCGCCCGCCATGCAGGCCGAGGAGATGATGAGGCCCTCGCCGTACTGCTCGAGCAGCTCGCGATCGATGCGCGGCCGCGTGTAGAAGCCTTCGGTGTAGCCTAACGAGGATAGCTTGACGAGGTTGCGATAGCCGACGTTGTCGCGCGCGAGCACGACGAGGTGGTAATACGGCTTCGCGGACGCCGACACGCGGCTGCGCAGGCGACGATCGCCGGGGGCGACGTATGCCTCCATGCCGATGATCGGCTTGAGCCCAGCACGCTTGGCTTTTTCCTGGAACTCCCAGGCGGCGAACAGGTTTCCATGATCGGTGATCGCGAGCGCCGGCTGCTCGAAATCGCGCGCTCGCGCGATCAGATCATCCAGTCGATTGGCGCCGTCGAGAAGGGAGAACTCCGAGTGACAGTGTAGATGCGCGAACGACATACTCGGCTCAAGATACGCCTCGCTACGTGCTGACGCTATCACTTGAGTTTGCTGTCGCGCACACACATCCGTTCACTCACTCCAGGTGAAAGCGCTCAAGCTTCCCAAGACGAAAAAAGGTCGCATTGCCCTCGCGGTTATCGTGCTGTGGGGGCTTGTGAAGGTGTCGCTTTTCTTCTTTCCATGGCCGCGCTACATCGCGCGCGCGACGTGGGATGAGGCGAAGATCCTCTGGCGTCGCACGCCGATCGAAGAGGTCATCGCCGAGAAGAAGGCATTGCCTAACGAGCTGGCGAAATTGCGGCTCGTCCTCGAGGCGCGCCGCTTTGCCGTGGATTCATTAGGCTTGCCGGCCGGCGAGGCCTTCACGCAATACAGCCGCGTCGATCGCGACACGCTCGTCCTGCTGCTCTCGGCGGCACGGCGCGATACGCTCGCGCTGCACCGCTGGTGGTTCCCGGTCGTTGGTTGGGTGCCGTACAAAGGGTATTTCGATTTCGACGACGCGCGTGCCGCGCAGGGCAAGTTCGAGGCGAGGGGCTATGACACCGATCTGCGTCCCGCCTCGGCGTTTTCGACGCTCGGCTGGTTCGATGATCCGCTCCTCTCGACAACTCTGCGCCAGGACTCGATTTCGCTCGTCAACACCGTCATTCACGAGCTGACGCACAACAAGATCTTCGTGAAGGGTGCCGTAGACTTCAACGAATCGTTTGCCTCGTTCGTGGGGTCGCGCGGATCGCAGGAGTTTTATCGCACGCGCGACGAGAGCGCGGCGAGCGCAACGATCGAGCAGCGTTGGCAGGATGAGCAGGCGCGCGCAACATACATCGCGCGTTTGCTCGCTTCACTCGACAGCGCATACAAGGCGCATCCCGGCGACAGTGCGGGCCGCGTCACCGCGCACGACTCCGTCTACGCGCGCGCGACAAGGGAGCTTGTCGACAGCCTAACGAGAACGCGCGGCGATTCTATCGCACAGCTCGTGCGCCAACGCTTGCGTCTCAACAACGCGACGCTGCTCGCGAGGCGCGTTTACGGCAACAACCTGCCGCTGTTCGATTCTGTGTATGTCGCGTTAGATCGAGATCTTCGAGCAACAGTGGACAGCGTTGTCGCAGTTGCTTCCGGCGCGAAAGATCCCTTCGCGGCGGTGCGTGGCTTCCTTGCGCGCACACACATCAACAGCTCCACCGCGGACACACGCGGACAAGGTCGGACAGGAGCAACAACTACGACGAAGCGAATGGCGGTTAACGACGTGAAGTCTCCGCGTTAGTCCGCGAAGTGTCCGCGTTCGTCCGCGGTGCAGCAGTTAAGAATGCAGGAACCGACCTCGCAGCATCGCGCGCAGATCCAGCGTCGCATCTACTTCCGGTGGCGAGTCCGGCTCGGGCGCATCGTCGAACTGCGGCACAACACGCTGCATCTGCTGCATCACGCCGCGATCGATGAAACGTGAGAGCTGATCGATGGAATAATCGGCTCCGCGGCGCGAAGAGTACTGATTCAGCGGATACGTCACCATCAAATGATTGCGCGGGCGCGTCATCGCGACGTACATGAGCCGACGCTCCTCTTCCAACTCGTCGTCGCTCGTGAGCGACCGGGATAGCGGGAAGAACCCATCGACGGCCCAGATCACGAAGACAGCGTCCCACTCCTTTCCTTTGGCGCTGTGCACGGTGCTCAGGATGAGGGCGTCCTCGTCTTCACCTGCTGCGCCGGCAAGATCTTGCGTCGCCTGGGGAGGTTCCAACGCAAGTGCCGAGAGGAACGCCGCGCGCGAGGGATAGCCACCGGCGATGGTTTGCAGCTGGTCCAGATCCGATAGCCGAGGATCGACGCGATCGTAGCGTTCCCGGAGTATTCCGTCGTACAGAAGCCTAACGCGAGTGATGTCGTTGGCGACGGCCCCTTCTTCGTCTGTCGTGGTGCGCAAATTGTCCATCAGCGCCACGAGCTGGCGATGCGCCTCACGCGCGCGAGGCGGTGGCGTGTACGAGGCAAAGGCATCGACGCTGAATGATGATGCGGCCAGCGTCTCGAGCGCTGCACGCGCCGTGACATCGCCGATGCCGGGAAGCAGCATCAGGACGCGATACCAGCTGACTTCATCGCGCGGGTTTTCAAGGATTCTGAGAAAGGCCACAACATCCTTGACGTGAGCCGCCTCGAGAAACTTGAGGCCACCCCATTTCTCGAACGGAATGCGCCGATTCGTGAGCTCGATCTCGAGGTCGGCCGACTGATATCCGGCACGCACGAGGACGGCGATTTCCTTGAGTGGCATTCCGCCCTCGTGCAGCTCCAGCACACGATCGCAGACGAAGCGCGTCTGCTCCTGTTCGTCGCGCACTGAGACGAGCCAGGGACGTTCCCCGCCGTCGCGCTGCGTCCAGAGGTTCTTGGTGAAGCGCTCGCTCGCGCGCGAGATGAGCGTGTTTGTCGTGTCCAGAATCGGCTGCGTGGATCGGTAGTTCTGCTCGAGCGGAACGATGGTCGTGCCGGGGAACTGTTCGGGGAACTGCAGGATGTTGCGGAAGCTCGCGCCGCGGAACGAATAGATGCTCTGCGCGTCATCGCCCACCACCGTGACGTTGCAATGCGTGCGACACATGCCGCGCAGGATGCGCGCTTGCAGGATATTTGTGTCCTGGTATTCGTCTACGAGCACGTGACTGTACAGGCCACTGATGCGCTCGCCTAACGAGGGCGCCTCGAGCATCAGCGCCCAGAAGAGCAGGAGATCGTCGTAGTCGACGAGGTTGCGCGCTGCCTTGCGCTGGATGTAGTCGGCGTAGATGCGCTCGATGTGCGGCAACTCGTCGACGAACTGCGGCAGCTCTTTGCTCAGCAACTCGCTGATCTCGCGCCCAGTATTGATGTGCGTGGAATACAGATAGTGCAGCGTTTCCTTCTTGGGAAAGCGACGCTTCGTGTCGGCGTACCCTAGCGCGGCGCGCGAGAGCTGCATGAGACCTTCGGCATCGCCCTGGTCCATGATGCTGAAGTCGCGCGCGACACCCGCCTGTGCGCCGTAGCGCCGCAGCAAGCGGTGCGCGGTGGCGTGAAATGTCCCGCCGTGTACCTGGCGCGACCGGCTGCCGACGATCCGCTCGGCGCGCGTGATCATCTCCTCAGCCGCGCGGCGCGTGAAGGTGAGCAGCAGGATCCGCTCGGGTGGAACGCCGCGGTCTATGAGGTGGGCAACTCGGTATATGAGGGTCCGAGTTTTCCCTGTTCCGGCGCCGGCGACGATTAACAACGGGCCGTCCCCACTCATCGCGGCCGCTGCCTGCTCAGCGTTCAACTCGGCGGCGATGTCGCGACCCGAGGGTGGCTCGACGTGGGGGCGCTGCGGGTAGAGCTGGGTCGGATTCACTAGTCGCCAATGTATGACGTGCGCGCGAATCCGCGTACCAAAGAATTTCAGAGGCTACTGATTAGGAGACTCGGGGTCAGACTCCACGATGCGATTTCGCGACATTGGTGCTCGCACCACGCGGGTTTCTCCAGCGGCGCCATACGTCGCAGCCTTACCATGTGGAGTCTGACCCCGGCGTGGAGTCTGACCCCGGTGCCTAACACAGTGTGACAGTCTGGGCGATTCCGGTGACCCCCAGCAACCCGCATAACGCCCGGGGGAATCGGCGTGACTCTCACTCGGTTAGTTCGTCCCATTTCGCGTCACATAGTGAGTCCGCATTAATGAAAGTCGGCCCGAAACTCTGGCGGAGCAAACCTGGGTGACTTACATTCGCGCGGCTTGACGCTTGGCGTTGTGCCCTTTTGTGACGGTCATTTCCTAACGGGAATGCCTAGCGATTGAGGCGCCGAGCGGATGTGATGCTGGACGGCGATGCGGGTGAAAGGGTTCGTGCAATCGTCATCGCGCGGGCCGCTGTGTGGTAGCTCACATCGTCTTCAGCACAATGTGACGGCACCAAACGACGCAGGGTCTCCTGTCTTGTGGCGGGGGCCGCTTACTGCGGCGTCCGCCGTCTTTGGCCGGTCCCGCCGAGCAGCGCGGGTGCGGCTCGGTAGTAGGGAACGTATCCGCGCAGGATCCAAACGAAACTCTGCAGAAAAAGGGGGAAAACGAATGCAGAAGCTCACCAGGTCGTTATTCGCGCTCGGCGTGCTTGCGGGGCTCGCCGCCTGCGGTGACGACGTCTCGGTCACAGAACCGCCTCCAGTAGTGCCGGCTGTTACAGGCATCAGTGTTACGCCTGGATCAGCCACCCTTATTAAGGGCCAGACGGCGCAACTTTCGGCGGTCGTGACGGCCAACGATCCGTCGGTTGCTACGACGGTTACTTGGGCAAGTTCGAACGCCGCCGTCGCAACGGTTAGCGCCACGGGTCTCGTGACCGCGGTCGCTCCAGGTGCGGCGACGGTTACCGCAACGTCCACGGCCAACGCCAACTTCAAGGCGGGCGCCCAGATCACGGTAACAGGTAGCGGTATCCGCAGCGTTAGAGTCTCTCCGGACAACGCAATTGTCCCCACGGGCTCCACGCTCCAATTGGTCGCCAATGTTGACGCCGACGCAGGCGTCGCTCGCACGGTGACTTGGACCTCCACCAATACGGCTGTCGCGACTGTCTCCGCGACGGGCGTGGTTACGGGCGTCTCGGCAGGTACGACGACGATCGTCGCCGCCTCCACCGTTGACGCGTCGGTTACGGGTGCGGCGGCCATCACGGTCCGCAACCCGGTCCCGGCATCGATCTCCATCTCGTCGATCACCTTTGGTACGCTGCAAACGCCAGTCAACGTCAACAACGTCTTCGGTCAGTTCGAAGTGACGTTGAACGTCGATCCGGGCGATCAGGGCGTTACCAAGGTCGAAGTGCTGGTTGACGGCGTCGTAGCCTGCTTCCAGAACTTCACGGTCAGCCGCAGCGAGGAGCTCGCCCTCTCACACGTTTTCGAAAACGTGCAGGCAGCTCCGGTCACCTGCAGCATCAATTCGGCGTTGTTCGATGCCGCGACGGGCGCCGCTAGTTACTTCAATGGTGTCCGCCAGATCTCGGCGCGCGCCATCACACCGGCCGGCACCCAGGTCGTCACGCCCAGCCAGGCCCTCACGTTCAACAACGTGAGTGGCGTCGTCCTCACCGTTACGAACGACAACGGTACGGATGCGAAAGTCGGTGTCAATCCGGCGACAGGTCTCAGCTGGATCGGCGGCAGCATCACCGTCAAGGCGGTTGGTGTTAGCTACGTCCAGGGCGTAAGCATCGCCACGGTGACGCTCGACAACGGCAACACGGCAGACGGTCTCTTCTTCCTTGGCAAGACGACAGCGCAGACGATCACGCTGACGGCCACGACCAACGGCGGAAGCACCGGTTCCAAGACGTACGCAGAAACGGGCACCTGGAGCGCGACTGATAGCGATGCGGGCAACTACATGACCAATTCGATTATCAATCTGCCAGGCGTCCCGAACGTTCTCGGCGAAGCCCCAGTCGTGTTCGGAACCGTTCTGAGCGACAACCAGACCGGGCCGACCAACACGCTGAACTTCCCAGCGAACGCGTTAGGCAACGCGACGATTCCGCCTCTGGCAGTCGTGCGCGTCGACAACACGGCGCCAGGCGTTGCCTCGGCGAACGGTGTTGCGCAGACCGCAATCACACTAGGTGCTGCGCTGATCTGGTTTAACGCGACCTCGTCGTTTGCCTTGTTGAGCACATCGACGAATCCGCTTGGCGCTCCGGCGTTGAGCGTTCTGAACGCCAACACAGTCGGCGTAGACATCGAAGAAGGCGTCGACGTCATCTCGCTTAGCGTGTACGTAACGGCGGCGGGCGTAGCACTGCCCACTGCTAGCGCTTGCGATCTTACTGGCTTGACCCTCGTAACAACGGGCAGCCAGCTCACTGAGACGACGGTCAGTACGGCGTTCAGCTTCCGCTTGGTGTTCAAGGATGCACTGGGCAACCAGACTTGCATCGACGTGGCAACCACAGCCGGCGCTGACTTCACGGCTCCGACAGGGACAGTCACGGGTCCAGCCGCCAACACGGGGTACAACGCTCTACCGCCGAACTTTGCGGTCACAGCGTCGGACAACGCGTCGGGCTTCACAGCGACGCCGCTGCGCGTCACGATGAACCGGCTCAACATCACCAACACCACGTCGTGCATCATCAACACCGGTGGCACATGCACTGGTGGTAGCACGGCCGCTCAACCGTTGACGTTCAACTCAACGGGTGGCACCGGCGTCGATGGGTACTACACGACCTCGATCACGCTTGTCGATCAGGCCGGGAACACAACGGTACTCTTGACGAACCAGCTGTACTCGCAAGACATCGTTGCCCCGCTGTTCAGCGGTGGCATCTCGTTGCCGGCGCTGATCGCTGGCGCAGCGACGAACGTCTTCACAGCCTCGGTCACTGACAACCTCGATCTCGGTTCGATCTTCGGTGTCGTTGACTATCCGCTGGCGGACATCCGTTATCCGACGCAGACCATTGGCAGCTTCGGTCCGCCGCTCGAACAGAGCGCAACGGTTAACTACTCCGTTGCGAACTGGATCCGCTGCATCAACGCCGCTGGCAGCTTCGCGACGGCGTCTGGTCAGCCCACGACAATCACTCTAACGGTCACGGACCAGACGACGATCGCGCAGAATACGACGAGTCTGACTTCGGGTGCCTTTGGAGCGAACGCGCAGACCTGCACCGGTAGCGTTGGCAACATCGCCGCTGCCGATATCCTCAGCTTCACGCAGAGTGCGCCTAACTACGGCACGGGTAACACGCAGGTCGACATCGATGGCGCAACGCTGGCCACCGGTTCGTCCACGACCGTGACGTTGTCGGCGGTGGCAGACGTTGCTCTGAACTCGTCGGCCGATCCGTTTACGCGCGTGGACTTCTACTACACGAGCGGAACCACGCTTATCAAGATCGGCACGGCGGCTGCGGTGCTGGCTCAGACGCAGACGAACCGCACGTATACCTACACGCTAGTGTGGGATCCGGATGCGGCAGTTCCGGTCGGCGCGGTTTCAGTGGTTGCAATCGGTGTGGACGCCCAGGGCGATGGTGTGCTCACGGGTACCCAGACCGTCACGACAGTCCCGTAAACTCAGAGTATCGAGTAACGGAAGCAGTCAGTAGTGAGAAAGGGCTCCGCCTAACGGCGGGGCCCTTTCGTTTTACATGCCCATCCAGCAAAAAACTGCCGCGTTGTTCTGCGGCAGTTCAGTCGCTTCTTGGCTACCGCTGTTTTGTCGCGATCCTAATGAGGCGGCAGCGGCAGTTTGATGGAGGTCGCGACGCTATCCCAATGTTTCCATCCCCAACCCGTCACGTTTCCGTTCACCAGAACGATGGGAGTGAGTTTCTTGGCAGGCAGCGAGTCGGCGCCTGCGACTTCGTCGCCCTTTGTGTAATAGAACACTTCGTACCTGCGGCCGTTGACGAGGTAGGCGGCGTTCTCGTAAACGTGCGGCAGAGAATCAGGACCAACCGCAGGCGCGCCGTCGCGAAGGATCGAGAGTACTGAGTCGCGTGGAATTCCCTCATCGAGTTTCTTCACGCGCGCGTCGGTGCAAGCCGCGGCCAGCAAAAGCAGGACTGCCGAAGGCAGTCGGTTGAGAGGCTGTTTCATGCGCCGGAAACTTAGCGGTTGGCGCCGTTCCGACTAAAGCCTGCAGACTCGTAATTCGGCTTAAACGGAGTTTTAGGCCGCGCAGTTGGAACGGAGCTGGAAGAAGCGCCGTCTGCTAGCCCCTTCTCTCGAGCCTTAGCGAACCGGCAGTCGGTGCGTCCAACTACGCACACCGTCGGACACGACGACATCCACGTCGCGTGCGTTGGTCGCGAGCCTCGCTGACGGAGTACGAGCGATCGCCAGAACCTCGCCTGTTCGAGCGTCGCGCACCAATGCTCCCCGTACGGACGGGCTCGACCACATGAGCGTTGTGGCACCGGCGAGCTGCCTAACGCGCAGAAATCCATCGGCTTGCCGTGCAAGCTCCTGGCGGCTCAGCGCCGATGAACGAAGCTCGGCAAATCGACCCGGAGCGCTCAGTCGCAAGGCACCCAGAGTGCGTCCCTGGAACGCTCGCTTCGGGACGACGAAAGCGAACTGGCGATCCTCAGGACCGCCGTGGTCGACGCTGCTGCCATCGAAGTTGAGCGAGAACACCTGGGTTCCATCCTCCGCATTGGCCTCGATGCGATTGGGCCCACCCGTGGAAGGCAGCGATGGCGGTGCCGACACGTCAAAGGCCGGCTCGAGTACCAACGAGTCGCTCGTTATGCGTCCCCACACGAGAAGACCGGGCTCCGCAGCCTTGGTCTGAGCGCCAGTTTCGTAGGGACTGGTCTCGCGATACGACATGATCCCTTTGTAATTGAAGTCGCTCACCCACGCCGGAACGCAGTAGCTCATGATGTCCGCGAGCGTCGAGACTTTAAACGTGGAGGTCGTTAGGTCAAAACCGCTCACGCCAATGTTGCCACTCGGATATGGGAACGTCGGATCGGCGAACGCCGCGCCGCCGCACGGTGCGTGCAGGCGACCCCAATTGTGCCCCAGCTCGTGCGCCATGACGTCCGCGCCGCTCGGCAGGAAGTCCCAACCCACTGCACCCGGTGCGCCAAGGAATCCGATTCCGGCGACGCCTGACGAGTACGTTGTTTTTACGATTCCGTAGTAGTAGCGCGCGCTGCCGTCGATGGCACGGAGCGCGTTGATTTCGCTGAGGAGCGCGTTCCACGCGCCGTTGTTGTCATTCGACTGCACCACGCCCGAGGTGCTCGTGTACGGTGCGCGAACGTCGACATCGATCGCACTCATGGGATACATGCGGCGGATGTCGTTGAGATACGCCGCCGCATTCTGTGCCGAGACACCCGCAACGAGACCATTGCTTTGCGCGATAGGCACGAGGCGAACCGAGAATGGCGGGACATTCTTCACGACCATAGGCGTGGTGCTGCCCAGGCGGGGCCATGCGTTGTCCCACTCTCCGATCTCCGGTACAGCGTTCGACGGATCGACCTCGGCGAAGATCGACAGCCCAGGTTTGATGAAGGAGCCAGGTATGGGCGCTGTCCACGCGGACGTGTAGGCAGCATCCTCGACGCTCGTCGCCACAGTCGGAGTCGGCGCATCCAGCAGTAAAGTGCTCACAAGGGTGACGCCATCGTACAGGCGCACGCGCACAACGGGCTGCGCCGAGTTTGACGCATTAGCGCGAACGAAAACACGCAGTAGCCCGTCGCGACCTGCCACGAGCGGCACATCGCCGTTGAGGTTCTGCACGGCCTGCGTGATGTACAAGCCGTCGATCGTTAGGTTGAGCACGCCAGCGTACGGCGCGTAGGCGACAGTCCGCTGCGCCGGTATGGCCGATGCTACGACGTCGACGGTCAAACTCGCCGCATCCGGGACATAACTTCTGCCGACCGCTATCACGTTAGGCGAGGTAATCGTATACACGCCCGGCTGAAGCTTCGTCAGCGTGTCGCTTGCGGTGAGCTGCCACGAAGCACCGTTCGGTCCCGATACTATGGTTGCGGCCGGCTCAGTGGGCGGGATACCAGTCAGAAAGACTTCGAGCACACCCGTAGCGAGGACGTGCTTGATCTCTACGGTCAGTGACCTTCCGGGTAGCAGCTCCAGGGTCTGCAAGCCCTGGGTCGGCGTGAATTGAGCGAATTCGGACTCTGCGGCCTGTGCGGAGACCGAATAGGTCCCGGGTGTGAGGTCGCCCATCGTAGTTGTGCGCGCGATGCCACGCGAGAAGCC
>DASYRX010000213.1:0-3748 GCA_036003845.1 Gemmatimonadaceae bacterium | reverse complement strand
GTGCGCGGACCTCTCACGATCGTCGCGTTAGGCAGAGAGATTGCGATTCGCGGAACGGACGTCGCGCTGATCGTGGATCCTGACTCGAACGTGGCTCTGCTCTATCTGCGCGATGGCATCATAGAGTTTGCTGGCGCTCCTCTCGCCGAACCTGGCACGTTTCGATTCGGGCGCGAGGGCGATGCGCAGCGCATAACGATCGTCCAACGATTCGTCGACAACATGCGCTTTCACGCGAACGAGGTGTGGACACAACCGCTACTGGAAGCTGGTGTTGCAGCTGCCACAAAGACTAAGGTTGCCGCTGCACCTAGGGCTCGAGCTCCGGCAGGCAATGTCGTGAGCGGTGGATCCATCTGGAAGAAGCTGGGCGTCGCTGCACTCCTCGGGGGCGTGGGCTACGTGGCGTACGATCAGTGGATCCGCCCGAACCCGCAGGCGCCACGCCGCCGCGGTACCGTCGTGATCAACATCCCGCTATGAACGGCCTGCGTAAGTACTCGCGTCTACTGTGCCTCGTTATGCTGGCGTTCGTCGCGGCAACGTGCCGCTCGCTCACCGACGCGAACGGTGCCGCGCGAAGCTTCACGGTCGTTCTCGGCAACGTCGCACAGCAAGCGAGTGGCGCCATTGCGCCGCCGTTCGTTTCTGTCGTCGACAGTGTGCATTTGGTTGTGACGTCGCCATCCGGCGCGACGCTATTCACCGCAGGGCAGCGGCTGCAGCGCAATCAGACGACCGTTTCGCTGCCAGTCGAGCTGAGCGGCGAGGCGGCCACGTTCAAGGCGCAGATCCTGAGCTCGAACCGGACCGTGTTGTTCGAGGGAGATACCACGGTCACTTTCGAGCCTAACGATGTCACGGTCGTCGTGCCAATGCCGGCGCGGCGACCAGTTCTGGTAGCGACACCTGACACTGCGCAGGCCGTATTCGACAGCGCGATGACGCGCGGCGCGCTCGCTATTCACAACCGAGGAAGCGGTTCGCTCGTGTGGAGCGTCGTGGTTGACCCGGCGTTCGCGCAGTGCGGACAGGCATGTCGAGTCACGCCGAGCAGCGGGACGATTCCCGCCGGGAAATCGGATACGCTGCGGATCTCGATTTCGACTGCACCGCCGTTCGCGCGCGTTTTCTCTTTCGTGCTGCGATCCTCGGAAGGTGACGTCTCCGTTCAGTGGCAGCTGTCGGCGTCGCCTGTTGTCTCCGTCGCGCTGTCGTCCACGGACGTCCTCTTGCTTGTGCGGCAGTCCGAGCAGCTCGCGAGCACGGTGCAGGTCAACGGCACCGTATCGAAGGCGGTGTTCTGGTCGACGTCAAACCGCAACGTAGTAACTCTCTCAGCGTCTGGGGTTGCGACGGGAGTGTCTCCAGGGCTTGCAACAGTCACGGCCACGTCAGCAGTCGATTCGACCAAGAAAGCGACGGCCCTGGTGCGGGTCTTCGATCCGGCACAGACCTTTCCGTTCCGTTGGACTGTAACCGAACCGGCCCAGCTAATTACCGTTAGGCGTGACGACAGCGCCCCCGGTCTTCACAGCGTGACACTTCGAGCCACGGGCCTGGCGCAGACGGTCCCCTTTCCGATGGCGACGATCAGTCGCGCGGAATTCTGGGTCCAGTTAACCGGCTTTAACTGGTACCTCGTGGGCCAGACCTCCAGCGCCTCGCCCGACACCACCGGCAGAGGCTGGACGTTCTCGACGACGTGGAACCCCCAAGGGCCCGACGGCAGATTCGCCAATCCGTCGTCGAACCGGCTCAACCTCGTAGCAGTCGCCATCTCGACGGCTGGCGTCGTGTATCCCACTCCGTTCAACACCAATATCACTGTCACGGTACCGTGATCGCTCGGCGCGCCTAACGCCACAAGTGCTCTGCCTCTCGCAGGCGGTGAATCACTTTTGAGCACGGAACATGTTCGAGAATTTCTCAGACTCGATGCTCGACACTGGCGAGGCCGTAATCCGTGCGAGACACGGCGGCAACGGACCGCCGGTCTTGCTGCTACACGGCATCCCAGAAACGCACGTGATGTGGCACCGTATCGCACCGCGACTCGTGGCAGACTTCACAGTAGTCGCGACGGACCTGCGCGGTTACGGCGACAGCAGCAAGCCTGCGAGTACATCGGACCACGCGCCGTACTCGAAGCGAGCGATGGCGCGCGATCAAGTAGAAGTCATGCGTCAGTTAGGCTTCGATCGCTTCTCAGTCGTGGGCCACGATCGTGGCGCCCGTTGCGCCTATCGCCTTGCGCTAGATCATCCGCAGAGCGTCAGCAAACTCGCCGTGCTCGACATCGTTCCAACGGGAGACGCGCTCAATCGTGCCGACGCGAAACTGGCGCACGCGTATTGGATCTGGTTCTTTCTTTCGCAACCACACGATTTGCCGGAGCGCGTGTTAGGCACGCACGCGAAGCTATTTCTGGACTACATGCTGGATAACTGGTCCACGACGCCTAACGTGTTTCCGACGGACGTCCGCGCCGAGTATCTCCGTACGTTCAGCGATCCCGAAACAGAGCACGCGATGTGCGAAGAGTATCGTGCTGCAACAACGCTGGACTACGAGCATGACGAAGCGGACCGCGGGCGTCGACGTATAACGTGTCCGGTCCTTGCCCTCTGGAGCCTGCAGGGTTCTCTGACCCGATGGTACGACGTGCTTGATGTGTGGCGTGGCTGGGCGGACGATGTTCGCGGCCGAGGTCTTGAGTGTGGCCACTTTCTGGCTGAGGAAGCGCCTGACGAGACCTACCAGGAGCTGTACACGTTCCTTCGATAGTCGAGATCCGCGGCGCTCGCGACCGGTCCCGTCTGAGCCGCCTTGTGACTAAAGCTCCCACGGAGGCGAAGCGCGCGTTTGATTGAGGCAGCGTTCCTTGCTATCTCAATCTCCGTGAGACGACGTATGATCGATGAAAGGGGGATCTTTCGGACGACGGTCGAGTTCTCACCGCGGCATGATCACACCAGACGGCGCGAAGTGCGCGACGTAATGGTCGACACAGGGAGCGAATACACCTGGCTTCCACGAACAGGGACCGAAATCGCCGGCGCGTGGACGATCCCCGAAGCTCGGCGGCAAGGTGCACAGCTCGCATTGCTCCACGCCCGCCTAACGTTCGCGGCGAACCTCGGTGTCGATCTCGCCATGGTCGTCACGCAGCCAGGCAGCGCATCGCACAGGTATGCCGAGCGTCAGGGCTTTCGTCCGGTTTACACTCGCGCCAAATGGCAACGTGCAGGCGACGCGTTCGTAAGGTGATTCTCCGTCCAGCCTAACGAGCTTAGTATGCCACCACATAGCTCGAGAAGTGATCGATCCCAGCGTTGACAGCCTTGAGGGTCTTGTCATCAGCGGAAGGCGGGAACTCGAGGATCGTCTTCCCATTGTCATCCACGTACGCAATGCGATACGTGAATGAGTCCGGCCGCATACAATGTGCGTAACTGAGCGTGAGCTGAGACCGCACGCTGAAGCGGAGGCCGTGCGGCTGAAAGGTCACCTGCACCAGTGATCCCATCGGCGCTTCGGCGACGATGAGCTGCTCCGAGGTGAGCGCGCCCTTGGGGATGACGAGCTTGTGCGGGCCGACTTTGATCTCACCGCCGTTAGGCCCGATAACCTCAGCGTCCCCGGAATACTCGAGCGGGGCGCAGCGCAGCAGCTCCACTCTCGCCAGCTTGTTGTCCTTCTTGTACTCGGCCCACTCCTTCTTGAACTCCTTCCACTCCCTCTTGAG
>DASYRX010000212.1:0-3218 GCA_036003845.1 Gemmatimonadaceae bacterium | reverse complement strand
GCGATCTCGCAGCCGAGCTCGGACTGGGCGATGGCGAAGTGCTGCTGGATTATCCGGAGAAAACGCAGATGCTGGATCTGGACCTGCCCGTGCAGCTGCGTTCCGGGGCCGTTGCCCGCCTAACGAGCGCAGGCCTGCCTGGCGTGATTCATCTGCCGGAGCTGTCGGCGCAGCTCTATAAGTCGGCGCGCTGGTTACGGATCTTCACCGCTCAACCGGCAACGATTTCAAAGCAGCGGGTGCTCCAACTCGTATCATGGTCGTAGGGTAGGTTCGTCCAGAGCACTTCATAACGCGGAAGCGCGGATAGCACGGAGCCGACTACGAAACAGTGCATGCTCATCACATGCAACCGCGCCGGTAGGGCAAAACGTTATTGATCCTTAATAAGAGCAAAACGTTTTTGATCTCTAATGAGAAAAAAAACGCTCTTGTCTCGCGCCAACAACTATGAACCGTTCTGGCGGCGAAGAACCGAATCCGATCTCTCCGCGTCTCCGCGTGATCCGAACAGCTCTTTGATCTTTACGCTCTTGTTGTTAACGCTTTTGATGTTATCGCGAGCGGCCGTGGGCCTCGGCTAACTTTCGCGCGATGCCGCGATAAAAGGCGGCGTCCTGCGGCTTGCCCTCGGCGTCGAGCGACATCGCGCAGCGTTCCAGCGCGAAGAGGATGTTGCCGAGGTACAGCTGGGCGAGGGATGCGACGCTCTCTGGCGTCTCTCCCTCGGGTTCGCTCACGCCGCGTGCTCCTGACCGGGCGATACCTCGTTAGGCTCGGACAGCGCGGGACCCTCGACGGTCGGCGCCTCTCCCTCGTCTTGCGTCGCTTCGACTTTCTGCACCTGCACCACGATGGCGGTGATGTTGTCCAGCCCACCGCGATAGTTCGCTTCCGCGATCAGCGCATCGACGACGCGGCGCGCGGTCGCGCGCGACAGGAGCAACTGCTGCAACCGCCGATCGTCAACCATCCCCGTTAGGCCGTCGCTCGCCACGAGGAAGACGTCCCCCGGCTTCACTTCACCGGCGAACGTGTCGGGCTCGATCGATTCACCGGCGCCGACACAGCGAGTGATGACGTTGCTGTACGGGTGGTAGCGTGCCTGCTCTGGAGTGAGCAGCCCTGCGTCCACCTGCTCCTGGACGTAGGAGTGGTCTTTGGTGAGCTGCTTTAGGCCGCCATCGCGCAGCATGTAAATGCGCGAGTCCCCGACCTGGCCGATGAGATAACGCTTTCCCGATAGCATCAGCACGGAAGCGGTTGTCCCCATCCCCTGCTTGTCCGATTCGGCCAACGTCCGCTCGAAGATCGCGCGGTTCGCCTCGCGCAGGGCTAGCGCGACTTTGTCACGCACGCCGTCACCATGCAGATCGGCGATGGGCGAGAGCTCGCGCGCCACGATCTGAACGGCCATCTCGCTCGCCACCTCTCCGGCGGCGTGGCCGCCCATCCCGTCGGCGACGATGAACAGGCCCGCTTGAGGCGTCGCGTGCGCGAAGAACGAGTCCTCGTTCCCCGACCGGATCATACCGACGTCTGTCCGCGCCGCGACTGTCAGGTCCATTACCACAATGCTCTGAGAATAACCGAAAGGGTCAAGGCAAGAACACCCAGGAGCGCCACCCACAGGATAGCCAACGATCGGTTCGACTCGTCCGGCCCGTCCTCGTCAGTCACCGCTTTGGGCACGTCCGCAACCGCGTCGGGTGCGTCGCTGGGCGTGTTCTTTTTCTTGAAAGCGGCGACCACGCGCGTGCCGCCGGACGGCGTTTTTGCGAGCCGCGCCGGCTTGAACACCAGCTTCGCCCCACCGAAGCGCAGATCTGTATCGCCACGCAACTCCGTCTCACCCGTTAGGCGACCACCATCTACGTACGTTCCGTTCGTCGAGTCAAGGTCTGTCAGCATCCAGCGATTGTCGCGTCGCTGAATCTTGGCATGTGAGTCGGACACCGAGTCGTCTGCCAGAACGATGTCGTTATGCTGGCCGCGGCCAATGTGCGTGATGAAGGAAGTGATCTCGAAGACCTCGCCGTGATTGGGCCCGCTATTCGATACCACGAGCGTCGCGAGAACTGCCGCTTTCGGCTTGGCAGGCGCCGGCGGTGAAGTCCCGATTCGAATCTGTGGAACCGGAACTGGAGGCGTCGGATCCGACTCCATTTCTTCTTCGTAGAAGCGGAACTCCTCCGGACCGACCCGCACGGTGTCGCCGCGCTTGAGGAGGCGCGTCGAGCGGATTCGTTCGCCGCTCACGACGACGCCGTTCGTGCTGCTATCTGTGATCGTGTATCCTCTGATCTCCAGGGCGATGCGCGCATGGCGCCGCGACACTGAATTCGCCGGCACGACCACGTCGCAACCGGCGTCGCGCCCAATGGAAAGCCCGTCGTCTCCAACCGCGTACTCGCGACCGTCCACAAGAGAGACCAGACGCCCGTTTTTCACAGGGTAACCCGGTCTTGCAGACTGCCCGCTGGGGGCGCGATTCGCGCCGCCGGCGATGGGACCCGGCGGTGGCAGGATCGCCGCCTGCTCCGGCGTAAGCACGGGGAATTCGCCCGTTTCGCCGACCTGGCGGTCATCCGAAAAACGCAGCTCCACGCCGTCGATTTCGACGCGGTCGCCGTGCAATAGCGGAGTCGGTTCCAAGCCTGCTGGCACTGAGTTGATATAAACGGGAGCTTGCTCAGAGAGGCTGCTCAAAGTGGCAGACCCACTGGGATCGACGACGAGGAGTGCGAACTGCCCCTCACGACTGGCGCTCTCGCTTTGATCTGCGCCAGAGCCCTGCGACGCGTCCGCGGCCTTTCCGGCGCGACTTGGCGCCCCGGGAAGGGAGATTTCTACGCCGCGTCCCCGCCCAATTCTTAACTGCCCCGCGGGCAGCCGAATCGGTGTATCGCGGAGATTGATGAAGGGCATGTGGGGATTGGTCGGACTAGTCTCCGTCGGCGCGAGGTACGCGCTTACCCGTTTCACACGCCATTTCTCAGTGCTCGGCGGCGGCGGGAAACTAGCGGTCTAATGCGATGCGTCGCAAGCACTAGACCAGTCCGCCAGGCTCGCACGACTCGGTGATTTGCAGCGGCCAATCGGCAACAGCTGCCTACTGAAAAGGTCACGGAAATTCTGACCTGCGGCGGATGATCTCGTTAGGGACCGCAGACGACTGCTAACAACAGAAGCTGTCGGAACGGGGGTCAGACTCCAGG
>DASYRX010000211.1:0-5776 GCA_036003845.1 Gemmatimonadaceae bacterium | reverse complement strand
CTCGACGGTGACAGCATTCTCAGCGGCGGCGTCGATGCCGAGCAGTTGCGCCAGCGGGTGGGGATGGTTTTCCAGCGCTGGAACCCGTTCCCAAAGTCGATCTACGACAATGTGGCATATGGCCCTCGCATCAACGCCAATCCGCCGCGGGCGGAGCTGGATCGAATGGTGGAAGAGGCGCTGCGGCGCGCCGCGCTCTGGGACGAGGTGAAGGATCGACTGCGCACATCAGCGTTAGGCCTTTCCGGAGGTCAGCAGCAGCGTCTCTGCATCGCGCGGGCGCTCGCCAACCGGCCGGAAGTGCTGCTGCTGGACGAACCCTGCAGCGCGCTGGACCCCATCGCCACACAGAAAATCGAGGAGCTGTTGTACGAGCTGAAAGGTGAGCTCACGATCGTCATTGTGACACACAACCTGCAACAGGCGGCGCGGGTCTCGGATCGGACCGCGTTTTTCTACCTTGGCCAGCTAGTCGAGATGGATGCGACCAAGCGTATTTTCACGAGCCCACGTGAGGCACGCACCGAAGCCTACGTGACCGGGAGGTTCGGATGAGTCCTAACGAAAGCTCGGGCTTTCGCCATTTCCACGATCAGCTCGCAACGCTCAAGGAGCGTCTGCTCGAAATGTCCGCCCACGCGGAGGAGCTGGTCGACTTGGCTGTCGAAGCGCTACTGACCCGCGACAACGGAAAAGCGGAAGCCGTGCTGCAGGGCGACCGCGACGTCGATAAACTGGAGATCGAGGTCGAACGCCTGGCTGTGGAGCTCCTCGCTCTGCAGCAGCCGATGGCGCGCGACCTTCGCTTCATCGTCATGGCGATCAAGATCTCGAGCGACCTCGAGCGGGTGGGCGATCACGCCGTGAACATTGCCCAGTGCGCGCTGCGCATGGCTGCCGTACCGGCGAGCTTCCTCCCCGATCCAGCCATCGAAGACATGGCGCGCCGCGCGAGACGCATGCTGAGCGACGCCCTGGATGCTTTCATCCGCGCGGATGGCGCGTTAGGCCGTGACGTCTGTCGCCGCGACGACCAGGTCGACGCGCTGCACGACTCCGTCTTCCGCATCATGCTGACACACATGATGAGCGATCCGCGCACCATCAACCCGTCGCTCGAGCTGTTACTCGTCAGCCGCAACCTCGAGCGCGTCGCGGACCTCGCGACAAACATCGGTGAGGACGCGGTCTTTTTGGCCGAGGGCAAGTCGATCAAGCATCACGCCGAAGAGCGCGAGGAGGCTGGGTCCGTTCCAACCGGACAGCGTTAAGCGCGCCATCGGCTCACCGTGCGTCGGCTGGAAACGAACCAAACAGTACCGGTTGGTGATGTCACTCGCATAACTTTCCGCCATGGCGGAAGGCCGAGCCCCGGCCCAGAAGAAAACCCGCGCGCGCGAGTCCGTTACGCGCGGGAACGGCTCGGCTCCCCCAGCGCCGGGAAAAGTAGCGTCGCCTAACGCTTCTGCACCTGGCGCGCGCGGCGATCGAGCAGTCCGGCTCGCTGCCATCGACATCGGCTCCAACTCGATTCGCCAGATTGTTGCGGACGTCTCACGCGGCGGCGGCATCCGAATCGTCGACGAAATGAAGGCGGCCCCACGACTCGGCGCCGGGCTGGATCAGACGCACCGCTTGAGCGAAGCCGCGATGCGACACGCCTTCGAGGCGATCGATCGCATGGCAACGCTGGCGCGCCAACTCGGCGCCCAGCGCGTCGAGGCGGTGGCCACCAGCGCCGTGCGCGAAGGCGAGAACGGCACTCAATTCCTGGACCGCGTTAGGCGCCGCGCCGGCATTCCCGTACGCATCCTGCGCGGCGAGGATGAAGCGCGCCTCGGCTTCAAGAGCGCTTTGGCCCACTTCGACCTCGCTGTCGGCCGCGCCGTCGTCGTTGACATTGGGGGCGGTTCGGCGGAGCTGGCGCTCAGCGCCGATGGTCTCATCGATCGACTTATCTCGCTGCCGTTCGGCGCGATCCGCCTGACCGAGCAGTTCCTGCGCGGCCGGCCGCGACGCAAGGACGTGCGCAAGCTTCGCGCGCACGTGCGAGAGACGATTCGCAAGCTTCTGCCGGTCAAAGACTGGCGCGGCGCTCAGCTGATCGGATCCGGGGGCACGTTCACCAACCTCGGCGCGATGTATCTCGCGCGGCAGGATGTGCCCTATGTGGGCCGTGTGCACGGCACCGTGCTTCCGCGTGAGGAATTGGAGCACATCATCCAGACGCTGCAGGAAATGACTCCCGAAGAGCGCGCCAGCGTCCCGGGACTCAATCCCGCGCGGGCGGACATCATTCTGGCGGGGCTGGTCGTCGGCGCGGAGATCATGGCACGCGTCGAAGCGCGTCGCCTAACGGTGTCGGGCTATGGCATCCGCGAGGGGCTGCTTCTGGAGATGGCGCGGGTGACGCCAAAGCCCGCAGATCCAGGGGAGGCGCGCGAACGCTCGGTTTTGTCGTTCGCTGAACGCTGCCATTACGAGGCGCCGCACTCGCTCCACGTGCGTGACCTTTCGTTGCAGCTCTTCGATTCTATCGGTTCGCGGCTAGGCTGTGACGCCGAGGATCGGCGGATCCTGTCCGACGCGGCGCTGCTGCACGATGTGGGTTACCACATCAATTACGAGAATCACCACAAGCACTCGTATCACCTCATCGTGCACGCGGATCTGTTAGGCATCGCTCCCGAGGAGCAGGTCGCCATCGCGCACGTCGCCCGCTACCACCGTGGGGCGCCGCCCAAGAAATCGCACGAAGAGTTCATGCAACTCGACCGCAGCTGGCAGCGGCGCGTCCGTCGCCTCGCGGCTATTCTGCGCGTCGCTGACGGCCTCGATCGCGGCCATGCGAGCGCTGTGGGGCGCATCAAAGTGCGCTGGGGCGAACGTTCGCTGCGCATAACGCCGACGCCGGCGTCCAAAGTACGCAACCTGCGTCTCGAGCTCTGGGGAGCGAGCCGAAAATCCGCGTTGCTCGCGAAAGTAGCTGGCGTGCCGGTGGAGGTCATCGGTACGGACGGCAAAGTCGTGCGCGGAAACAAGGACTAACCTCTAGTCTTCGCGACGCTCCTTAGCGACGCGCCGCCCACGCGGGCCGGCTCCAGTGCGTGCGTGTTTCCCGTTCCGCTTGGCGTTCGAACTGGCGGGCAACTCGGCGGTGGTCATGCGCGGTTCCCCGCGCTCCCGTCCCCACGCGTCGCGCAACAGTCGTTGCTGCGAGGCTCGCTCCTCTTCGGCTTCACCGTCGACCCCCGGCGTCCGTTGTTTGTAACGACCATCGGCGTCCAGGTCCCACGCCTGACGATTGTCCGTTAGGCACGTCTCCAGCAGCGTGCGCAGTCGTTCGTGCTGTCCGGGGTCCTCAACTGGCACCACGGCTTCAACGCGGCGATCCATGTTGCGCGGCATCCAGTCGGCGGAGCCGATGTAGTACTCGCCCTTGCCACCGTTGGCGAAGTAGAAGAGACGCGAATGCTCGAGGAATCGACCGACGATGCTGATGACGCGGATGCGATCGCTGACGCCTTCGACGGCCGGGCGTAGACAGCAGATGCCGCGTACGATCAAGTCGATTTCGACGCCGGCGCGTGAGGCCGCATACAGCTCGGCGATGATCTCCGCGTCGACGAGTGCGTTCATCTTGGCAACAATGCGCGACGATTCACCCGCGCGTGCATGCTCGGCTTCGCGCCGGATGAGCGACAGGAATCGCTCACGCATGTTCGCCGGGGCGACGAGCAGGCGCCGATATGTCTTCTGGCGAGAAAAGCCGGTGAGCAGGTTGAACAGCTCACTCACGTCGGTCCCGATGTCCGGCTTGCACGTGAACAGACCGAAGTCGGTGTAGGTCCGCGCCGTCTTGGAGTTGTAGTTCCCCGTTCCGATGTGCACGTAACGGCGGATGCCGTCGGCCTCGCGCCTAACCACCAGCGCCACCTTGGCGTGGGTCTTGAGACCCGGAAGGCCATAAGCCACGTGCACGCCGAAGTTTTCAAGTGTGCGCGCCCACGTGATGTTGTTGACTTCGTCGAAACGCGCCTGGAGCTCGACTAGCACAGCAACCTGTTTTCCACGCTGAGCGGCTTCAGTGAGCGCCCGTACAATCGCGGTGTCGCCAGATGTCCGGTAGAGAGTGAGCTTGATTGCCATCACCTGGTCGTCTTGCGCCGCCGTCTCGAGGAAACGCTCCACCGACATGCCGAATGACTCGTACGGGTGATGCACGAGGATGTCTCGCTCGCGAATGCAATCGAAGATCGATTTCTCCGGGTCGCGCAGCTCGAGAGGGACGATGGGCGAGAAGGGTGGATCGTGCAGGTCGGAGATGTCGAGACTCGCGAGGCTCATGAGGTCGCCCAGCTCGAGCAGCGAGCCACCGTCGTGCACATCGCGTGCGCCTAACGGTACGATGTCAGGGTCGGCCGCGTCGCGCAGTTCGTCCATGAGCAGCGAGCGCAGGTGCGTCGGCATCCCTTCCTGCACCTCGAGCCGAACGACTTCACCGAAGCGCCGCTGAAAGAGCTGCTCTTCGATCATTGCCAACAGGTCGTCAGGCTCGTCAGGCGCGGGCACGTCGAGATCGGAATAGCGCGTGATGCGGAAGGCGTGGCAGCCGAGGATCTCCATCCCCTGGAACAGCTCTCCCAAGTGCGCGCTGATCACGTCTTCGAGCGGCACAAACACGTACGGCGTAGACGTTGCCACCCAGCGCGGCAGACTCTTGGGGACCTTCACACGCGCGAAGCGAGAGCCTTCCCAGTCGGGGTCGTTGATCTCGACGGCGAGCGACAGCGACAGGTTGGAGATGTAGGGGAACGGATGCCCGGGATCGACGGCGAGCGGTGTGAGTACCGGAAAGACTTCGCGCTCGAAGAACGCGTCGATACCGACGCGATCTTCCGCCGGCAGCTCGTGATACCTAACAAGTTTGGCGCCGCGCTCAGCGAGCGCCGGCAGGACGTCACCGTGCAGGCAGCGCTGCTGCCGAGCCGCCAACTCGCGTATGCGAACTTCGATCGCGTCCAGCTGGGCCTGCGCCGACATACCATCGGCTGATGTTGCGAGCACGCCTGCTGCCACTTGGCGCCGCAAGCCCGCCACGCGCACCATGTAGAACTCGTCGAGGTTCGTGCTGAAAATCGAAAGGAACTTCAGCCGCTCGAGCAACGGTGTCCGCGCGTCTTCAGCTTCATGCAGCACACGCGCGTTGAATTCGAGCCAACTCAACTCGCGATTGAGATACAACGACGATGCAACTGTGGGTGCTGTCATGACCGAGCGGCGGGGACATCCGGATCGGGCCGAGTTGGCCCGCGAAACTAAGATAGCTCCGAAAGGGACGGCTTGTGCGACAGCTGACGGCGCTGTTACAGCTTGCTCCATAACACTCTACGCCCCAACAACTTAACCGCTATTTGCCGAGGATGGCGTCCAGCGCAAGGAGGGAAAGGGCGGAGAGTATGGCTGCGGCAGGGATCGTTAGGAGCCAGCCCCACACGATGCGTCCAGCCACGCCCCAGCGAACCGCGGAGAGTCGGTGCGTGGCTCCCACACCCATGATCGCGCCGGTAATCGTGTGCGTCGTGCTCACCGGAATCCCGAAGCGCGTCGCGAGCAGGATCGAGAGCGCCCCGGCCGTCTCGGCGCACGCACCGCCAACGGGACGCAGCTTCGTTATGCGCGAGCCCATCGTGTGCACGATGCGCCAACCGCCCAAGAGTGTGCCTAACGCGATCGCCGAATACGCGCCCATCTCGACCCACAGCGGAATGTGGTC
>DASYRX010000210.1:0-19762 GCA_036003845.1 Gemmatimonadaceae bacterium | reverse complement strand
CCGACAACGAGCAACATCCTCGCCGAAGTGGAGATGACCGAGAAGCCGCCGATGGGCATCCACCGCACCGCCGCCGGTACCCATGCTTTCGGCAGAAGGGAGTTCGAGATCAAGAACGGCGAGATCATCTTCAAGGATGTCGGGCCGATCGGGGTCATGATTACCGAAGCACAGGTCGGACGCACCGATGAACCGACTCTGCGTGATCTCAGCGAGGCGCTCATCGTGGTATGCGGGACCGACTATGGCGTCCACAGTCCAACGTGGATCTCGCGGTTCACCGACATGTCTCGGCAGGCCGCGACATACCGCAAAGGACGCGTCCTTCTAGCCGGCGACGCGGGCCACGTGCATTCACCGATTGGCGGACAGGGGCTCAACACCGGCGTGCAGGATGCGGTGAATCTGGGGTGGAAACTGGCACAGGTGATCAAGGGGACGTCGCGGGAAAGCCTCCTCGACACGTATCACGCCGAGCGCCATCCGGTTGGGGCTCGCGTGCTGCGCCTAACGATGGCGCAGGTCGCGCTCCACCGGCCGGACGAACGCACGAACGCCGTGCGCGACATCCTAGGCGAGCTTCTCAAGATGGACGAGGTTCGCAAGAGAATCGCCGCGGAGATGTCGGGTCTGGGCATTCATTACGACTTCGGCGAGGGACACCCGCTGCTCGGGCGCCGCATGCCCGATCTGGATCTCGACACCGCCGACGGCCCGCTTCGCGTCTTTACTCTGTTGCACAAGGCACAGCCGGTGCTACTCAATTTCGGTGAGCCCGGCGGCTTCGCGATCACGCCCTGGCGTGATCGCGTTCAAGTTGTCGACGCCGAATACGCTGGTGCGTGGGAGCTTCCCGCGATTGGGGCAGTCCCTTCTCCCACCGCTGTATTGATTCGGCCCGACGGATATGTGGCCTGGGTGGGAGATCTAACCCAAGCGGGGCTGGCTGACGCGCTAACCACCTGGTTCGGACCGCCTAACGCCGAGGCCGGCCTAGCGGATGACGCTCCCCTTTTCAAAATCGTATAACGTCAGTTTGCGCAGCCGATAATGCGCGTTCCAATAGCCCCGCAGGGCCTGCACGTAACCGAGCAGCGCCTGGTCCTTGTCATTCTGAGCGACGATGAGGTTGTCGATCGCAATCCGCCCGATCACATAACGATTGTACGCCACTTCGAATCGCTTGCGCGCCACAGTGTCGGCCTTCGCAGAGAGCAGCAGCTGCCGACGCGACTGAGCCAGCTGCAGGGCGGCGAAGTGCGCGTCCTGACTCACCTGCTCGCGCGCCACGACCGAGTTGTTCGTCACGCGATCGTATTCGGCGCGTGCGGCCTGATTGTCCGCGTGATTAGCGCCCCAGCGCACGAGCGGAATGGACACGCCGAGTGAGAACGTCTGCGCGTTCAACAGATCTCGGTATGCTAGATTGCGTTCGGCCGCCGTGGCGTTGTAGCCGTAGCTCGCTGAGACAGTTGCATTGGGCCCGTTGTTGAGCCGCGTTTCCGAGATGCGTCGGCGTGCTTGAACGTCCTGCAGCCGAAAGTCCAGCATCGTCGCACGGTTCCTGAGCGCCTGCTGAACGGCAACCAAAGTATCAGCCTCGAACTGAGGCACGTCATCGGTAACGGCGACATCTAGTGTGTCGTTAGGCCGCAGGTTCAGTGTCAGCCGCAGTGCGGCCAGCGCGCGGTCGTGCTCCAGTTTCGCGGCGTCCAGCGCATTGCGTGACCTCAGTAGCTGCAGCTCGCTCTGACCGAGATCGTTCTCGCCGATCTTTCCCACTTCGAACCGCCCCTGATTCATGCGGAAGAGCGTGTCGTTCACGGCAGCATTCGTTTCCGCGTTTCGCAACGTCGTGCGCGCGGTGAAGTAGTCGAAGAATGCCGCGACCGCCGCGAGCGCGACGTCCTCGCGCGCCTCCAGATACTGCTGCTCGGCGGCATCGCCGCGGAGACCCTGCTCGCGGCCGTCCCATGCCTGGGAATTCGATCGCAGAATCGGCTGGTTCAGCGCCACGCTGAAGGGCGTCGAGTTCCATGTTTCAGTCGACGTCGTACCGCTGCGCTTGAGCTGCGTTAGGCGCGAGCTCAGCGTCAGAAAGCCTCCGGTCAGCGGGATCTGCTGCCCGATCGTGAGGTTCAGGTTCGAATTCGTTTCCTGCTGCGGCCGGAAGAGCGTCGTGCCGTCCGGTTGCAGCACGGGGATGATCGAGCGGTTGTACGCCGGAACGTTTCCTGTGAGCGATAGCTGCGGGAGACGTCGTGCGTTGAAGGATCGTTCGCGCGATCTCGCTGCATCCCGTGTATTGATCGCCGCTTGCGCAGCGAGGCCACGCCGCTGTGCCATGTCGATCGCCTGCTGCAGTGTCAGCGCCGGCCGCGCCTGCTGCGCACCTAACGGCGCCGCTAAGCACGCGGCAGCCAGGAGTAGCGTTCCACGTTGTGTTCGCATGCTGCTCACTCGTGTCGGAGGCATGTCACCACGTCCTGCCGCGCCGCGCGCCAGGCTGGGACGATGCCGAATACGATGCCTACCGTGATCGAGACGCCGAACGCGACGACAATCGACAGGTACGACACCAGCGTTCTGATGTTGGCGAGATGCTCGATGCCACTGCTGAACGCGCCGCCGAGAATGATCCCGGCTACGCCGCCCGCAACGCTGATCAACACCGCTTCGCTCAGAAACTGAAACAGGATATCCTTCTGCGTGGCTCCCGTCGCGCGCCTAACGCCGATCTCGCGCGTGCGCTCCAGCACCGACGCGAGCATGATATTCATGATACCGATGCCGCCCACGATCAACGAGATCGACGCGATGGCGCCGAGCACGATGTTGAAGATCGTCTTCGTGCGCTGCTCTTGTTGCAGCAGAAGCTCGGGAACCGTGATCTCGAAGTCGATCACTGTGTTGTGCCTGCGCTCGAGCATCCGCTGCAGCACATTCGCCACTGCCGGTACCTTCGCCGACTCGCGCACCCGCACGATGATGCGATCGAGCTGATTCGGATTGAGCCGCTCGGCACGAGCCTCCTCGTCTTCCTTCGGTTGCTCGTTCGCCGGGGTGTTGTTTTCCTGCGAGGCCGCCTTCTCGATGTCGCGCTGCGTCACTCTGGCCCTGTTCCGATAGCGCAGCAGCATCGTGTGCAGCGGCAGGTACACATCCATGTTCGGATCGCGGATGCCGAGTCGCTGCGACGTCTCTCCGCTGACGCGACGATCCTCGAGGACGCCAACCACCGTAAGCCAGCTGTCGCCAACCTTGATCGTGCGACCGATGGGATCTTCGTTCGTGAAGAAGCGCGTGCGCACGCCATAGCCGATGATCGCCACCGCGCGCCCCTCGGACACCTGCATGGGTGAGAAGAGCGAGCCGCTCGTGAGCTTGAGATTCGTTAGGCGGAAGTACGCGGTATCGACGCCCACGGCTTTACCGGTACGACGCCTGCCCTCACGAGTAATCATTGTGTTCAGCACAATCTCGCCGCTCGCCGTCTCGACTTCGGGGACCACGCGACCGATCGCCTCGGCGTCGCGATGCGTCAGGCCAGGTGAGAACTTCTTCGGCTTCTTCGCCGTCTCGGCTTCCTTCGCTTCTTCTTCCTTTTGCTCCTCGAGCGGCGTGATGACGATGTTGTTCGTGCCCAGCAGCTGCATCTGTTGCAGGATCTCCTGCTCGGCGCCTTTGCCGATCGCAAGCATCGCGATTACCGACGCGACGCCGAAGAGGATGCCGAGTGACGTTAGGCCCGCGCGCAGTTTGTTATGCACGACCGCCTCGGTAGCGGTGCGCATACTGAAAATGACGTGCGCGATGATCTTCGCCCGCAGTCCGGCGAGCGCTTCGCGGTCGAACCGCACGGCGTTAGCTCCGCTTGGTGGCGGAAGCGGCCGGTGGTGGTCCCTTGGCCGCTGACCCTTGACCCTTGGCCTGCCCTTCCTTCGGCGGCACTGGCTTTGTCAGTGTCGTGTCGCCAGTCGGCGGCGACTTTGGATTGTCGCGCGACCCTTCCAACCGCGCGACGTCGAGGTCATCCCTGTTAGGCGGCGGCAACAGCAGGATCTCGTCGCCTTCCTCGAGGCCGCGGGCCACGACGACTTCATCGTCGTTCATCGCGCCTGTCGCGATCTCCTGTTTCACGACGCGACCGCCCGCCTTCTTGAAGACAAACGGCATCCCTTCGGCATCGCTGTTCACGGCTTCGATCGGAATGAAGAGAACGTCTTTGACGGCTGCCGTTTCGATCGCGTTCCCGGTCGTCATGCCTGGACGAAGCGTCGTGTCCGGCTTTTCGACAGTCACCTTCACTTCGAATACTTTTGCGTCCGCGTTAGGCCTTTGTTCGCCGACGTTGGCGACCGCGGTGACTTTGCCGTTCAGCTTTTTCGACGGATCGGCATCGAGTGTGATGACCACTGGCTGGCCCTTCTCGACTTTGCGCACGTCGATCTCGTTTACGTATGTGACAGACTCCATCCCGGAGAGGTCCGGCAGCGTCGCGACTGTCGGATCCCACGCGCCAATCTGGGCGCCTGACGTGCGCTTCTTGCCGTTCCATTCTTTGACGTAAATGACCATTCCAGGCGCGGGCGCACGCACGGTGAAGTTCTGAATGACCTCTTGAATGATCGTTAGGAGGTTGCGCTGGCGCTGCATGTCGGCGCCGACCTCGCGCATCTTCGCTTGCGCCTGTTCCGTCTTCGTCTTGTAATCCATCTTGGCCTGGGCGAGCGCGCGCTCCGCCTTTTCCAGGTCGATCTCCGCCTGACGCTTGACGCTGGGTGCCTCGAACTTGGCCTGCTCCTTCGCGATGCGCTTTTCCTCGAGCGACAGCTCCATCGTCTTCATCTCTTCTCGCGCCTTCGAGAGGTTGAGCGTCGAATCGAGCTGCGCCTGTTCGAAGACGGCCGTAGCCTTTTGCAGCGCGAGTGTGACGTCCGCCATCTTCGTGGCGGCCGGCGTCTTGTCCAACTCCGCTACCACATCGCCTTCCTTCACGACGCTGCCTTCGGGGATGAGAGACGCGATCTTGACGTTGAAGACCTGCGCCTGCTGCAGCGTCATGGGACCGGTGATCTTGATGTCGCGAAGTGCGCGCAGTTCCCCCGCCGTCGTCACCATGACCTTGAAGTCGCCGCGCCTAACGCGCGCCGCGATGTTGCTGGTTGGCGTCGCCGAGGTCGGCGTCAGGAAGATGGCCGCCGCCGCGATGACAACGACTGCGGCCACAAGGCCTATGAACCAGCGCGTTCGGAGGAGTCGCTTCATTTAAAGCTCTCGACGTGTCAGCCGTGTTTAAGACACCAGTAGGACGCGCGGAGTTGTATGTCGTGCTGCGTCCCCTGCCCCTCCCCGCCGCGGCCACCCTGGCTGCCTCGGCGTCTAACATAAGGCGCACCGTAGCTTGCGGGCGGCCCCAGCCTCGTTTCGCACGACTCCTAATCGATTTGTAACGGTTGGCCGCAGGGCTTCCGCGCGAGCCTGCGCGTTATGGGACGCGGGTGGTCGCTGACGCAACGGGGACCGAGGAACCGCTGGCCATGGCCTCGTAGTAGGCGACGAAGCGAGTGATCTCGCTCGCCTGACGGGCCCTCAGGTTGCGTGCCCAACGAAAGCTCACGGACTGAAAGCGGAGTTCGGCGACGAGTTCGAACGGGCCAGAAGCCTTGGAGACATCCATAGAATAGGCCACGCGGTCATCGCCTGCGACGAAGTCAGCGTCTTCGGCCGCCTCTCCTTGCACCGCGATGTCCGTGGATGCGGTCTGCTTTTCGACGCCTTCCGGAAGAAGCCGGTTGTCTCAGCAACAGCGAAGCAGCCAAGAAGGAAAAGGCGTGCGCCTAACTGCTGCACGATTTAGCGCCTGACGACAAAGCGCACGGTATCCCGGCGCGCGGGCATCGCGGAATGATCGCCGTAGCCGACGACCGCAATGACCTCGTGCGCGCCGGGTGCCAAGCCTTTGAACGTGTACGTCGAATCGCCAGTCCCAATGTGAACGACGCGACTCGACGTCGGTGGAATCACCTCTCCGTCGGCGACAGCCGTTGTATCGAGGAAGAGATGATGATGCCCAATGCCGTCGACGCGCACGCCGCTCGCCTTTTCGATTGTCACGCCGGCTTTCCCGAGCACGATCGTGATGTCGCTGCCTGTGGTGTCTCCCTCCACTGGCGCGACTATCGTTACAGCCGCGTTAGGCGTTTCAGCGACCACCGGAGCGGCAGGCGTCGTGTCAGCCTGCGGCGTTCTGTCGCCACCACAGGCGATTGCGAGCGCGAACGGCATGATGGTCAGCGTGGGTTTCATCGTTGCGCTCCGTGAATGGGGCTTCTGGGATCGGAATCGGGGTTCGGAACGCGCCTGCACGTATCGATGCCGAACCCGGCGTCCGCTCCCCGGTGTGCTCAATGTATTGCCAACTAAGTTGTGGTTATGCAAACCGGCGTGAAGTGGGGCCTCATCCTCGGAGCGTCGGTCATCGTGTGGACGCTCGTTATCCACGCACTCGGCTTCTATACGACAAATCTCGCAGCCGGGCAGAAAGCCGACGTTATTGCCACGATCCTCCCGATCGCGGCGATCCTCCTTGCATTACGCGAGAGAAGTCGGCTCGCTGAAGGTTCGCTGTCGAACAAGGACTCCGTCGTTACGGCTCTGGTAGTCGGCGTGGTTTCCGTGCCAGTCACGGCAGGATTCCTCTGGTGGTACCACCATTATATGAATCCGCGCTGGCTCGACCTCCTGGTGGACTACCAGCGCGAGAAAATGACGGCGGCCGGAGCCGCCGCCGATGAGATTACGCGAGCGGAAGCACAACAGCGTTCGAGCGGGACCGACGCCGCGCAGCTCACTGGCGCGCTCGTAGGCTCGATTCTCGTCTCGGGCGTGATCGGTCTCATCGCGGGGTTGTTGATCCGTTGGCGCAACGCCAAGGCGCGCAGCGCCTAACTCGCGGCTCAGCCGGTGCAAGCGGATGGGCGAAAGCGAGCCCGGTAGATTCAGGTAGTGCGCCTATCCATCTTGCGTCACGTGTGTTCCTCCTCACTGCAGACAGATAGCTCCGCTATTAGGTAGTGGCAAATGAAGCATTTCAAAACGTTCGCGCCCCTCGTTAGGTGCATCTCGGCTCTCACCGTCGTGGGTGCGCTGGCGTCCAGGCTTGGCGTTGCTCAGCAAGTCGCTGTGCGAGAGCTCCCAAAGCCGGTCCGCGAAATCGACGATCCGTTCTCACTCGTGGGCGGCGCGATCGAGATTCGCGGCGGTCAGCTTCTCATGACCGATGGGGCCGAACAACAGCTCTTCATCGTCGACTTTGCGAAAGGCACGCGGACCGTGCTCGGTCGCCAAGGGAGCGGACCTGGCGAGTATCGCGCGCCGGCCGGTCTCTTCCGCCTGCAAGGCGACACGATCTGGGTGCTCGACGCCGCGCAGATGCGCATCGCGGCGTTCAGTCCTGATCTCAAGCCAGGGACGGCGTTCCCATTTCTCTTGTTCGATCAGCAATCGAGCATGGCGCTCTCGGGCCCTTACTTCGCCGATAGCCGCGGTCGCGTTTATGGCAGCGCGATGCCGATCAAGGCCGCCCAGAGCGGATCCGGGGCCAAACTGCAGATTCCCGACACAATCGGGGTCGTGCGCGTAGATGCGCGAGACAAAGACAAGGGATCGCGCACCGAGATCACGCGCGTCCGCGTCCGCAGCACGGGCACTCCGGAGATGCAGCGCTCGGGCAATACGCTCAAGTACACGATGGCCTTCCCCGGGCTCGTCGCATCGGACGTCTGGACTGTATTCCCCGATGGGCGCGTCGCGATCGTTCGCGGCGGACCGTACACAGTGGAGTTCATCGCTGCCGATGGGAAGAAGTCGACTCCCTTTGGCGTGCCTTACGAGCGCTTCAAGGTGACGGACGACGACAAGAAAGCGGAGCTCGAAGCAGCCAAGCGCGAAATGGGCGATCAGCAGAAGGCGGTGCAAAAGATGATCCCCGCCAACTTCAGCATGACCTTCGAGCTGACGGCACCGGACAAGTGGCCTAACGAGTATCCCGCTGTCGCCGGCTTTGCGTCGATCCCAGCGGGCGACGGCAAACTCTGGGTCAAGCGTGCCATTCCCGTTCGACGGGGTCGCGAACAGTGGGACGTGATCGATCGCTCCGGGAAGCTCGTCGCGCGCTGGCAGCTGCCGCCAAAGGTCACAGTCGTTGCGGCCGGCGATGGAGTCGTCTATACCGTCCGCACTGATGAGGACGATCTACGCTACATCCAGAAAGTCCCGCTCCCTAAGTAATTCCCACTTCGTTCAAAAAAGAGGGCTTCCGGGAATTTCGCGATGCTAAAGCCAGAGGAGTGATCGGAGGGATGCCCTGGGGAATCCCGTGAAGATGTCTGTTTTCAAAAGCGTCAACGGCAAGACCAATTCGGATCAAGCGCACTTGTCGGATGGGACCGGATTCAATTCGTCACTGCCAGCGCCGTTCATCGGCTGTGGCCCACAACTTCCGAAGCGCTTTGTTCTTTCACAAAAGCAAAAACGCAGCTGCGCTGCGCATGTGCTGAGCTCCGCTTTGCTTCAGGCGCTCGATTCGTTTCATCCGAAGAGCAGTTGCTCTTTCAAATCGTCAACTGCAAAAAATCTGTGTGGCGCAACCGGCGATGTCGGGTAGAAGCGGATTCGGTTCGTGGGGGCCTCGCAGTGCCACCAGCTGGCCAACGCCCACTGTCATCGTAAACCCCTAAATTCCGAGAAGCGCCAAAAAAAGCAACCGCGGATAGTCGCTGGAACGCGCGGATCTGAGAGTCGTCACAATCGATCCGCACCAACCCGCGCAAATCCGCGGTTAGCTTTTGAAGTTGACGATGCCTAACGTCGTGGTGGAGGTGACTGCCAAAGGACGTGCGTGATCATCCAACGCCCCTCGAACTTGCCTAACAGCAGGTAATCCGTTCCCCACCAGGCCGTAAGCTTGGCGCTCGCCGTCTGGTCCAGTACGTCCAGCAACTGGATTTCTTTCGGCGCGTCGGCTTTCGCCTGACGATTGTTCTTCTTCACGCCGTTCGCGTACGACAGGAACTCTGGCCACGGCATCTGTTCCCCGACGTAGCGTGTCGAATCGCGTGGCAGCCAGAAACCGTACTTGTAGACTTCCGGACGGATGCTGCGAACGAGCTTGGCCGTATCTCCCTCGTAGAATCCTTCGACGTAGTCGAGTACCGCGCGCCTAACGCCTTCGCGATCGGGGGCCTGCGCCTTCACTAGTCGCGCAGCGCCCGCCAGCGAGAATGCGGCAGTGACACAACCCACAATGATCGAACACGATCGACGCATAAGGAGCTCCTCTGATGTGATCAACGCCCTGGATCGGCAGTGCGTGCGGCGCGGAAGCCATAGGCAATCGAGCGCGGTGCTCCGCCCCAGGATCCATAACGACGCCACTCGACAGGACTGTATGGTCGCCCACACTCTTCCATTCTTTCTCATCATCGTAGCAGAGGATGGCGAGCAGACCACCGCTCTACGATAGTCGGATCGACGAGCCGGTGGTCGGAGTCGATGAAGCGGTGGCACCACAACAAAACAAGGAGCTTTGAGTGCCGCTGTGGCGAGTGGCGAGTCGCGAGGGCGACATGATCACCTACGCCACTTTCACGCAGATTGGCAAACACCTGGTTGATAGAGTGCTGGATGAGGGCGGCGCCGGAGACGGGCCGACAGCGATCATCTTATCCTCGAGAGTCGGTACTCGAGACTCGCTACCCAAAGCTCCGTGTGTTGATCTTGAAACCATTCCAGAGCGAGCAGTCAGAGCCGACTGCCTAACTGCTTCCCGAGATTCTCGCGGTGTGTTCTGCTCAACTTGAGCCTCGCTCCCGTCGTCAGCAGCACGACGTAATCCCCGTTCGTCACCGGTTCGAGCGCGTGGATTCGTTCGACATTCACGATCGTCGAACGATGGATTCGAACGAATCGATCGGCCGGCAGCTGCTCGGCCAGTGCGGTCAGTGTCGTGTCGTGCAGATAGTTGCTGCGGCCGGCGTAGATGCGAACATAGTCGCCGTCGCTCTTGACCCAGTCGATCGCACTCGGCTCCAGCGCGACCGCACGACCACGGTCTCGAATGATGAGGCGATCGACGCGGCTCGTTATGCGCTCGGCGACCTGCCCGATGATGCGTTTGATCGTGCGTTCAAATCGCGTGTCATCGATCGGCTTGAGGACGTAATCGAACGCTGCGGCGTCGAACGCCCTGAGCGCGCGATCTTCATGCGCCGTAACAAATACGACGAGCGGGCGCGACTCCGAAGGGAGCTGCTCGAGCAGCGCGAAACCGTCGGCGCCTGGCATCTCGACATCGAGAAAGACGACGTCGGGATGATGCCGGCGAATCTCACGCACGCCCGTCGCCGCGTCGCCGGCTTCGACGACAACCTCAAACTCCGGCCAGCGTTGCAATCGTGTGCGGATTCCGCGGCGCGCCGGTGGCTCGTCGTCAACGATCGCCGCGCGTATCGGCTTCTGGCCGCGCCCTCGCCCCATCACACGGGAGCAGGTTCGAGCTCGGCTGGCGTCGACGCGACTGCCTCTTTCGCCGGAACGTATGGAATGCTCATCTGAACTCGGAAGCGATCGCCAATTGTCTCAGCCGTCAGCCGGTAGCGGCCGCCGCAGAGCATCTCCAACCGCTCGCGCACGTTCGTTAGGCCAATCCCCGGACCCTCAGCTCCCACATTGGCCGGCGGTGGGACGTCGTTCTCGATGGTGATCTTGAGGTATTGCCGCGCGCTCTGCAGCTCGACATGCGCGCTAATGTCGATCTCGCCCCCGCGGGCGAGTCCAGCGATCCCATGCCGGACCGCATTCTCAACCAGCGGCTGTAAGATCAACAGCGGAACTGTTCCCGTGTACGCCTCTTCAGCAACGTCAAGCCGCACCGTTAGGCGATCCTCGAAGCGAACTTGCTCGATGTCCAGATACCGCTGTACGAATCCCAGCTCATCGCCGAGGCTGACGAACGTCATGACGTCACGCTGCAGCGTTGCGCGCAGGAATTCACCGAGCCTGGCAATCATCGCCACGGCTTCATCGTTACGTCGCTCGACGATGAGCGTGGAGATCGCGTTCAGCGTGTTGAACAAGAAGTGCGGATTCAGCTGGTACTGCAGCGCTCGAAGCCGTGCGTCTGCCGCTGAAGCCTCCGCGCGCAACGCGCGCTCACGTTCATCCTGCCACGCCCGATGGTGCTTGATGCCGAGGTAGAGGAAGCCCCACGCCACGAGGCTGAAGGCGTGATACACAGTTCCGCTGAACAACTGCGCCACTGAGCGGATGGCGTACCGGTCGCCGAGAAGCGCCCGCACCATCGGCACATCGACCAGGTTGAACGCAGCCGTCCACACGCCGGCGAACAGGTAGGAAGCAACGACGCTGACCACAACGATCTTCGGCAGCGCGACCTGCCTGACGAGCATCGGACGCAGCACGGCGCGCAACGCCAGCGAGGCCGCCACCCCGAGAAGTGTGAGGGCCACCTTCGACGACAGCATGTAACTGAGCGGGAACCGTCCGATGCGCGAGAAGGCCATCGCGACGTAGAAACCCGACCAGCCGATGAGCTGGAGAGTCCAGAACGTGGAAAGTCGTGGGCGCTTCATGAGTTACATGAGTGTCCCTGAGCGTCAGATCGCGCAACGGTTCGGCTGAATCGATTGTGACGCATGACCAGTTGGCTCGTTCTTGCAGTTGTCCGCACGTTGGTGCCATGGGGGCCATATGGGGCAGGACGCGAGTTAGATGGTTGCCGCTAAGCGATTTAGTATCGCCAGAAAATTGCCACTCAGCGTGGCTGGAATCGTCGTTGTTGTCACCGCGGCGATGACCGTTCTCGCTTATTTCCAGGTCCGTCGCGGCCTAATCGCCGCGGCCTCAGATCGGCTGAGTCATGTCACCCACCAGCTGGAGGACTTGCTAGCGACGTCGGCCCGGGCGTCGTATGCGTCGATGTCCACGGTGGCTAACAGCGGCGCCGTCCGCTCACACCTCACAGCGCCAAGCAACGCCAGCGCGGATTCGGTTCGCGCTGTCGTAGCGAAACAGTGGCGGCCGAGCCCCACTGTCACGGGTTTCGAGATCTGGGACATGCACGGCGAAGTTCGCCTGGCAAGCCCCCCAACGATGCGTCGTCTGGAAGCGACTGAGCGCGCAGCGTTGATCAGTGCACTCAGCTCGAGCCCGACAGGATTCATGAGTGCCTACCGTCCCGGCGGAGCGGGCGACACGCTGGAGTCCGCGGCGATCGTCCCGATCAAAGTCGATTCGACCCTGCGTGGCTTTCTCATACAACGCCGTCGACTCAGCACGACGCCTCAAGGCGTGAAGAGCCTCACGGAGCTAATTGGAAGCAACGCTCGCTTGTTGATCGGCAGTCGCGATGGAAAAGTGTGGAACGATCTCATCAAGAGCGTGCCTGGCGTTCCATCGCAGTACATGATGGACACGAGCGTGTTGACGTTTGCGCGAGCAAGCGAGCAGCGCGTACTCGCGCGCACCGTTCCCGTAGCGACAACGGACTGGCTCCTCGCGGTGGAATTTCTCGAGGAACCCATCCTTGCGCCGGCCGCTCAATTCCTCCGCCGCGCGTTCACGTTAGGCGCGCTGCTGGCGCTGATCGCTGCGCTCGTTGGCGTGCTCGTCAGCCGCAACATTACCAAGCCGCTGCTTGAACTGACAGATGCAGCTAGCTCACTCGCGTCAGGCACGGACTCGGCACGAGTAAAGATCGCGCGCAACGACGAGCTCGGACAACTCGCGACCTCGTTCAACGCGATGGCTGAACAGATCGAGCTTGGCCACATGCAATTGGCCGGAGCGCTCGAACGTTATCGTTTGATGTTCGATCGCAATCCTGTGCCGATGTGGGTCTTTGCACGCGACACGCTGAGGTTCCTGGACGTAAACACGGCAGCGATAAACCACTACGGCTACAGCCGCGAGGAATTCCTCGCGATGACGCTCAAGGACATCCGACCCACGGATGAGATTCCATTCCTCGTCTCTTCGATTTCGGAGCCGCTCCAGACACCGTCACGGCAGCGCATCTGGAAGCATCGCAAGAAGGACGGCTCGCTCATCGACGTCGAGATCGTTAGGACGGACATCGAGCTGCAGGGGCGGGCGGCTTCTTTCGCCCTGGCAAACGACATCACCGATCGACTTGCGGCCGAACATGCGATAGCCGACGCCAAGGAACGGATTCAGTTGCAGTTCGGGCGACTCAAAGCGCTGCGCGCGATCGATACGGCGATATTAGGAACGACGGACTTGCGCCTGCTGCTCAAGAGCGTCCTGCACGAGATCATGGCGCAATTGCGTGGCGACGCCGCCGTGATCTTCCTCTTCAATCCGCACACGCTGACAGTCGATACGTCCGCCAGCATCGGGTATCGCACGCGAGCCGCGGAGCGGGAGCGCGTGCCGTTAGGCGACGGCGTCGCCGGTCGCGCCGCGCGCGAGCGACGCACAATCGCTGTGCCGGATCTGGCCGAGCACGAGATGAGCACGGGTCTCAAGAAAGTCGCGGACGACGAAGGGATTCGCGCCGTGTACGCCGTGCCGCTCATCGCCAAGGGGCAGGTCATCGGCGTCCTGGACGTGCTCTTCCGTAAGCCGTACAAAGTCAGCGACGATTGGCTCGAGTTCTGTGAAGCGCTCGCGGGACAGGCCGCGATGGCCATCGAGAGCTGCAAATCCTTCGAGGAGCTGCAGCGCGCGAACCTGGAGCTGTCGCTCGCCTACGATCGCACGATCGAGGGGTGGTCGCGCGCGCTGGACATGCGCGACAAGGAGACCGAAGGGCACACGCAGCGCGTGACGGAAATGACCATGCGCGTCGGCCGGCTCGCCGGGATCAGCGAAGCGGAGCTTGTCCACGTTAGGCGTGGCGCGCTCTTGCACGACATCGGCAAGATGGGCGTCCCCGACGCCATTCTGCTCAAGCCAGGTCCGCTGACGAACGACGAGTGGAAAATCATGCGCCTGCATCCGGTCTTCGCCGTGGAGCTGCTGGCGGCGATCGAGTATCTGCGCCCTGCGCTGGACATTCCGTACTGCCACCACGAGAAGTGGGATGGCAGCGGGTATCCGCGCGGTCTCAAAGCTGATCAGATCCCGCTCGCGGCACGTCTGTTCGCCGTCGTGGACGTGTGGGACGCGCTGCGATCGGACAGGCCGTATCGCCAAGGCTGGTCGGACGAAAAGGTGCGCCAGCACATTCGGGAAGGATCCGGCACACACTTCGATCCGAGAGCGATCGAGCTGTTCTTCCATTCGCTCGACGAGCTACCGAACGTCGAATCCCTGACCGACCACCTGGAAGACGTCCCGCTGGCGCTTTAGGCTGTGTCAGCTCGTTAGGTGCCGGACCGGAGCTTAGCTCCGTCTACCGACACGACTGCCGGCCAAACCTGTTGCAGCCCGGTGCGATTGTCGATCCAAATCGCGTGAAAGCGACCGTCGCCGGCTGCGGTGAGCCTCTCAGTTGCGTTCTTGAGCCGTACGACGAAGTGCCTCGAGCGCCAATCGATGCGCAACGTTGCGAGCCGAGTCGCTTGGCACCGGGACGTTAGGCCGAATACCCGTCCCTTCCCAGTTCGTCTTTGTGATCGGATTGATCGCTCGACCGCTCGGCACGAAAACGCCGAAATGATCGTTGAGGCGCTGACCGCCGCCCGGATGTGCACCGCCGCCTGTCGTGTCGCCGACGATCACGGCACGCTGCCGCGTTTGCAGGTTGTACGTGAACTCTTCAGCGGCGGAGAATGTCCGGCGACTCGTTAGAACAAACAGCGGCTTCGTTGGACCGAAGCGCTTCCCCGGCACTGAGGCCTGCGTATAAAAGTGATCGGTGCGATTGGCCGGGCGCCAATACAGCGAATTGAGATGTACAGTATCCGTCCCGAACAGATAGCTGGAAACGAGGGCCACAGTCTGTGGGCTGCCTCCTCCGTTACGCCGCACGTCGATAATGAGCGCGTCGGCATCGGCGACTTTGCTCATCGCGTCAGCGAGCGCTTCACCCATCATGTCAGGAGGAACTCCGAACGTGCGCAGCTCCAAGTAGGCGACGTTTCCTTCCAGCCGCTCGGGCGTGCCGATGCCGTAATTGTCGGCCTTCATCCGCTCGCGCATCTGCTGCTGTTGCTCCGGCGTCGGACCTTGCTGCCCCGTCGGGATCACACGATCGCTGTACATGACACGCAAGTGCTTGTCGTGACTCACCGACTGCAGATGCGCGGTGAGTGAATCGGCGAAACCGATCGCGCTCGTTAGGTTCGTGTACGCGCCGCGCTCGAGTCGCGCGCGCAGGTCGCGCGCCATCTCGGTTGCTTTCTCCGGAAACACATAGCCGGCATCGAGCTTGGCGATAAGCGTATCGATGATCTGCGTCCGCGTGGCGGCGTCGATCGTCGTGTCGCGCGCCGCGCGTGGTGGTTGCGCGACGGCAGTAGCCGGTTGCACGATACTTGAGACGAGGAGCGTGACGAACAGGGTCGAGCGCAGCATGGACAGGACCTCGAAGCGAGTGGCCAACGGATACGACACTCTTGCGCCGTCACGAGTTTACGCCCCCGCCGAGCTATCGCACAGGTGGATACGCTCCGCCATCTTGGTGCGATGACAATGCTTCCCAATCATGTGCCCCTGCTGCGCGCACTTCGGCGGCTGATCCGCTGCTGGCCCGTCTCGTTTCTCGTCTTACTCGCCTCGCCGCAGGGTAGCAGCTCGCAACCGGCACCACGCGTCGCCAAAGCCGAATTCGGTCGGATGCCAGACGGCGCTGTCGTCGACGGCTACACCATTCGCAACAAACACGGCACGTCGCTGCACGCGATCACCTATGGCGGCATTATCACGTCGCTCCGGACCGCAGCCCGAGGCGGCCGTATAGGCGACATCGTTTTGGGCTTCAATGATCTCGGGACGTACCTCGCCGGACATCCCTACTTCGGCGCAATCGTCGGTCGCTACGCCAATCGCATCGCAAAGGGGCGTTTCACGCTCGACGGCCGCACGTATCAAGTTCCGACAAACAACGGCGAGAATACGCTGCACGGCGGCACCCGCGGCTTCGACAAGGTCGTCTGGAAGGCGACTTCATTCGAGAACGACACATCGGCTGGTGTCATCCTCACGCACGTGAGTCCGGACGGCGATATGGGATATCCGGGTCGTGTGGATGTGCGAGTGAGGTACACGCTGACCGACAGCAACGAGCTTGTCGTCGAGTACCTCGCGACGACGGACAAGGCGACGCCGATCAACCTCTCGCAACACACGTACTTCAACCTGGCTGGCGAAGGCCAACGCGACATTCTCGCTCACGTGCTGCAGCTGAACGCGAGCCGCTACACACCGGTCGACTCGACGCTGATCCCGACCGGCGAATTGGCGTCCGTGGCGGGAACGCCATTCGATTTCCGCACGGCTACTGCCATCGGTGCGCGCATCGGCCTAACGAATGAGCAGCTCAGGCTCGGCCGCGGCTACGACCACAACTTTGTCCTCGATCGGAGCGGTACGGGCGTGCAACATGCCGCTCGCGTCGTTGAGCCATCGACGGGCCGAACACTGGACGTCTTCACCGACCAGCCGGGTTTGCAGTTCTACTCGGGCAACTTTCTGGATGGGTCGAATCGCGGCAAAGGCGGCGTGTACGCATACCGCTTTGGGTTTTGCCTCGAGACGCAGCACTTCCCGGACTCGCCTAACAAGCCGGCGTTCCCTTCGACAATTCTACGTCCCGGCGAACGCTTTACATCGCGAACAGTATTCCGCTTTGGGACTATCAGCGGATAATCAGTTCCGTAATTCCGCTGGCTGCGGGCAGATCGTGCTCTAGCACAACGCGAACCCGCGAGGTCCTGGCCGGCTCGATCAGTACGACGTTGCGCGCCGACGCCAGCGGCCGTTCCGGAGCGCGCGAAAGGATGTGCGCATCGCGCCAGTCGCTGCCATCCCAGATTTGCACGGCGTAGCTGCGCGGCGCCTTGATCCGGCCATCGTCGCCGAACACATACAGCTCCACTCGGCGCACGAGCTTCTCACTGCCGAAGTCGATGGCGACCCAGTCGCGCGCGTTGGGCGACCCAACCGCGCTCCAGCGGTTGCGCGAATATTTGGTGAAGGCCACGCGCATATCGTTCACCTGGCGCACGCTGTCGCTTGGTGCGCTGAATGACGCGGAGGCGCGCGGCAATGCGCCGGTTCCGCCATTGAACGCGAGGTTCTGTGACGGCGTGGCCACTCGCGCGAGCGATAGTCGCCCGCTGCTCCACACTTCGAGCTCGGACAGCCCTAACGCGGTTCCCTTTTGTGGCGTCAGTATGACGCGCACGCGTGACGTGGATATCGGCGCGAACGCCACGACGTTCGCCCGCCGCCCTTCCGGCGTGCCCGGGCGGCGTCGCTGCCCAGCGATCGTCTCCCATCTATCTCCTCGCCACAGCTGCACGTCGTAGCGCGCCGGTGCGCGCACAGCCGCTTGGGTCTCGGCAGACACGTCGTCCAACGGATACAGGACGATTTGCTGAACGCTACGGGCGACGCCGAAATCGAGCGTAACCGTATCTTGCGCGTTAGGCGATCCTACAGTCGCCCAGCGATTGGGCGGCGCCATGTGATACCAGTAGTTGCCGTCGATGAGATACGTCGGCGGGTTCTCCGGAGCCGCGAAGGACACGTCGACCCAAGGATACGGCCCGCGACCATTGTTCACGGCGACATTGATCAGCCGCTGAGGCAGCGGCTGACGGCGCGGACTTCCGAGATACGCGACGACGCGTTCGAGCCTCGGCACGTTCGCGATGAATCGCCCATCGGCCAGAACTGTCAGACCGCGGCCGCGCCGATATCGAGTGCCGTCGCGATCCCAAACGATCGTTAGGCGTCGTCCGTGATAGCGCACGTCGTCCAGCGCGAAATACGCCCAATCGCTCGGCGCGAGCGGATTCACTTCGACGCTGTCGTCGGCACGCGGACGTAAGCCAACAAGACCTGTCACGAGGGCGTTGATGTAACCTGAATGGAAGTAGTGCTCGCTGTGGTACGGCGTGTCGTGACCATCCCACGCGCCGTTGTCAGGATTCGCCGCTTCAGCGATATACGGTCGCCCGCCCTTGCGCTGCGTGCGCGTGTAGCCATCGAACAGCGTCATCCAGTCGCGGGCTGTCACGAAGCTTTGCTGGTACTCGTTAAGCAAGTTCGCCATCGCGACGAGCGTCTGCGTCGTGGCGTAGGGCCAAGAGTTGCCACTCCACCAGCAGCAGGTCGGTGAGATGTAGAACTGCGGATCGCGCCGCTCGGTTGTCGTTGGACCAAAGCGCGCCAGAAAACGCGTGCTGTCCATGAGAAACCGCCACGCGCGTTCGTATCCCTTCCCTTTTTCAGGGAGGTTGAACTGCCACGGCACATAGCCGATCAGCTCACGACCGAATTCGCTGCCGGCGTATTTCCCGCTGTCGTACGTGCGCGTCCGCGCCCGAACGCCGTCCTTCTCACTGTTTGAAGCCTGGTGCAAAAAGAACTCGCGCCGCGGATCCCATAATTCACTTTGTACGCGCTCACGCAATGATTCGGCGCGTCCAAAGAATTCACGCGCGGTTTCTGTATCGCCGAATAGTGCAGCAGCGCGCGCGATCGCTTGTGCATCCGCGAACATGTACGAGTTGAGCGTGGGGCGATAACCGACCGCGCCTTCGTCGATGTCCTCGGTCTGGCGGCTGTTGATGTTCCGTTCCATCCCGTCATGCAGACCGTCCCAGCGGAACATGCGGTGCTCTGCGTCCCAGCGCTCTGCCATCCAGCCGGCGTACTGGCGCTTCATGTACGGCAGGAGCTGCCTGAGAAAGCTCGTGTCGCCGAGCACTTGATACGTTGCCCAGATCGCCGCGCCGTACCAGTTGCTGTAACTGCGCGGCTGCGCGCCTAACGTTTCGAACCAGTAGCGGGCGAAGTCATCGATGATACGACGATCATTGAGCCAGCGGATCTCTTCGAGCTGATGGCCTAGCGGACAGCTGATCGCTCCAAACTCTCCGGCCCAGAATGGCCTGTCGATGAACTCTGTGAATGTGTAACCAGTTTCCGGAGAGCCGTACGTTAGGTGCTTGGTTACAAGCTCCCATCGGTAGTAGTACGTCGCGTCTATTGCGCTGTCCGGCGACTCGAACGCTGGAACGCGAGTCGCGAACCAGTCGAAGTCGCGATTGTCCCACCACGTCTGACGTGCGAGCAAGGCACGCTTGTCCAATACCTGACCATGAGCCACCGCGCTGCAAGCGATGAGCACGACCGAGAGCGCAGGCGTCAGCCATCGCATGAACGCCAGGCCGGTCAAGTTACATCGCGCAACGCTCGCTTCCCATTCAGGAAGTGGAGAAACGCCTCGCGGCGTCAGTGATGCTCGTTCACCTCTCGTGACCGCAAATCGGAGCACGCCGTACTCCATCCACGTTCCTTCATCGCAAGCGTCTGATCGTTTCATGGAGGTCGGGATGTACTTAACACTCAAAGACCAAGAGCACGGCAGTGTCGTGCCGCGGTGATACGCCGAAATACAACCTAGGCGCGCCAGCGTCGAGATCTCACACGCGTTTCACTGGCTGCTCGGCGCCGGTCTGTTCGTCCGTTTGAACGACGGCCAGGATTACTACAACATCGGATTCGTGAATCGCCGCCGAGCGACGATGTATGGCGTGATGCTCGA
>DASYRX010000209.1:0-10058 GCA_036003845.1 Gemmatimonadaceae bacterium | reverse complement strand
GCGTTTTCTTATGGTCTGCGGGAAAATGGTAGGCTCCCTTGGCCGCCTAACCACATAGTGGCTCATGGTAATCGACGACGCACTCTTTATCGAAACGAAGGCGGGATACGATTTGCACAAAGCGGCTCCTCGGCAGCTGGTCCCGCGCCAGCGCCTTACCGCGTTATCTGCCAAAACCGCTAAAGCATCTGGTTGTTTTCGTAGTATCCGTATAAGCATTTGTCTGTGGAGCCCCATTCTGTAACACGGTTGAACCGGAGCGGCTTGGCTTGGGCACGGAGCGGTCGCTACACTCATTTCATGCGACCGATCCGATGTGCGGAATAGCCGGCTTCGCCGGAATCGCGAGATACGCGCCCGATGCGGCGGAGGTGCTGCGTCGGATGTGCGACGCGATCCGCCACCGGGGCCCCGATGACGCCGGATACTTCGTCGGTCCGACCGCATGCATCGGCATGCGTCGCCTTTCGATCATCGACGTCGCCGGCGGTCATCAACCGATGGCGAACGAGGACGAAAGCGTCCGCATCGTTTTCAACGGCGAGATCTACAACTTCCGCGACCTGCGACAGCGGCTCCGAGTAGCGGGACACCGGCTCGCGACGTCGAGCGACACCGAGACAATCGTTCATTTCTATGAGGAGCGCGGCGAAGACGTCGTGCACGAGCTGCGTGGTATGTTCGCCTTCGCGATTTGGGACGAAAAACGCCAACGGCTCGTTCTGGCGCGCGATCGGCTCGGCATCAAGCCGCTGTACGTCTGGCCGCACCCGAGCGGTGGGCTCGCCTTCGCCTCTGAGCTTCGCAGCTTTCTCACGCTTCCCGATTTTGCGCCGACGATCGATCCCGACGCCGTCGCCAGCTACAGCGCATTCGGCTACATCCCGCACCCCGCGTCGATCTTTCGCGGAGTGCGCAAGCTCGCGCCCGGCCATCGCCTAACGTGGACGCGGGACCAAGGCATCGTCGAAGGCGAATACTGGTCGCCGGCACGAGCCGAACGGCCCGCCATCGACGAACGCGAGGCCGTCGCAGAGTTGCGGCGGCTGATCGACGAATCCGTGCGGATCCATCTCGAATCGGATGTCCCGCTCGGCGCCTTCCTGTCCGGTGGAATCGATTCTTCCGCTGTCGTCGCATCGATGCGACGTCAGATGGACTCGCGGCCGCTCACGTTCTCGATCGGCTTCCGCGAAGCAGCGTTCGACGAGTCAGGTTACGCCGCCGAAGTTGCCAATGCGCTGGACACGAACCACACCGCGTTGATTGTCGATCCGGACGCTGACTCGCTCGTCGACGATGTTGTGCACGCATTCGATGAGCCGATGGGGGACTCGTCGGCGTTGCCAACATATCTCGTCTCGTGTTTGGCTCGACGCGATGTGACTGTCGCGCTCTCGGGCGACGGTGGTGATGAAGGGTTCGGCGGGTACACGCGTTACATCGAAGCGCTTTCTGGCGTACCGCAACTCCCTTCGCTGCTGCGCGGGAGCGTGAGCGCGCTCGCGTCGGCGCTACCGCTCGTTGCGCCAGGTCGCAACTGGCTGCTCAACCTCGCGCGCTCTCCGCGCGGCCGCTACGCATCGACAGTCGCGGCTCCCGTGCGAGCGAGTGAAGGCGGCGTCATGCGCGATGAGATCGCCGCGCGGCATCCGACGATCGATCAGATCCTCGAAGATGTCTTCAACAAGACTGGGGCACGCGATTTCACGACGCAGCTCATGGTCGTCGACCTGTTGTCGTACCTGCCGGGCGACATCCTCACCAAAGTCGATCGAATGAGCATGGCGCCGTCGCTCGAGGCGCGCGTTCCTTTGCTCGATCACGTCGTGATCGAATTCGCGGTGTCGCTCCCTCCGTCGCTCAAGATGCGCGATGGCGTGGGAAAGTGGCTCCTGCGACGCGCAATCCAGGGTACGGTGCCGGACACGGTGCTCACTCGCCCGAAGCAAGGCTTCGGCGTTCCGCTCAGTCGCTGGTTCCGTCGCGAGCTGTCGCATCGCATCGATCAGCTGCTCTCACCATCGTCGACGATCTACGAGTTCTACGATCCTGCTCGCGTGCGCGGGATCGTTACCGAGCATCGGGCGCACCGACGCGATCATTCCGGAACGATTTGGCGCTTGATGCTGCTGGATCTGTGGCTGCGCGCGCTCGCGCGTGGAACGATCGCGCGTGCTGTCGAACCGCGCGATTTCCTCGCTGAGTATCTCGATAGAGCGACGAGTTAAGCGCTCAGCGGACGTCGCGCCGCGCGTTGGTGTGTACGTCGCGCATTTGTGATTCGTATCGCGCGCGCGAGTGAATCGTCGTTGAGTCATCTTTACCGAATGGCTCGCGCCTAACGCGACCTATTTACCGGTTGACGACAATTCGTGTGACATAGATCACGGCGCGAATTTTTTGCGCGAGTAGGTTGACGGCGACTTCAGCACACAAGGACTTCACTTTAGCACGCGAGCGTCGATAATTTCGCCGCGACGCTCTGACCTTGTCGTGGGGACAGAGTGACCGCTCTTCACCCGGTGCACGACAGACAACTGATCGGCAGGATCGCGGTCTTCCTCGCGGAGGGCCCGCGACAAAGGCAAAACCGGCGAAAGCCGGTGACGCAAAGCTACGAGGCTACTGCACGCCAACCAGCGCGCAACGCTAGTCGAGCCGCCGAACGAACCCTTGCGAGGATTTTACTTTGCCGCATTCGCAGCAGCTCGTTCCCCCGTTTCGTGCCCTGATTGCCCGCGCCCTGCGGGCCTCCCTCCTCGGGGCAAGCCTTCTCTCCCTCGCGTGCTCTAGTCAAGAAGAGGCGCCTCTCAACCCCACCAATTTTTCGCTGGGCGAAATCGCGGCTCTCGAGCGCTCGCCGGGCGGTGTCGCGACTGGATTAGTCCCGAATACAGCGCAGCGAATTCGCTTGGCAGCAGACACTTCTCGCTGTCTCGCGGTTAGCGATGATCCGAGCAAACTCGGCAACCCGGTCATCGTCGCGCTGTGCGGCCCGTCGACCAAGCTGCTCTTCACATACACGAGCGCCAGCGAGATCAGAACGAGCGTCAATAGCTGCATCGGAGCGTATTCCGGCTCCGACGGTCCGAAAGTCGGCGTGCCAGTCGCCGTTGTCGCGTGTAACGGAGCAGCGGCCTCGAAGTGGACGTACGACGCCGCTCAGCGCTTGGCGAATACCGCCGGCGGCTGCTATACAGTCCAGGGCATCACCCTAACGACAGCGGCGAAAGCGAAAACAGCCACCTGTGTCTCGCCGGCTCCCTGGTCGCAAAAGGTTGAATGGCTCACACCTGGCGGCACGACTCCAACGCCGACACCGAGCCCCACCATCGTGTCGATTACTGTGTCGCCGGTGACGAACACGATCGTCAAGGGAGACAGCGTTCGCCTAACGCCGACAGCGTACAATTCGTCGGGTCAGCCCGTAGCCGCGGTCTTCACGTGGTCCGTGCCGAGTGGTGCGGCGCGCGTCAGCGTGTCGCAGACCGGATGGGTCAAGGGGCTCGAAATCGGAACGGCAACCGTCGCCGCGTCCTCGGCTGGCATAACGGGGACGTCGAGCATCAATGTCACATCGCCAACGACAACGCCGAGCCCGACGGTCACTTCTATCAGCGTTTCACCGGCTACGAACATGCTTGTCAAGGGTGACAGCGTTCGCCTAACGCCGACAGCGTACAACTCGAGCGGACAGCCCGTGGCGGCCACGTTCACGTGGTCCCTCACCAGCGGGACAGCCCTCGCAAGCGTGTCACAGACGGGCTGGGTCAAAGCCCTCGGAGTCGGCAGCGCAACTGTCGCCGCGTCGTCCGCCGGCATAACGGGAACAGCAAGCATCAATATCACGTCCCCGACGACAACCCCGACGCCACCGCCGCCAGGCACGGTTCCGTCGATCCCCCCGACACTTCCGCTCAGCTCTGTCAACACCACGTGGCGGGCGCCGACAGGTACATCGATCGCGGTGCACGCCGGCGACAACCTGCAGAATGCGCTCAACGCGGCTCAGCGTGGCGACGAAATCGTGATCGACGCCGGCGCCACGTTCACGGGGAGCTTCGTCTTACCGGCCAAAACGGGTACGTCAGCAAACGGCTGGATCACCGTGCGCACGTCTGCCCTCAGCTCACTACCGCCGTTAGGCTCGCGCATCAACGCGGCGCAGCATGCGTCGGCGATGCCGAAGTTGGTTGCCAATACAGTTGCCGAAGTGCTGAGAACGCAGAAAGGGGCGAGCGGCTGGCGCATCGTCGGCATCGAGATGACCGTCATCCCGACACTCTATTGGGTTCACAACGGTCTGGTGCTGTTAGGCGACGGCTCCACGCTGCAAACGCAGCTCAGTCAGGTGCCGACGGACTTGATCCTCGACCGGGTATACATTCACGGCCAGCCTAACGTGAGTCTCAAGCGCTGCGTCGCCCTCAACTCGGCGAACACCGCAATCATTGGCTCGCAGCTACTCGAGTGCCACGGCCGCGGTTTCGACTCGCAGGCGATCCTCGGCTGGAACGGACCCGGCCCATACCTCATTGAAAACAATCGGCTCGAGGGTGCCGGCGAGATCATCATGTTCGGCGGAGTGACTCCGGCTATTCCAAACCTCGTCCCCAGCGACATCACGATCCGTCGCAACTATCTGTATCGCCCGATGAGCTGGAAGGGCGTGTGGACAGTGAAGAACCTCTTCGAGCTCAAAAACGCGCAGCGCGTGCTCGTCGAAGGCAACGCGTTGGAGAACAACTGGGTCGACGGCCAGGTTGGCTACGCACTCGTATTCGGCTCGGCGGACACTGGCTATTCGTGGTGCGTGGTGCAGGATGTCACGTTCAGGTATAACCACGTCCATAACAGCGCCGGCGCCGTGAATCTGTTCGAGCACTATGGCAGCGCGATCTCGATGAAACGTGTCGCTCTGCAGAACAACCTGTTCACCGGTATCGGCGCGAGTGGGTTGGGTAACAACGGTCGCATGTTCCAGTTCACCGACGGCATCGATGACATCTGGATCGAAAACAATACTGGCTTCGCGCCGATTACCTACATGACGTTCAGCAGCTTTACCAAGTACATGAATCGCTTCACGTATCGGAACAACATCGGCGGTGGCTCGCAGTACAACCTGCACAGCCCAGAGGGGATAGGGCAGGCAGCGCTCAACAAGCATCTAACGTCGCCATACATCTACGCCGGCAACGTGACTGTGGGCACCAGCTACCTCATGCCGATATACAACGCCTATACGTCGTCCATTACCTCGGTTGGATTCGTAAACCCGATCAGCATCGGTGGTACGTGGAGTCTCTCTCCTCTCAGCCTGTACCTCTCAATCGGCATGGGTGGAGCTACGCCCGGTGTGAACTGGTTGAACTTCCTCGCTCAACTGGCAAACGTGCGTATCTAGAACAGTTGGCACAGGTTCTGACGTGCGAGGCGGGGTAGTCTCCAAGGAGACTACCCCGCAATGTTCTGCACTCATGCCGTCAGCGATTTCCGAACCCCACGGTTCTGGCACATCGGCGCCCCGCGGCGCCGTCGCCGAGCCGTAGAACTCAGTGCTGCCTGACATGAGGACCCGGGTCGCTGCGCATTGGCACGGGCGTCTACGGGAGATAAAAGCTCTCGCCGCCGCCGAGAGCTGGGGACGCTTATTCTATGCTGCCAGCGGACTTAGCTCAGAGGAACGACGCGTAGCCCAGGCGTTGGTGGCGTGCCGGCGAGCCAGCGGCCCAGCGGCGCAGTCGGCACTTCGAAAGATCGTGGCGCCTTATTTCGGCGGAGCCAAGGCCGAATTCTGCCGCGCGCGCAAGATCGGGTGGGCGAGGTACTACAGCGAATTTGACCTCCAGTCCCCTGAGCTGACCTCGAGCCTCGTGCTCAAAGCGCCCGGCCCAAACGGCGAAAAGGGCGTTTTGTACATCGCGTTCGAGTACAACCTGATGCGGCTCATCGCGCACAGTGACGCCCGGCGCGTGCTGCAACAGTACATCGTCATCTGCGCCAGCTCCTGGTCGCCGACCGACTTCGCCATGATGGCCAACTTCGCGGGCCTCAGCGACGATCCCCTGTTCGTTGGGATCTCGAATGACGCGGACGTGGAGGCATACGCCATCGCGTCACCCGTGGTTCGTGCGCTCCCTCTGCTGGCGAGCGACTGGATCGATCCGCGGTTCTTCACGCCCAAACCGCACTGCGACCGTACGGTGGACTTCCTCATGGTCGCGAATTTCTCGCGCTTCAAACGTCACTGGCTGCTCTTTGAAGCTCTGCCGCGCATGTCGCCGAGTATCCGAGTCGCAATACTTGGAATGGCAACTCCGGATCGCACAGCGGATACGCTGCGTGAGGAAGCTCGCGCGTTTGGCGTGAAGCAGGATCTCGAGATTCGCACCAACGTGAGCATCGAGGAAGTCGCGGCATACCAGGCCAATTCACGGGTGTCTCTGTTACTCAGCCGCCGAGAGGGTTCCTGCGTGGCGACGGCCGAGTCGCTGTTCGCGGACTCGCCCGTGGCGATGATGCGTGACGCGCACATCGGATCGAAGTCGTACATCAACGCCGATACGGGAACGCTGCTGGATTACCGAGACCTCCCTCAGCAGTTGGAGGAGCTCCTCGAGCGCTCCGGTAACTTTCATGCTCGAGAATGGGCTGACGCGAACATCTCGGCGCACAAATCGTCGGCCAAGCTGAATCAGATCTTCAAGGATCATGCAGCCCAAACGGGAAAGCCGTGGACGCAGGATCTGGCGCCGATGTGCTGGCGCTATGTACCGACGTATTTGCGAGAGGAGGATCGAGCGCGGCTACGTCCTGCCATCGACGACCTGGCGCGACACGGAGTGAAGTTGAAGGAATTCATCTACCGACCGACCGACTGACGTTATGTGTGGCATCGCGGGGATCGTAGGAGCGCCATCGAACGAGGGCGCCGGCGTCGTGAGACGCCTTGTCGACGCGCTCGCGCGTCGTGGTCCCGACGGCGAGGGTGTATACGCCTGGCCGAGCTCCGCGTTAGGCCACCGGCGTCTCGCCATTTTCGATCTCAGCTCCGCCGGGGCCCAGCCGATGATCGATCGCGAGACGCGGACCGGCATCACCTTCAACGGTGCCGTCTACAACTTCCGGGACCTACGCCGCGATCTGGAGCAGGCTGGCGTGAGCTTCACGAGCCGCACCGACACGGAAGTCTTGCTCAAAGGGTACAGCGTCTGGGGGATCGACGAACTTGTTAGGCGCTGTCGCGGCATGTTCGCCTTCGCGATCTGGGACGACCCACGCGGTGTGCTCTACCTCGTGCGCGACCGCCTTGGCGTCAAACCGCTCACGTATTTGCTCCAGAATGGTTCGCTCGCCTTCGCATCGCATTCGCGCGCGCTGCGTTCAGCGGGTCTGGCGAGCGAGCTGGATCCGCTCGCTGTGGGCGAGTTCCTCGAGTACGGCTTCGTCAGCGAGGAGCGGTCGATCTTTGCCGGCGTGCGAAAGGTACCGCCGGCGACGATCCTCGAATGGCGTCCAGGTTCGGAGCCCAAGCTGCGCACATATTGGTCGTCGCCTGCACCGTCGCACAACACGACGATCGCGTTCGACGCTGCCGTGGCGGACACAGAACGACTCCTGCTCGAGGCGACTGAGCGGCGCCTGCACGCCGACGTTCCCGTCGGAGCTTTGCTGTCCGGCGGTGTCGATTCGGCGCTCGTGTGCTGGGCGATCAAGCAGTCAGGCGGTGACGTCGAGGCGTTCACAGTCGGCGTCCCGGGATCGTCAGCGGACGAGTCGCCGCTCGCCGCACGCTGCGCCAAGCAGTTAGGCATCCGGCATCACATCCTTCCGCTGCGCGACGACGAACCCGATGAGATCGAAGCGCTGGTTACGGCGTACGCCGAGCCTTTCGCCTGCGCCTCTGCGTTAGGCATGCTCCGCGTATCGCAGGCTGTGGCCCGTGCCGATGTGAAGGTCCTGCTCACCGGCGACGGCGGGGACGACGTCTTCCTCGGTTATCCGCGACACCTACTGCTCGCACGCGTGCAGCGCGTCGCGGCTGCGCTACCGGTTGAAGCCGGGCCGCTGTGGCGACAGTTGCGTGGCCGATTGCCGGAAGTCGGACCGCTGCGGCGCGCCGTGCACCTCATCGACTACGTGACGGGTGGGCTTGGCGCGTTCGTCAGCGCGCACGACGGACTGCCCGAGATGCGCGACCTTGGGATGCTGGGTCCGCGTCTGCATAACGTGGAGGTCGAGGCGCGCCACATTCCATGGTCTGTGGACGGTGCGCGTCGCGTGCTCTACGACTATCTGGACTACGATCTCAAGCACCAGTTCGTGAGCGAGTATCTCACGAAGGTCGACGGCGCCACGATGCATTACGCGCTCGAGGCGCGCTCGCCCTTCTTCGATCACGAGTTGTGGGAATACGCCGCACAGCTCGCGATCGCCACGCGGCTACAGGGCGGGCGCCTCAAAGCAGTGCTGCGCGACATCGCGCGACGTCGCATCGGCGATTTCGTCGCCGACGAGCGCAAGCGCGGCTTCACGATTCCCGTCGAAAGCTGGATTCTCGGACGCTGGCGGCCGATGGTGGCTCGCACGTTCAGCGAGTCTGCGCTGCACGAAGAGGGCTGGATCAAAGCGGACGCCGTGCGCGCGGCCATCGACGGCGCCCGCGACGAGCGTCGCGCGCGGATGTTGTGGCACCTGCTGGTGTTGGAGCGCTGGCTCCGCGCCGAGCGGCAGGCCAGCCCGAACGCGAGCGCAGTGGCCGCCTAACGGTATTTAGGGGCGCCGGCGCGTCGCCGGCATGTCGCTCGTTCCGGTGACGCCGGCGAGCCGCTTTGAGAGGCCGTCGATGTCGACGCCGGGCGTCGAGGCGCCGGTTCCCGACGCATAGAACTGGCTGTCACGCAGCAGGCGCCAGGCATCGATCCCGAGCGCCCCGTCGTTGAGGCCAACCGCCGTTCGAACCTGCACATAGCTGTTGTTAGGTGGCAGCACACGCGGTGGAACGCGCGTCACGATGATGTTGCGCTCGAAGCGCGAGCCTTGCGCCGTGTAGAGCACGAGCGCCTGGGAGCCGTTCCCCTCCCCTCCGTGGACCGGATACTCCGCATCGCCGCCGATGTTATTGCGGAAGCTGAAACGCGCCATCGGAGTCTTGCCGTCACCGAAGGTGATGTAGACCCTGGGCGCGAACCCGGTGTTGTTCTCGATCGCCAGGTCGTCGATGCGACCCTGCAGCTGGTACATGCGGCCGTTCATGCCGAGACCGGCCACGCCGATGTTCGTGAGCAAGTTGTTCTTGATGGCCACGCGATGCATCGACTGCGCGTTGCCGTAGTGCTCGAAGAGATTGAACCCGCCGGCGGAGTTGTTGATCAGGTTGTAGCGCATCATGACGTCTTGCACGACGCACCACGGATAACCGGTGTCCGCCGAGCCTAACACAACCGCGAAGCCGACCTGCGCGTCGGCCCAGTTGTTTTCCATGACGTTTCCTTCGACGAGCACGCGCTGCGCGTTCTTCAGCTCGAAGAGATTCTTCACGGTCCACACGCCCTTCCATTCCATCGGGCGGTAGAGATAGTTGTGCCTGACGATGACGTCGCTCGGCACAAGGTTCGGAATTGCCGGATCGACGCCGCCGAACATGATGATTTCGCCCGCTGCCTCGAGTCGGTTGTTCTCGATGCGGTACGGCCCGGGGCCGTTCCAGCCGAGGATCGCCTGCGAGTCGAAGGCGCGGCCGTGGCACTCGAGCAGCTGCGAGTCGACGATCGCTGTGCGCGCTGAGTTGAGCGCGACGCAGCGCTTGAGATTCACGTTAGGCTGGCCGTGCACATATACACGGTCCAGGATCAGGTCGTGCGGCACCTGCTGCGGCGAGCGTTGCATTTGGGAGCCGTCCCCCAGAAGAACGAGGCCTTGCTGCACGCGGCCAAGCCCCGGCTCGACGGTGACCTCGATGCCGACGATGCGCCATCCCGACGCTGCATCTTCGGTGTATAGCGCCGGCCGGTCGTCATTCGTGATGAGCTTTGGCATCAGCGCCGAATGCT
>DASYRX010000208.1:0-13522 GCA_036003845.1 Gemmatimonadaceae bacterium | reverse complement strand
ATGCTGGACCGTGCAAGCGTTTTCGCGTCGACAAGCTGGCAAGACGAAAAGATGATGTCACTTGGCCGGCTCGGTGCGGGACTGGCGCACGAACTGAATAACCCGGCCGCGGCGACAGTGCGCAGCGCCTCACTGCTTAGCGAGGCGATACGCGACGTGAGTGCTGCGGCGGAGGCGCTCGGCGCCGCACAGTTAACGCCAGAGCAGCGGGACCGCCTGGCAATGATTTGCGGGGAGAGTTTGATCCCTGCGACGACCGGTGTCTTCTCCGCGATCGAGCGCAGCGACCGCGAGGACGAATTGACGGCGTGGTTGGAAGCACGCGGCCTCGCCGCAAGTGCAGCCATTCACCTCGTGGAAAGCGGCCTAACGATAGACGGACTGGAGCAAGTCGCGGACGTCGTGGGTGACGAGCAACTTGACGTCGCAGTCCGCTGGATCGCCGCCGAGTTCACGGCACGTTCGCTTGCACGAGATATTCGGCGGGCGTCGACACGCATCTACGATCTCGTCGGCGCGGTCAAGCGGTTCACGCATACAGATCGCGCCGCTGGCAAAGCGCCGACGGACATCGCACAAGGGCTCACGGATACGGTAGCAATCCTGGCCGGGAAAGCTCGGGAAAAGTCCGTCGCGGTGCGACTCGACGTGACGCCCGACCTCCCGCTTGTATCAGCGATCGGCGATGAGCTGAATCAAGTGTGGTCCAATCTGTTGGAGAACGCGATCGACGCAGTCGGTGCACAAGGACGCGTGGATGTTAGCGCAGAGCGGGAGGGAGAAAACATTGTGGTTCGCGTCATCGACGATGGGCCTGGGATTCCGAGTGACGTTCAAAGCCGAATTTTCGACGCGTTTTTCACGACGAAGCCGATCGGCCAAGGGACGGGGCTCGGATTGGATATCGCCCGGCGTGTAGTGTTGGCCCACCAGGGGCGTATCGCCGTGGACACGCGACCCGGACGCACGGAGTTCCGCGTTCTGATTCCTGCGAGCAGCCTAACGAAGGCGTGAGACTTGGGAGCAATGCGCTGAAACGCGTTCATACCGATCGTTGGGCGCGCGACTGGGATGAGACGTTGCGTTTTTAGGAGGGAGCCGACGACACGCATCGTTTGCCCGGCAGTCAACTACACCAGCAGGTGGTAAGAATCCCTTGCCCGCGCCGCGTCAGAGCGCTATATCGAGCATCGATATATCAGCCCCCGACTGAGCGCATGCCGTCAAACGACCGCCGTCTCCCAGCCCCGCCGCCGCTCCCGCTCCCCGTAGCCGAGTTCCACATACTCGTAGCGCTGGCCGACGGTGCTCGGCACGGCTACGGAATCATGACAGACATCGAGCAACGCACGGACGGAGCCGTGCGGCTCGGCCCCGGCACGCTGTACACCGCGCTCAGGCGCATGTCGGATCGCGGCCTCGTCGAAGAAGGGGCGACGGGCGCGCGCGAGAACCCACGGCGAGTCAATTACCGCATTACTGCGTTAGGCAGAGAAGCCGCCGTCGCCGAAGCGCGGCGCATGGAAAAGTGCCTTGCGCTCGTGCGGGGCACGCGGCTCGCTGCCCGGCTGGAAACCGCCTGACAGTGCTCAAGGCGCTCACGCTTTTCGTGCGATTCCTCCTGCGGCTCTTCCCGGGGTCGTTTCGCACGCGCCATGGACCCGAATATCTCGCCACGCTCAACGCGTTAGGCGAGGAACCGCGGCATCGCGGTATCGTCGGCCTGTTTCGACTCACTTCATTCGTCGTACCTGACCTGCTCGCCGCCCTGCCGCGTGCCTGGAGTGACACCGGGTCGGTTGACGCGCTCAAAAGCCGACCTGCTGGAGGAACGATGGAATCGCTGTGGCAAGATCTGCGTTACGCAATTCGCACGCTGTCACGAAGCCGAGTCTTCGCGGCGACGGTCATCATCTCTCTCGGGCTCGGGATCGGCGCGAACACAATCGTCTACAGCCTCCTCGACGGTGTCGTCTTGCATCCCTTCGCCTATCCGGATCCGGATCGCCTGGTCGGAATCGGCGTCACGTTCCCTAAAGTCTCGAGCGACCGTGGCTTCATCGAATCGCTTTCGCCACCGGAGTTTGCGGACGTGCGCGACAGCACGCCGTCGCTCGAGCGCGTCTCCGCGTTCGATCTCGGGAACCGCGCGATTTCGGGGGGCGATCGGCCCGAGCGCGTCTTCACGGCCTTCGTGTGGGGCGACCCACTCGCCACGTTAGGCTTGCCACCAGCGCTGGGCCGCAGCTTCAGAGCGGCCGAAACAGAAGAGCAGGGCAACGCTGTGGCGGTGATCAGTCACCGAATCTGGCAATCGCGATTCGGTGCCGACTCGTCAATCATCGGACGTACGGTCCGCGTGAACGGCCAGCCATACACGGTTATCGGTGTCATGCCGCCGGCCGCGTTGCTCATGGGAACGGATCTCTGGCTTCCGATGGGCGTACCGCCGATGCGAGTTCCTCGGCAAGCCCGGCAGTGGGCGATCATCGGGCGCCTCAAGCCTAACGCGTCGCTGGCCGCGGCCAACGCGGACCTCGCACGCATCGCGGCACGCACCGAGCGGGCGTATCACGCCGAGCTCAAGGAATATGAAGGGTGGCGGCTCGAGGCCGCGCCGTTCGCCGAGGCGACGACGAGCATGTTCCAGCTCAGGCTCGCGGGATTTGTCATGCAGGGTGCGGTGGCGTTGCTCCTTCTCATCGCATGCACGAACGTCGCGTCGCTGCTCTTGTCTCGAGCGGCCAAACGTTCGGGCGAGATTTCGGTGCGACAGGCGCTGGGAGCTCGCGCGCACAGGTTGCTGCGCCAGCTATTCACGGAGAGCTTGCTTCTCTCGTTAGGTGGTGGCGCCGCCGGTCTCGCGATCGCCTGGGCAGCTCTGGGGCCGTTGAGCGCCGCGCTCCCGGAGGAGGTCTCCGGGCTCGGCATCAAGATCGCGCTCAACCCGCGCGTGCTCATCTTCACGCTGCTCGTATCGCTGGTCGTGGCGATCTTCTTCGGTGCCTCGCCGATCGCGCAGGTGTTGCGCAGCCGTACGACGGCTGTGCTGGGGCAGAGCGGTGAACGCTCCACGTTAGGCAAGCGTGGCCGACGTCTGCGCGCCGGATTCCTCGCGCTGCAGGTCGCGCTTTCCGTGGTGCTGCTGGTCGGCGCCGGGGTTCTGCTGCGCTCGTTCAATCGGCTGCAGGGCGTCGACCTAGGCTTCGATGGACGCGGCGTGCTCACCGCGCGGCTGTCGCTGGCGCGCGAGACGTATCAGATGGAGCAGGTGGGACCATTCTTCGAGCAGCTCACGGGGCGGCTGCGTGCTATCCCCGGCGTCAAGAACGCGTCGGCAGCGACGCAGTATCCGCCGATCAACAACTTTCAGACCAATCTGCAGCTGCCGGGCGAGACGCCTGAGCTGAGCGCGGCGCGTACGGTCGACATGACGAATGCGACGGCCGACTTCTTCGCGACGCTCGGATATCGTCTGCAGGCCGGACGTTTGTTCGGTGATCGCGATACGGAGAACGCGCCGCTCGTCGCCGTCGTCAACCAAACTCTCGCGCGGCGTTTTTTCCCCGGTCGATCGCCGGTGGCTGAGCGCATCGTCCTCAGGAGCGGAGATCAGGCAACCGAAGTCGAGATCGTCGGCGTCGTCGCGGACGTGCGAAACCGCGGACTCGAAGTGGACCCGGCGCCCGAAGTCTTCATGCACGTTAGGCAGCAGCGTGTGGCGGTGAACAACCAGCTTTTCATCCAGGTGCGTGCCGCCGGAGAGCCGATGGCGTTGTTAGGAGCGATCCGCGACGCCACCAAGGACCTCGATCCCGACCAACCCCTGTACCGCATCAGCACGATCGAGCAGGACCTCGGCAATGCCGTGCTGCAGCGACGCGCCGCCATGTTCCTCATTGGAATCTTTGCGATCGTCGCGCTCGTGTTGGCGAGCGTGGGGATGTACGGCTTGGTAAGTCAATCGGTGCAGGAGAGAGTGAAGGAGATCGGCATCCGCATGGCGTTAGGCGCGGACGGCAATGCCATCGTTCGGCTCGTGCTGCGCCAGATTCTGAGCGTTGTGATCATCGGAAGCGCGCTCGGTCTCGCGGGATCGATCGCGCTGTCGGGCTCGATCCGCGCGCTTGTCTTTGGCGTCAGTCCAACCGACCCAGTCACCCTGGCCGCCGTGGTCGTCCTGCTCACCGTCGTGGCGACGTGTGCCGCGGCGATTCCAGCGAGGCGAGCAGCTCACGTGCCCGCTGTCGCAGCGGTCCGATCGGAATAAGCCGGTCGCCACAGTCAAGAATTCATCGCGCGCACTGAGCGCGCTGCTGCGCTAACCGCAACTCGCAGTCTGCAGTAGTGCGCGAAAGGGGTTGACCGCTTTGATCACGGACGCAAACGCAGGGTGGGATCGCCGAGCAATACTGCGGTCGCGAAATGAAACTCTCGCGAGCCTAACCAGGGCGAGATGAGCGGGACGTTCACGTGCTTCACGACGGCGGCGCCGAAACTGAGACCGCTACTCATGTGCGTCGCCACGTTGCGGCCGTAGAAGCCGTCCTGGTTCGTGCCGAGGCCGCCGGAATTGTTCGTCGTTCCTTTTGCCGCCACGACCGTGCTTCCAGTCGCATAGAGAATAGAGCTCAGGAAGTTCGACGGCTGGTCGAGGTTCGCGACGGCGCAACCATCGCTCCAGAAAAATGCCGTGCGCACGGGGTTCGACTCCGCCCAGGTGATCGAGAGCTTTCCGTGCCCGAGATACGAGCCGTGCGCCTCGCCGACGAAGAAGTCGCCATCGCCGCGGCTCAATGCTGCATAACCCTGATCGACTGTGAGGGACACCGGCGGGCTATTGAAATAGATGCGCGTGCTGGCCGCGGTGCTGAACGGCTGCCACGCGTATTGGCCAGTGCGGAATGACGCCAGAATGTTGTTGTACTCGGTCTGCGTGGCAGCGGTCGCGTGCTCCGACACTTGGACGAACGCTCGCGGCAGCGCATTCACTCCGGTGCGGTAGTCGTGGTTTTTCTGGTAATACCTAACGAGCGCCTGCTCCGTTCTGGCAAGATCTCCCTGATACATCGGGAGCACCCCGATCCAGATCTCCCACGCCGTGTTCCCGGTGTGTTGATCGTAGGAGTATTGCTTGCCGCCCGGCGATTGGTAGCCGGTTGAGGCGGAAAAGGCCCCATCGAGATCCGCGTAGAACTGATAGGAGATCGTCTCCTCGTTCGAGTTCGGAATGTTCGGATTCGTCGAGACGAGCGTCACGTATTGATAGGCGCGCGGCTGCTCACCGATGAATATCGCGCCCGTTAGGCGACCGTTCGTCTGCGCGAATAGGTTTTTGAGCTCGGTCTTGAGCTCCACTGGGCTGGCGAACGGCTGGCGCGTGCGAAGCACGGTGTATCCGTCAGCGCAGAGGTCCGACTCGAAACGCGCCATGGCAGTGAGCACGCTAGTGCTCAAGCGACGGTCAACAACAAGTGCGACGACGGGATTTCCGCCTGTGCATGCTGTAGCAAGGAACGGTGGAACGGTTATCGCCGAGGTGCCCGAGCGAGTCTCACTCGTCGCCGTGATCGTCGCCGAACCCGCGGCCAACGCCGTCACTAAACCCGTGCTCGAGACTGTCGCGACTGCTGCCGCGCTCGTGGTCCAGGTGACTGTCCGCGTAAGCGCGGTTCCCGCGGCATCGCGCGGAGTAGCTGTCAGCTGCAGCGTCTGCCCCGGATCGATCGTGCCGCTCGTCGGCTGAACGTCGACGCTCGCTACGGCCGCCGGAGGAGGTGGCGGTGGAGCACTGCTCTCGCCTCCGCCCGAGCCACAGGCGAAGCACGCCGTGAGTGCAATTAGGCGAGTGATGAGTCGCGTCATTGTGCGTCGATATCAGCGTTAGGCGTCACCGGTGCAGTGGCGCTGCCCGCGCCTCATGCCTTGGAAGCTCATCAATCGCGCCGCCGGTGAAATATGCAGGGAAATGTGATCCAAGAAGCGCTCGCTTTCATTTCGCGCTGTGATACTGATCACATGCGCACACCCGCAACACACACTGTCACTCTGAAGGACTTGCCGGAGCGGGTCAGGTAGCGCGCTGCCCCATTTGTCGTCCAATAGTGACCGGCCGTCATCGCACGGCCTTGTTGACCATTTACTCCGGTGCCTGTGTCAGTAACTGACTCAATCCGAAATGATTCGCAGTCGCGACGTGCATATCGTCCAGCGAACAGCAGCGGCCCGTTCAGAGATGCGCTGGCGCGAACGATCCCGGTGACGGTGATCGTGCCGGCCTACAATGAAGAGCAATCTCTTCCCGACACGCTCGTGTCTCTCTGGACGCAGACCGCTCCGCCGCAGGAGGTCATTGTCGTCGACGATTGCAGTACCGATGAAACGGCGTCAGTCGCGGAATCACTTGGCGCGCGTGTTGTGCGTCCTCCGCGCAACACCGGCTCCAAAGCGGGCGCGCAGACGTTCGCCCTCGATCTCGTCGACACTCCCTTTGTCATCGCCATCGACGCGGACACCACGCTCGCACCAGATGCGATCGAACGTCTGTTCGCGCATTTCAACGATCCTGACGTCGCCGCGGCTTGCGGCACCGTGCTCCCTCGCCATGTACGCAGCGTTTGGGAACGGGGGCGATATGTGGAGTACCTGTTCGCGTTCACGTTCTACAAACGAATTCAGGAAGCGTTTGGCGCCCCGCTCATCTCCTCGGGCTGCTTCTCGATGTACCGCACGAACGAATTGCGCGCAGTCGGCGGTTGGTCCACGCGCACGCTAGCTGAGGACATGGATCTCACGTGGACGCTGCATCAGGCGCGTCGCAAGGTGCGCTTCGTACCAGAGGCAGTGTGCTACCCAATCGAGCCGCACGATTTCGGGTTTTTGAGCAAACAGTTGCGCCGCTGGTCGCACGGCTTCGTGCAAAACGTCAAGCTGCACTGGCGCGGCTTGCTCCAGGTGCCTTTTCTGCGTCACGCCGTCGCGGTTTCGTTTTGGGACGCGATCTTTGCGGCCATCGTGTACCTCGTGGCGCTGCCGATCGTGGCTATCGTACTGCGATCGCCGATTCCGTTGTTAGGCTACGTCATCGACGTCCCCGCGGTCGCGATCCCAGTACTCGTCGGCGCCGCGCAGCGGGGCGAATTGCGGCGCGCCATGGCGAGCCTTCCGGCGTTCTTCGTGCTGCGAACCGTGAACGCGCTGTTCTTCCTGCGCGCAGCCTTCTTGGAGCTTCTCGTTAGGCGCTCTTTCAATACGTACGAGAAGGGGCACTAGGATGACGCCAGGTATCCCAGGCGCCGGCATCGGCGGACTCTTTTACGTTTGCAGCTCGCTCGTTCTGTCTCTGCGTCATGCATGGCGCCGTGTGCGCCGGCAGCAAAGCCCCACCAGCTCCAGCGACGTTGTGCTGCTGGCTCTGCTGGCCGCGGGAATCGCGCTCGGGGTCTGGATCGCTGGATGGCTGGTAGGCGTGCTCGTTGCTCCTGACCTGCGTGAACTCTCGCGCGCGACGTCGCTGCTGAACGGGAACGCCCATGTGCGAAACGCGATCCGCGTCGCAGCCATTGTTATCGGCGTGGCGACGCTCGGCATCGTCATGCTCGGCGTGGAGCTGGCGCGCCTCTGGCAGCAGGCCAAACTCGCTCGGAGTCGACGATGATCCGAAGCACGAGCTCCTGGACACACGTTAGGTGCGCGCTGATGACGGCGGGCATGGTCGTCGCGACCGCCGCCCAGGCGCAGTCCGGCCTGCTGGCGCGGGCCGACTCGGCGTTCGCCGCAGAGGACCGCTCTCTGGCACGACGTTTATACGAGCAGGTTCTCAAGGCCAATCCGGAACAGTCACGCGCGAGTTTCAGGCTCGCGCAACTGCAGTCTTCGCCCGCAAAAGCGATTCCCTATTACGCGCGCTACGTGTCACTCGAGCCGAGCGATCCTTGGGGCCACATGGCGCTGGGAGACCAATTGGCGCGAGCCGGCAAAGTAGACGCGGCACTCGCGTCTTATGACCGGGCGCACGAGCTCGCGCCTAACGAGCGAGACGTGTCGATCGGGCGGGCCCGCATCCAGAGTCGCGCCGGTCGTTCCACCGACGCCCAGCAGACGCTCATGACGTGGACGCGCTCCCATCCCGCCGACGGCGAGGCGTGGGACCTCCTCGGGCGTGAACTGCTGCGATCCGGACGCCCACGAGCGGCCGCGCAAGCGTTCGAGAAAGCGCGCGCAGCCGATCCGCCAAAGGGAGTCGACGCACGACTGCGACTGGCCCGCAGTGAGAGCGCGCCAGCGATTCAGCCAATCATCGGATACCAACGCGATTCGGACGGCAACTCGACGTCGCGATCCGGCCTAAGCGCGGACGTCATGGTGGCGGACGGGACGCGCCTCGGCGCTGGTTTCATTCGCGGCAGCATACGTGATGCGTTGGAAACAAACTCCTTCAACGAGGCGACGCTCACGTTGCAAGGCAGACCCACTGCCGACGTTCGATTCAGCGTTCAGGGTGGTCTTACGGCATTCACAGCCCCCGCCCCAGGCACTGCGCCAACACCAGGCTCCCCGCCAGTGCCCGCGCCCGGCCGCGGTCCGGGGAGCTTGGCAGCGACGCAAACTACCTGGACGGAACCGCTGGCCGACGTGCGTCTACGCTGGCGGCGCCTGCCTAACGCACCTGCGTTGGAGCTGCGCGCGCAGCATCTACCGCTCGCAACGGCTCCTCTACTAGTTGCGAATCGCGTCACACGCAGCGACGCACGCGCGACGTTGGAGCTCCCGGTAGGTGCACTGCGTCTGCGTGGCACGGGCCGCGCCGGAGCAATTCGCGCGAGTGGTGAAACCGCTAACCGCCGGTTGGATGGCGCGGCAGCGCTCGCGTTGCCGCTGGGCTCCGCCGCCGAGTTTTCGGCGCGCTATCAGGCGGTCTCGTACGCGCACGAATCGTCCGCCGGGTACTTCGCCCCTCGCGCAGCCGAGACGATGGAAGGGACCGCATACTTCGACTTTGGCGGCGACGGTCCGCTGTCGATTGCCGCAGATTTGGGCGCGGGCATGCAACGCACGGCGCTGCAGGGTGAGGCCGTCGGTCGTTGGAAAGCGGCGTTCCGTGTGTGGACGTATTCGTCGCTTGCCATGGGGCCTGGGCGCGCTTTATGGCTAGAAATCGAAGCGTACGACGCGCCCTTTGCACCGCTCGGCGTCGCCGCAGCGCCCTCTTGGCGGTATATCGCCCTCACGACGGGGCTTCGCTGGACACTGCGTTAGCTGGCGGCGCGTAGGCGTGCTAGGATGCGTTCGGCGTTGCCGCGCGCCAACGATCCACGTTAGGCGCCTGTCGGCCGTTGACCGTCGCTAAGGCACCTGCAGAAAAAGTTTGCCGCTTCCGGACAAACTTGTCTTCCCTCTCTGGTTTCTAAGAGAGTGAATCCAGTTTGGGCCTGGCGCGTGTCGCGTCAGAGTTCCCAGCAGCCAAGGACGACTCCGATGACGCTTGCCAGCTTGCTGCTCGTTCTCGCTTCGGGATCGACACCAGCTATCTCACCAGCTGGAGATACGATCCGACTCGAGGTTGGCGCGAAGGAAGTTGATGGTCGCGTGTACGCGCCGCACGCCGCCCGTGTGCGCGTCTGGGTTGGACCAGGCGAAGGGCGCATGGGCGCCGAATGGACCAACGTGCTCACACACGGCGATTCGGCCGGCCGCAAAGTCCATCGTTGGGTGACAACAGGCACGCAGGTGACGCCGGCGGGCGACAGCGTGCGATGGGAGCTCAGGCAGACGTACGACGCGATCACGATGCAGCCGTACGGCATTGCGCGCAGCGCAAGCAATGGCACGTCGACATCGCTTCGAATCGATGGCCGTCGAGTGAGTGGAACGCGACGCACGACTCGCGACGGTCCAACCGAAGATGTGAACTATGAGATCGATCGTCCCGGTTATGTCGCATCCGCATCGGATCTCGTGCCGGCTGCCGTTGGGTTCAAGCCAGGACTCGTGATCATCGCGCCGGTCTGGGGGCCGCCGATGACGGCGAGCGAGACGCGCGTGTTCACGGTGATCGGCAAGACCGATGTGAACGTGGAAGGGATAGTCGTGAACGCGTGGAAAGTCGATGAGCATCGTCAGGCAGACGCGAAGCTGCTGGCGACGTGGTATCTGCTGGATAAGTCACCGTACATGGTCTACGGTGAAGTTCCGTTGCCAGACGGCTCGATCCAGCGGATGACTGAGGTCGAGGTCCCGCTGCCGAAGCCATGAGACAGCGTTAGGCCAACGTTAGGGTCGCAGACGCAGTGTCGGGTCGCCAAGTAGCACGGCTGTGGCGAAATGGAACTCGCGCGAGCCTGGCCAGGGTGAGATGAGCGGCACGTTCACGTGCTTGACGACAGCAGCACCGAAACCGAGTCCACTGCTCATGTGCGTCGCGACGTTGCGACCGTAGAATCCGTCCTGGTTAGTCCCGAGGCCGCCGGAGTTGTTCGTCGTCCCTCTTGTCGCAACGACTGTGCTCCCAGTCGTATAGAGAATCGAGCTCAGGAAGTTCGACGGCTGATCGAGGTTCGCGACGGCGCAGCCGTCGCTCCAGAAAAACGCCGTACGCACGGGGTTCGATTCGGCCCATGTGATCGGGAGCTTCCCATGGCCGAGATACGAGCCATGCGCTTCCCCGACGAAGAAGTCGCCGTCGCCGCGACTCATTGCGGCGTAGCCTTGGTCGACAGTGAGCGACGCCGGCGGGCTGTTGAAATAGATACGGGCGCTGGCCGTGGTGCTGAACGGTTGCCAGGCGTATTGGCCGGTGCGAAACGACGCCAGGACGTTGTTGTGCTCCGTCTGCGTGGAAGCCGTCGCGTGCTCCGACACCTGCACGAAGGATCGCGGCAGCGCGTTCTCTCCGGTTCGATAATCGTGATTCTTCTGGAAGTACCTAAACGAGAGCCTGCTCCGTTCTGGCGAGATCGCCCTGATACGTGGGGAGCACTCCGACCCAGATCTCCCACGCCGTGTTCCCGGTGTGCCGGTCGTAGGAGTACTGCTTGCCGCCGGGCGATTGATAGTTGGCCGGACGCCGAGAACGTGCCATCGAGATCGGCGTAGAACTGGTAGGAAATCGTTTCCTCGTTGCTGCTCGGGATGTTTGGATGCGTGGATACGAGCGTCACGTACTGATAGGCGCGCGGCTGGTCACCGATGAGTATCGCGCCCGTTAGGCGGCCGTTGGTTTGCGCGAGCTGATTCTTGAGCTCGGTCCTGAGCTCGACCGCGTTCGCGAATGGCTGACGCGTTCGGAGAACCGTGTAGCCGTCGGCGCAGATGTCAGACTCGAAACGCGCCATCGCGCTGAGCACAGCACTGCTCAGACGACGATCCACCACGAGGACGACGACAGGATTGCCGCCGCTGCATGCTGTGGCAAGAAGCGGTGGGATTGTAATCGCCGATGTCCCGGAGTGTCCCTCACTCGTTGCCGTGATCGTCGCCGAACCCGCTGCTACAGCCGTGACCAGACCGGTGCTGGAGACTGTCGCAACAGTAGCTGTGCTCGGTGCTCCACGTGACCGACCGCGAAAGCGCCGCTCCAGCCGCATCGCGCGGAGTGGCTGTCAGCTGCAGCGTCTGGCCGGGATTGATCGTTGCTGTTGTCGGCTGAACATCCACGCTGGCGACGGCGGCCGGCGGCGGTGGGACTGGCGGCCCGCTCACTTCGCCTCCGCCGGGACCGCATGCGACGAAGACCAGCATGGCGAGCGGCCTAACTAAACGTGGGACCTCGACGAACGACATTGTGGACGCGTTAGGCGCAGAATCAACCGTCAAACGGCGTTGGCGCGAGCGCCATGCGAATCGCGCCGATCCAGCACTTCACGCACGCGTCTCAAGAGCGTTGCCGGCGTGAACGGCTTCGCCAAGAACTCAGTGTCAGGATCCAGTCGTCCGTGATGCACGATTGCATTATCCGTGTACCCGGACATGTATAGCACGGCCATCTCAGCGCGATCACGCAGCAACCGGTCCGCGAGCTCACGTCCACCCATCTCCGGCAGCACCACATCAGTGATCAACAGATCGATGGGACCGTTATGTTGCGCCGCCAGCTCGATCACCTCGCGTGGATTTCCCGCGTCGAGAACAGTGTACGCCTGCATGGCCAACACACGGTGCGCGATCGCGCGGATCATAGCGTCGTCCTCGGCGACCAGAATCGTCTCTGTTCCCATCGCCACGGGCATCACATCAGCGCCGGCTGCCGGCGCCGCCGCCTCCTCCGCCTTAGGCAGATAAATCTTGAACGTCGTGCCGTGCCCGGGCTCGGAGTACACGAAGATGTGGCCGCCGGACTGCTTAACGATGCCAAAGACAGTCGACAGACCGAGGCCGGTTCCCTTACCGCGCGGCTTCGTAGTGAAGAACGGTTCAAAAATGCGACTCTTGACCTCGGGCGTCATGCCTTGGCCTGTGTCGCTCACCGCGATGAGCACGTAAGATCCGACCGCGACAGCGAGGTGAGTCTCCGCATACTCGTCGTTCAGCGGAACGTCGCGCGCCTCAATCGTTAGGCGGCCACCGCGCGGCATCGCGTCGCGCGCATTCAGCGCGAGGTTGATGAGGATCTGCCCGACCTGAGCGCGATCGGCAACAACAGCGCTCAACGAGGGATTCAGAATGAGCGCGAGCTCGATGTCCTCGCCGATCAGCCGGCGCAGCATGCGCGCCGTCGACTCGAGCGTGTCGCCGACGTCGAGCACCTCTGGCTGCATCACTTGCTTTCGGCCGAACGCGAGCAGCTGCTGGGTCAATGCCGCCGCACTCTCGGACGCCTCCATGATCCCAAATACATCCGCTCGGCGCGGGTCCCCTTCGGGAAGGCTTTCCCTCAAGAACGTAGCGTACCCATTGATGGCTGTAAGCAAATTGTTGAAGTCGTGCGCGACGCCACCTGCGAGCTGACCAATGGCGTCGATCCGCTGCGCATGCTCGAGTTGCGATTCGATGCGCTTGCGATCGGTCACGTCGCGATTGGTCTCGAGAACGAGTCGCGGACCAGTGGCTGCGCCGAGTACAACCATGCGACTCGCGACGATCAGCTCACGGCCGTCGCGCGTGTATTGCTTCAACTCACCTGCCCACGCGCCGAGGTCGCGCAACTGCCGGTGCACTGCAGCAATCGACGCCATGTCGCCGAAGGGCACGCTAAGAAGGAGCTCGGCCGGTCGTGTTCCCGTCACTTCGACGCGCGACCAGCCATACATCAATTCCGCGCCACGATTCCAATACGTGATGCCGCTGTCGAGGGCCCAAACGAAAATTCCGTCGTGTGTTTGTTCGAGCAGTCCCGCCAGCCATTCGGACCTAACGTGGGCAGCTTCGAAACTGGCGAGCGCCGTCGAGGCACGCTGCGCTTCCTGGTCGGCACGAAGCGCCGCGGCGGAAGCAGCGCCGGAACGTTCTTCAGCGAACTCGCGTGCCTGACGAGCCGCGCCCGCCGCGCTTTCCGCTCGCCGCGATGCCCGAAGGCGCCCCTCAC
>DASYRX010000207.1:0-12909 GCA_036003845.1 Gemmatimonadaceae bacterium | reverse complement strand
GCACACGTACGCTCGTTAGGCGAGTGGTTGGGACGCGAGCTGGAGGCGATGAAGGAGCGCACGGGGGCCATTCGCGCGGTGCGCGGCCGCGGCTTGATGTGGGGGCTCGACGTCGGTGAGCCCGCGAGCGAGGTCATCGCGCGAGCACGTGCTCACGGATTACTGCTCGTGTCGGCCGGCGAGTACACGGTCCGGCTCCTGCCGCCGCTCATCATTTCGCGGGAGGATCTCGCGCAGGGCTTGGCGTTACTGGAGGGCGCCCTTCCCGGCTAGCTGTTCCAACTCGTCGCACCATAGAATGCCGTTTGACGTCGGGCCCGGCGGCGAAAGCAGTTGGAACGGTGCTAAAAGATTACGCCCAAGGTGAGTGGGATCATCTGGATTCCCTTTCTATCGATGATCCCCTCGTCCGTGAAAACGTTGTGGACGCGCGTCTCGATGAACGCTTCCAGGCCAAGCAGCCTGAGTTGAACTCCGACACCACCGTTGATTGCAAACGAGACAGAGCTTTCGACTGTCTCGGTGGTTACCTGCGCCGGATCCACGCTGAACGCGCCGAGTCCCGCCATCACATAGGGCCGCACCGGTCCAACGCCTAACGGGACCGTGAGATTGGCGAGTCCACCCAAGAGCTTCGCCGACGCCGAGCTGTACGAGCTTGAGTACAGAGATAGCAAGTCATTCAGCTTGAGGCGTGTGTAACTAACGTCGGTGCGTAGGTTGACTGGAAAGCCGGCGAAGTGGAAAAGCAGCGACCCTTGCAAGTTGTAGCCGTCGTTGTACTTCTTGCCGAAGTCTCCGACGGGGACCGTGGCTCCGCCGCCGAGCATTATGCGAACCGGCCGGCTCGATCCACCGCCGCCGAAGTCGGCCGGTTGGGCAGCTGCAACATTGGTGAGCGCCACCGTGCTCAAAGCACACCAAAACAACCGCACGCGTGTAGACACTGGTACCTCCCGTGGCCGGTCGCTGAAGTCTTGGCGGCGCAATCTACGGGGCGGCGGCGTTCAACACAGCATGATTTGCCAGTCGTGAAGACCGGCGCGACCGGGATACATTGTGCGCTCCTTCGACTTCAGCCAGATGATACGACGCTTCGCGGGTCTGCTGTCCTTGTCGGTGTGCGTGGCGGGCGGGCTCTCAGCCCAGAGTGCGCAGGCACGACCGCCTCGTCTCGTGGTGTTCTTCACGATCGATCAACTGCGGCCGGACTACTTCGATCGCTTCGCGTCGCAGCTGACGGGCGGCTTAGCGCGACTCTCGCGGGGTGGGGCGTTCTTCGCCAACGGCTTCCAGGATCACGCCAACACAGAGACGGCTCCGGGTCACGCGTCGACGTTATCGGGACGCTTTCCGCGAAGCACGGGAATAGTCGCCAACAGCGCCGGTGTGCTGGATGAGCAGGCGCCGCTCGTCGGCGACCCGGGGCCGGGGGCGTCGCCGTATCGTTTCCGCGGCACCGCACTGATCGACTGGATGCGCATCAAGAACCCGGCGTCGCGCGCGCTGTCGGTGTCGCGCAAAGACCGCGGCGCGATCTTGCCGTTAGGCAGGGCCCATCAGGACGTCTACTGGTACAGCGGCATTCGCTTCACGACGAGCACGTACTACAGAGACACGCTGCCAGACTGGGTGAAACAGTTCAACGCGCGGCGGCTGCCGCAGCGCCTGGCGGGAACTGCCTGGGATGTATTGCTGGCGCCTAACGCGTACCCGGAGCCCGACAGCATCGCCACGGAGAGCGTGGGCCGCGACTTCGTTTTTCCACACCGGATTTCCCCGGATTCGGCGCGCGCCGCAGCGATGACGCAGGAAACGCCGATGATGGACGAGATCACACTCGCCTTTGCGCTGGCGGGACTGCAATCGCTTTCCCTCGGCGCGTCCGATAGCGCGACGGATCTCCTCGCCGTGTCGTTGTCGAGCACAGACGCCGTAGGACACCGCTACGGTCCGGACTCACGCGAGCTGCACGATCAAATCGTTAGGCTTGACCGCTACTTGAACAAGTTCCTCGACTCGCTGTTCGTGCTGCGTGATTCCACGCGCATCGTCATCGCGCTCACGGCGGACCATGGAGTCTCGCCGCTCCCCGGAACGAAGTCGCGCGACCCAAACGCAGGTGCGGGGTTTGTGGATCCATCAGCGGCGCTTCAAGCGTTTATGACGCCCTTGCGCGCACGCGGAATAGACAACAGCGCGGTCGATTTCTCGATCGACATGCTCCTGATGGACCGAGCTGTCGTGGCAGCACACGGGCTGGACGCGGACTCACTCACTAGCGCCTTTGCTACCGCGATGCGCGCCGTCCCTGGCGTACTACGAGCTGACTTGGTGTCACAGCTCACACGTCTGGATACGACGAAGGATTACGTTGCACGGCGTTGGATGCACATGCTGCCACCCGATCTCCCGGCCGCGGTTGCGCTGACTCTGAAGCCGTACTGGTTCTGGGCAGGTCTTCCGATCGCTACTCACGGCAGTCCGCATGACTACGACGCTCGCGTGCCGATCATCTTTTGGGGTTACGGCGTGAAGCCCGGCCGCCAGTCGCGTGTCGCGCGCGTCGTTGACATGGCGCCGACGCTGGCAGCGATCCTGAACGTTTCACCGCTCGAGCGTCTCGACGGTCACGTGCTGCGCGACGTGATCCGCTAGGAATGCGGCGAGCGCGTGTGCCTAACGCGCTTTATCGGGCCTTCGACGAAGCACAGTTCGGCGACGCCCGCACTCTGAATGTACGAGACGGCCTTCCGACAGGCGCCGAGGCGGCCGCGCGCACCGACGCATGGCTGCGACTCAAACAGGTCGAAGGCGTTCGCGAGGTGTTGGTCATCACCGGTCGCGGCACTCACAGCGTCAGCGCGTTGCCCGTGATAAAGATCCATGTCGCCAGGCGAATGGCGGCGCTGCGTCGCGCCGGCGTCGTTGCGAGCGTTACCGAGCATACGCCCGGCTCTTACGTCGTGCGACTCTCGCCGATGAGCAGCATGCTGGCCGCTGCTGAGCGTTTGTCGCCAAGATCGCACGAGACACGGGCAGCTGACGCTCTGCCGCGGTCGATGGCGAGCCTAACGCCGGCTACGCAACGAATGCTCCACGACCTGGCGGAACGCACGCTGGCCTCGCTGGGCATTCGCAACACGACGAGCTCGATGATCACGGATGAAATGGAGCGGCAAACCACGCTGCTTACTCGCTCCATGCCACGCGACGCCGATCGCGACGGCTGGATCCGGCGCGCGGCGCTGCGCGTCTTGAACGATCTGGAGTAGAATCGCCTAACGGCGCCAGAGCAGTGCAGCGATCACGGCGCTGGCAACGAGCACGAGCCACAACGCGATCAAGAAATCGCCCCACGCTCGGCGTGGCTGCTCGGGAATCTCCGGCTCAGCGTCTGGAGCGGGCGCTGATTCCTCGCTCACTACAGCGTCGCGTACGGCTCCTTCTCGGAGCTGCGGCGCAGTCTCTGGTTCTTCGTAGATCTCGACTTCGACGCGCAGCGGTCCACCAGGTTGCTCGACGGCTGGCGGCTCAGCGACTCGTTCCTCGACGGCAACGGAGGTGTCGACAGGTGGGGCCCACGATTCGGCGTGAACTTCGGTCAGCGTTGCTGTAGCGACACCCTCGCTGGACAGCGAGTCGTCCAATCCCAGCAGTCCCTGCAAATCCCGCGGGACCTCTAGCTTCACGTCGATCTCAGAGACCTGAACCTGCTGCGGAGAGGTTTCAGTTTGGTCCGGCTCGGGTTCGACGTGCACGGCAATTGGCCGGCTCGTCTCGATTGGCTCGGGCACGAGCTCGTTAGGCACCGTCGCTTCTAGTGCTGCTTCCGTAGCCACGGTCGGCTCTGGCGCCGAGACCTCGAGCTGTGGCTGGACATCATAGACGCCGGCCAGCGGCTCGTTAGGTGCGACAATCGGCTCCGCAAATGCGCGTTCTTCCAATGGCTCGTGATCGCCAAACGGCGCGGGCTCGTCAGCCAGCGTAGCTTCGGGTGTTGCGCTGCCCGCAGCGATGTGCCGTCGCTTGGCGAGATACGCGCGCGGCAATGGCGTCGCCGTACGAACGCGCGACCGTGTGCGAGGCACCGCCACAGTCGTCTCGGCCGCTCGCGCGCTGGCTGCCGGAACGACTGGCTCAGCTGCTTCATGAGGCCGAGGGGCCTGTGTAGTCCATGGCGCGTCGCCATTTGACAGCTCGGCCGTCACGACTGGCTGCACAGTGGGCGCGGTGTATTCGGGCTTGAAATTCGCGACCGGCTGCGACGCCCGAGGTGGCTCAATTGCCATCACCGCGACGCGACCCGAACGTGCACCAAGCCGGCTACAACTGCCTGCACAGGCGCAGCCGAGCGACGGCGCAACGTCTACCATGACGTGCTCGCGCCACACAAGCGTCTGCGCCAAATCAGTCGAAAACGTCGGCTGCGTAACCTCACGAAGCATGCGGCCGTCGCTTGCTTGCCAGAGCGCTTCCTGGGTCGGACACCCGCCAGGAAGAGAAACGAAGCGACGCCGGTCTGGTGGCAAAACGGAGTCGAAGACTGTCGGCATGTCAGCGATCGAGATGTCGCTCTCTGCGAGCGAACGCAAAAGCTCGTCAGGCACGCAACGCTCATCTATCGATGGATGGCCTGCGCCTGGACACGCGCCGACATATGTGATGCTGAGATGGCGCGGCGCGAACGCGTGGCGCGCATAACGAGCGGCGGCGACAGCCGGAGCCGCCGTCTGCACCATAGAGGGCAACAAGTGCTGTCCGTTTGCCAGCAGACGCTCGTATACAAGCGGGCACGTGCACTGTATCACTGGTTCGCGGTCGCGATGACGGAGATCTTCCAGGACCGCATGCGCGACGAGCTCATCGCCCCAGCTTGCGGGGACAACTATGTCGAATCCCAGCTGATAACAGGCATGCGCGAGCTGAACCGGTGTGGCCGGCAGCGCCGCAAGCAACATGTCATTGCCTATTATGGCGACGGAAAGCGAATGCGATGCGTGCAGAGACTAGCAGGAGAAGCGCACGGGCGTGACGAGCACCGGAGACCGCGCGCAGAATCTCCGGGACGGTGGGGAAAAGAGGTGCGTTGGGCTCGGTATATTGTCACATAGGCAACGTGAGTGCCATCACACGGTTTGAGTCAGTGACTGAGTCTTTTAGCCCGGCAGAAATTGCCCGGTACGCGCGCCAAATGGCGCTCCCGGAAGTTGGTAAAGAGGGGCAAGCGCGTCTCAAGCGCGCGCGTGTGCTCGTGATCGGCGCCGGTGGACTGGGGTCGCCGGTTGCGTCGTACCTGGCGGCTGCCGGCGTCGGCACCTTGGGGATCGTTGACTGCGATGCCGTGGACTTATCCAACCTGCATCGCCAGCTGCTGTACGTCACATCCGACATCGGCTCTCGAAAAGTCGCGACCGCTAGCTCAAGACTGCGGGCGCTCAATCCTAACGTGGAAGTGGTTCCGTTCGATGCGGAACTCACGCGAGAAAACGCGCTCGAAATCTTACGCGATTTCGACCTCGTTGTGGATGGTACCGACAATTTTCGCACGCGCTACCTAGTTAACGATGCTTGCGTGCTGCTCGGCATCCCAAACGTATACGGCAGCGTCCTGCGCTTCGATGGCCAGGTCACCGTTCTCGCTGCGCCTAACGGGCCGTGCTATCGCTGCCTGTATCCTGTTCCACCTCCGGCAGGTTCGGTACCGAGCTGCGCCGAAGCGGGTGTGCTGAGCGTGCTGCCTGGCATAGTCGGGATGCTGCAAGCAACCGAAGCGATGAAACTCATCCTTGGCAAAGGCGACGTTCTCATCGGACGTCTTCTGTTGATTGATGCTCTCGCAGCGCGGTTCAATGACATCGCGATTCGAAAGGATCTACAGTGCATCGCCTGCGGAACGCGTACTCTCCGCGAGTTGATCGATTACGACGAATTTTGCGCGCCGCGCGGTGCCGTGAACGGCGCGAGGCAAAGCGTCACGCAGATCGCCGCTCGCGAGCTCGAGGCCTGGCGCGCAGATCGACGGAACCTCGCATTGGTTGATGTGAGGGAGCCGTGGGAGTGGAATCTTGGACATATCGGCGGTGCGACGCTGCTACCGCTTGGCGAGTTGACGCGCTCCGCTGCTTCACTCGATCCTTCGATCGAGACGGTCGTTTACTGCCACCGGGGGACACGATCCCAAGCAGCGGCTGAGCATCTCGTTGCGCTGGGATTCAGGCGCGTCTACAACCTCGCCGGTGGAATCGATGCGTGGAGCTCGGACGTTGATCCGGGCATTCCGCGCTATTAGTGCCGTTCCAACTATTTCCGCCAAAGGCAATGCCGCCGGATTTCTTCGAAGTTGCTCGCCGCCGAGTTTCGCCGCGCAGGCGGAACAAGTTGGAACGGCATTAGCGCGTGTCGTTTCTCATAATCAGCGTCGTCGCGGCAGCGGTGCTGGCGGTTCAACTGCTGCGTGGTGCGGCGTGGCGCGCGGCCGAACGCGCTCTGGCAGAACGTTTCCCGTTAGGCAGCGATGGAGTGATCCCCGGCGCGCAGGCGATCTACTACGACGGCCATCCGCGGGCGGCGCTACTGCTCCACGGGTTCGGCGACACTCCACAGTCGCTCGAGGTCCTCGCTCAACGGCTCGCGAACGCAGGATGGAGCGTCTCGGTGCCGCTTCTACCGGGGCATGCTCGCGCTCTCAAGCAGTTTCATGCGAGCCGCGCAACCGATTGGGTTCAAGCTGCGCGCGGAGCGTACGAGAACCTCGTGCGAAAGCACGAGACGGTCGTTCTCTGCGGTCAGTCGATGGGTGCCGACCTTGCACTCGAGCTGGAGTCCGCTCGGCCGGTGCCGGCGTTGGTCCTCTTGGCGCCTTACATCGCCATGCCTGCGATTGCCCGTTTTGGGGCCACGCTATGGCCATTCTTCCAGTGGGTGATCCCTATCATTTATACGCGGGATCGCCGGTCGCTTCATGACCCGGAAGCTGGCGCGAAATCGCTGGCTTACGGGTATACAAGTCCGCGGCTCCTGTCGGAGCTGTGGAAAGTGGTGCGACACGCGCGCCATCACCTGGCGCAGGTTCGCTCCCCGACCCTCATTGTGCACTCCAGGCAAGACAATCGTGTGGCTGCCGCCGAAGTTGCAGCTGCCGCTGCTGTCATCGAGCATCCCGTGAAATCGATACAGTGGGTAAGTGGCTGCGGACACGTGCTGGCAGCGGACTATTGCAAGGACAGCGTCGCGACGCTCGTGATCGACTGGTTCGAGCGCTGTACGTCGTCGCAGGGCGCTGCCACGACGGCTCGTTAGGCTACAATCCGGCGCCAATGACAGGCATCATTCCAATGATGACCCTAAATAGGAATTCGCATGGCTGACGTCACTTGTTCTCGCTGCGGCCAAACACGGGCAGGTTTTGAGCGCCCCCCATTCCCGGGCGCGATTGGTGCACGCATCGTCGCCGAGATCTGTCAAACGTGTTGGGCAGATTGGGTCAAGCAACAGACGATGCTGATCAATCATTACGGACTCAACGTAATGGATCCGCAGGCGAGGGCATTTCTAACGAAAAACATGCAGGCCTTTCTATTCAAAGCTGGTATCAATGAAGACGTCGACACGAGCAAGAAGGGGACGATCTCATGGTGACCGCGAATAGATCGTGTGTAATTGCCGGAGCGATCGTCTTTGCAGTCGCTTGCGGCCGGCGGCCAGTGGACACCGCGCCCGCCGCAGCCGCGAGCGGAGTCGTGTCAGTCGTCGCGAATCCGTCTACGAGCGCGTGGGCGGACTCGCTGCTCCGTTCACTGTCCTTGCGCGAAAAAGTTGCCCAGCTGGTGTGGCCCTGGATCCTCGGCGATTACGTCGCCGAGACGAGCACCGAGTGGCAGCGGATCGTGCGGCTCAGCACCGAAGACCATGTTGGTGGCTACATCATTTCAGTCGGCTCGCCGACCGAAATCGCGGCCAAGATCAACGCACTGCAGCGCGCGAGCCAGCTGCCGCTGCTCATCAGCGCTGACCTGGAGACCGGGCTGGGCTTTCGCGCGCGCGGCGGGTACTTCGTGCCTAACGCGATCGATCTGGGTGGGGCGACGATGTTCCCGTGGGTCATGGCGCTAGGCGCGTCCGACGACAGTTTGCTGGCCTACGAGATGGGCCGAGTGACGGCGGAGGAGGGGCGCGCGTTAGGCATCCACATCGCCTTTGGCCCGGTGCTGGACGTCAACAACAATCCCGCCAATCCCGTGATCGGCACGCGCTCATTCGGCGAGGTGCCGGCGCGCGTGGCGCGTCTCGGCGCCGCCCAAGTGCGCGGGATTCAGCAGCACGGGATGCTCGCGACGGGGAAACACTTCCCCGGCCACGGCGACACGGAGGTCAATTCGCACCTGGATCTTCCAGTCGTCAATGTGAGCAGGCCGCGACTCGATTCAATCGAGCTCGTGCCATTCCGTGCTGCCGTAAATGCAGGCCTCGGTGCGATGATGACTTTTCACGGCGTGTTGCCGGCGCTCGACTCGAGCGGTGTGCCAGCGACGTTGTCACGACCGGTACTCAGCACATTGCTGCGCGATCAGCTCAAGTTCGATGGTTTGATTGTCACCGACGCGATGGACATGCAAGGCGTCGTCAAACAGTTCGGTGCCGGCGAATCGAACAAACGTGCGATAGAAGCGGGAGCGGATGTGCTGCTCATGCCCAAAGACACACGCGCCGCAATAGACGCCGTCATCGAAGGAATCAAAGAAGGTCGCTACGACGAGGAGCGAATCAATCGATCTGTGCGACGCGTGCTTGCGCTCAAGTCGATGTTCGGTTTGCAGCGTAATCGCTTCGTGGATCTGAGCAACGTGCGACGCGTCGTAGGAGATAGTGAACATGTGGCGCTCGCGAATCGCATCGCCGATCGCGGCGTCGTTCTCGTGCGCGATACGAAGAGCGCTGTCCCTATTCTGCGCGAGAGTACGCAGCCGCGCGTCTACTCGCTCACATACGCGCGACGAACTGATCTCGGTGCTGGAGTGGCGTTTAACGCTTATCTGCGAACACGTTCACTGCCAGTCGTGAACGACATCGTGATTGCAGATGATCCAGGGACGAGTTTCGCGCGCGCATTAGAACGCGCTCGCGCGGCAGGCATCGTGATCGTGAGCAATTATGTGAACATCACATCGGAAACGGCGACAGCGAGTGTAGATGCAGCGTTCGCGCAATTCATGCGCGACGTTGTGCGAGAGCGAGAGGGACGTGGCGTTGTCGTCGTGACATTCGGCACTCCGTATTTGTTGCAGCAAATTGCAGACGCCCCTTCATACATGATTGCGTGGGGCAGTCACGTTGCGTCACAGCGCGCAGCAGCGCGCGCGTTGCTCGGCGAGATCGACATCACGGCGACACTTCCGATCTCTATCCCGCCACTGCACTCGATTGGAGACGGTGAACGACGCTCGGCTCGATTGACGCCTTAGTCAACGAGTCGCATATTGTCGCTGCGAAAACATTAGGGCCCGTCCAATCGTGACGGGCCCTTGACATAAGTAGCAATCAGCTACTTATTCGCGCCTCTCATGCGCGAGCGCTCTTCTTCAGCGCCGACGCGAACTCTTCCGCGCCGCGCAATCTTCACAGTCGATCTCGTGCTCCTCGCACCGCGAGGCAAGCATCTTTCTGTGCTACTCGCACGCACTGCGAGCAACGGAGCCAAGGAGCGTTGGCTCTTGCCGTGCGACGGTCCGAAGAAAGGTGAGACAGTAGAAGCAGTCGCACGTCGCATCATGCGCAGCGTTGCTGGCAGTGATGTTGCTTGGTTCGAGCAAGCAGGGGCATTCGGTGTTGGCAAGCGTCACGCAGTCAACGCGGATGTGTCGATCTGCTTTGTCGGTGTGGTTCCATCGCGCACCGGCGCAGCGACGGGATTCGAGTGGCACGTGATCAGTGATCTGCCGCAATTGCCTGCGCGCCAAGCCGACATGGTCGAATCCGCGCTCGCGAGTCTTCGTGATCGAATGGATTACGCGCCGGTCGCCTTTCGATTGCTTCCTGCTGAATTCACGCTGAGCGAGCTGCAGCAGACGTACGAGATGCTGATTGGCCGGCGGCTGCATAAGGCGAGTTTTCGTCGAGCGCTCCAGGCGGCTTGGCTTGTCGAGCCCACGGATGAATGGCGAAGCGAGGGACGCGGGCGCCCAGCTCAGCTGTTCCGTTACGCGCCGCGGCGGCGGAGAGGAAATAGGCGCGCAGTGAGGTTCGACCTCCTGGGAGAGTCTCGGACGCGCGCTTGATTCACGTTTCGGCTGAGCGCTGAAATCTCAGCAGAAGTTTGAGTCAGCAGCCTCGAGTGCTGAGTTGTCAGGACTAGAGGCTCGCCAACGCTACCTCCTGACCGACATCACAAAACAAACACGCTGCCGTTACTGGAACCGGACTTGACCGTCTGGCGTATTAGTTGCAAAGTGTTAATAACACAAAAAGCGCGGGACGGTCATGCTGGCCTATCTCGAATCTCTTTGTGCTGCGCTCGTCGCCCGTGACACGGCGGGCATACAGCGTTTGCTCAGGCATCCGCTCGTGAATGCGTTGCCACGCGACGTTCGCGACGAAGCGCTGACAATCGCGCGCGGTGGTGTGCGAACTTTTGTCGCTCCGATTCACACGCTGCGGCTCTATCATCAGACGGCGCACTTGCTCGGCGTGAGCGAGGATCCAGCGGCGAAACTTCGCAGCCAGGCGCAGAACCAGACGAGCCCGGACCAGATCGAGATTCCGTTCGATATCGCAGCCGCGAGATAAGCGGGCACGTCGTGTTTCTTAGTTGCGCCTCGGCTCTGCCGGGGCGCTTCGTTTTTCTAGAAGCGGGGACGGCCGTCGGCCTGCGACCGAAGCAGGGCGCGAGCGATCGCGATGTTATCCGCTGCGATCTCGAGCATCTGGCGAAAGACGCCTTGAGCGCTCGGTCCCTCTGAGACAGCAACAACGGGAGGGTGGTGTCCGTCTCGACGTGACGGATCAGAGCGCCGCTCGACCGTAATGACTGCGCGGTGTATCTGCTCGGGCGTCGCGCTCTCGGTCTCAATGTTCACGAAGCCGCCGCCAGGGAGGTTACGGCGGTACAGCGTACGGCGAGGCGTGCGGGGCGGAACTGGATAACCGTTCACGAGCACTTTTGAGGGTTAGAGCCGGAGGGCGCCAAGGCTCATTGGAGCCAAGGCGCCCACTCGCCGCGGTTAGTTCTTGGCGACTCCTCTACACTGCCACCTTGGTGACGTCGGATGCCTGAGGCCCTTTCTGGCCTTGGACGATCTCGAACTCGACCTTGTCTCCTTCAACGAGCGACCTAAAGCCACCCATTTGGATTGCGCTAAAGTGCACAAACACGTCTGGACCGCCCTCGCGAGCGATGAAGCCGTAGCCCTTTGCGTCGTTGAACCACTTCACCGTGCCGTTAATGCGTGACATAACAAAATCCTCTTTCCCCCGAGCGGGGCTGGCGATCAAGCGTTCCTCACCACGCTGCCAGATCACGAAGTAAGGAAATGAACAGCGCGCGCAACTCTCATGGAGCTGCGCGCGCTGCGAACAAGCGATGAGACTTTGCTGGACTTCTCTTGAGCAGAAGTCGAGCCAAGAGTCGAGTTGGTCGGGACCGCTAGGCGGCTCCGGCGATGTATCTCGCCAGGCGTCCGCAGTTCTTGCAACGGAGCGTCACATGCGAGTAGGGCGCAGGCGGAAATAGCTCTGGACTGCGTTCGATTGGACCAGAGCACGAAGGACAGCTGAGTGGTGATCCTGTACGGTCGCTCGCAATCAAGTGTAGCGCCTGTGCCGGATTGTACGTCGCCGGACGGGGCTTTCGCATGAGACCTCCAGAGGGAATGCCGTGCGGCCGATCTTGGGCCAGTCCCTAAGCACGGTCGTGACACAGAAGCGCCACTGACCAGATCGCCACTATATGTGACGTTGTGAGCTGAGTTTGACGTGCCTTCGCGCAATGAACCAGATCTCCGCACCTCGAACGCTCATAGAAGCGAACTTCGCTTCCTATGCCTCGCCGCGGAGACCGTGAGGTGAACGCGCAGACAGGCAAGAGCGTTGTACGCAAGCGACCTAGCAAGGTTCCTCACCAAGCACTTGCGACGCAGTGATGCAGGGCACGCGTAAGCGTAACCCATGGTGAGGAATATAAACGGTGCTGGAAGTGCGGGAATTCCTGCGATCCCCTGGTTCATGCCGGCGCTGCCGGCGCTCCTCGGCGCTGTTCTCCTCGGCCGGGTTGGCGGCGTGGGACGGATGCCGGTTCCTGCGGCGGTAATGGCGGCGAAAGCCGCGTTAGGCGGCCACCAATCGAGACTTGAATCCGGAGGTATCGACGCGATGAGCGACGGGCGCCTGCGATTTGTCACAGCGGCGGGACTGGTGATCGGTGCACTGCTCGGCATGGCCGGTACCTTCGCGCCGTCCGCGCGGATCCGCGGGGGGGCGCGCCTAACGGCGCTATCGGCCCCGCTGCCATTCGGCGCCTATCCCTTCCTGGCCATACCCCTGCTCGGCTGGGCCTGGGCGCACATCAGGACGCGACCGGCGCGGAACGCTGCGCCGTGAGCGCGGGACCCGTCGATCGAATGTTCGCGACTCCGCCCGATAGCCCCGGCAAGTGTGAGCCGGGACTATCAGACGACCGACCGCGAGATCCACGTCTCTGTTACTGTCCCGAGCTCTCACCCAGGGCGACGAGAAGCTCGTCCAGCTGATCGAACGTCTCGACCATTGCATCGGCTGCTCCGGTGCCGGCAGCGTCGAGCGCTTCCTTCGAAGGATAGGTCTCGCGCAGGACCACCAGCGTCTTGCCGCCCTTTTCCTCGAAGGTCACCGTGGTGACAGGCCCGCCCTCACCACCTTCCTCATTGGTCCACGCGA
>DASYRX010000206.1:0-38012 GCA_036003845.1 Gemmatimonadaceae bacterium | reverse complement strand
CGCAAGATCATCGTTGGTCAGGACGCTGTGATCGAGGAGACGCTCGTCGCGCTCTTCGCCGGCGGCCACTGCCTTATTGTCGGCGTTCCGGGACTCGCGAAAACGCTGCTCGTGCAGAGTCTGGCGCAGGCGCTGGATCTCAAGTTCCAGCGCATTCAGTTCACGCCGGACCTGATGCCATCGGACATTACCGGAACCGACATCATTCAAGAAGATCCCGCGTCAGGCAGACGCGACATGGTATTCATGCCTGGGCCGGTGTTCGCGAATATTTTGCTGGCCGACGAGATCAACCGCACGCCGCCGAAGACGCAGGCCGCGCTGCTCGAAGCGATGCAGGAGAAGCGCGTGACGGTGCAGGGGAGAACGTACACGCTCGAGCCGCCGTTCTTCGTCTTCGCCACGCAGAACCCCATCGAGCTCGAAGGAACGTATCCGCTCCCCGAAGCGCAGCTGGACCGCTTCATGTTCCAGATCCACATCGGCTACCTGTCCGCCGCCGAGGAGCTCGCGGTCGTCAAAGAGACGACATCGATCGCGATTCCGGAGCTGGCGCGGGTCGTCAGCGGCGGCGACATCGTCAAGTTACAGCAAGTCGTTAGGCAGGTGCCGGTCGCCGATGCCGTTGCTAATTACGCCATTGCGCTGGCCCGCGCGTCCCGCCCCGGCCCCAACTCGCCCGACTTCATCAAAGATTGGGTTGCCTACGGCGTCAGCGTTCGCGCCGCGCAGTTCCTCGTGCTAGGCGGCAAGGCGCGCGCGCTCCTCCATGGCCGGCTGCACGTGAACTTCGACGACATCGTCGCTCTGGCGCATCCCGTTTTGCGCCACCGGATCCTGCTCAACTTCCGGGCGCAGTCCGAACGCGTGACCACCGACGGCATTATCGACAAGCTGTTAGGCGCCGTTCCGCGTCCGACGTCGGGTCTATGACCGAGCCGGCTCCCGCGGCCGCGCAGTATTCCAGCGGCCTCGATCCGCGCGTCCTCGCGCGCATCGACAACCTGGAGCTCGTCGCGCGCGCGGTCGTCGAGGGTTTCCTGAACGGCCTGCATCGCTCGGTGCAGTTAGGCTTTTCGACCGAGTTCGCGCAGCATCGCGCCTACGTCCCGGGCGATGATCTTCGCCGACTCGACTGGCGCGTCTATGCGCGGACGGACCGCTACCTCATTCGCGAGTACGAAGCGGAGACGAACACGAACGTCATGGTCGCGCTCGATGTCTCCAAGTCCATGTCCTATAGCTCTGGCGGAGTCACGAAGCTCGACATCGGGCGCGTGATCGGTGCCTCGCTGGCGTACCTGGCGCAGCGTCAGCGCGATCGCGTCGGCTTTGCGGCCTTCGCCGCCGACATCGCCGAATACGTTCCGCCAGCAGCCGCTCACTTCCAGCTCGTCCTTCACGCGTTAGGCCGAGCACAGCCACGCGAGCGCGGCGAGCTGGCCAAGCCGCTAGCTCGACTCGGCGACGCACTTCGTCGGCGCGGGATCATTGTGGTGCTTACAGATTGCTACGAAGCGCCTGGCGTAGTCGCAGACGCGATGGGCGGTCTGCGCACAAGCGGCCACGACGTCGTGGTCATGCACATCCTGGATCGGGCGGAGCTGGACTTCCCCTTCGAAGATGCTGCCACGTTCGAGGACCTCGAGACCAAAGAGCGTATTCCGCTGGTCCCGGCGCGCATGCGCGACCGCTATCGCGAGAGCATGCGTGAGCACATGGTCACCCTCGAGCGCAAACTGCTCGAGCGCGGCGTGGACTATGTGACAGTCAACACCGCGATGCCGATCGAGGACACGCTCTTCAACTATCTCGTTAGGCGTGAACGCCTGCGCCGCGTCAGGTAGCGATTAGTGTCGCTCCTCGTACCGCTCTTTCTCGCCGGGCTGGCTGCGATCGCCGTGCCGATTCTGGTGCACCTGGTGCACCGCGAGCGCTCGATCGCCGAACGCTTTCCCTCGGCGATGTTCTTGAGAAAGGAGCCGTACCGTGCGATGGCTCGGCAAAAGCTGCGGCACTTGCTGCTTTTTGCGCTCAGAGTGCTCGCTGTGGCGCTACTCGCCTTCGCGTTCAGCCGGCCGTTCTTCACGCGAAAGGTAGCGCGCGCCGCGGTGACGGCGTCGGGCAAGGACGTCGCCATCCTGCTGGATCGCTCTGCGAGCATGGGCTATGGCGATCGCTGGAGTCGCGCCCGCGCCGCTGTGGAGCGGACGCTCAGCTCGCTCGGCGCTGACGATCGTGCAGCCCTTGTTGTGTTCGATACGCGCGCGGCGCAGGTCGCGCCATTGGCGAACGATCGCAGCGCCATTCGCACGGCACTGTCAGCCGAACGCGTGTCGACGCGCGGCACTCGTTATGTGCCAGCGCTGCAGCTCGGCAAGCGCGTGTTAGGCGAGGGGGGACGCGCGTCGCGCGAACTGGTGCTTGTCAGCGATTTCCAGCGCTCCGGCTGGGACGTGCGCGACAACCAGGCGCTCGCCGGCGGCGAAAAACTGACGTCGATCGACGTCTCCGGCGAGGACGTGATCAACGTAGCGTGGCGCGGCGTTACTGTGGAGCGCGACAGTGCCGCTTCGAACGATGCAGTACGCGTCATTGGGCGCATCGCGAACGCCGGCCCCGCGAAACGTGCCGTTCGTGTCACGCTGGCGATCGGACCACGAGAGGTCGCGGAGCAGAAGGTCGATCTACCGGCAGACGGTGGTGCGACGGTGACATTTGCGGGACTCCGCGTTGCTCCGACGGCCAACGAGGCTCGCCTCGTCGTGCACGGCGACACGTACGCGCTCGACGACACGCTGCGGCTGCTTCTCGAGCGCCCGCGACACGTGTCCGTTCTGATCATCGAGCCGGCGGGCTCCGGTGATCGCGCATTCTTCTTGCGCGAAGCGCTCGCGTTAGGCGCCTCGCCGAGCTTCGACATCGTGCAACGCACACGTAGCGCTCTCTCGGTCGCCGACTTGACATCCCGCGACGTGATCATCCTGCACGACGCGGGATGGCCGACGGGCGCGACAGGAGATCGTCTGCGCGAGCGCGTCGCGAATGGAACGGGGCTCGTCATTGCGTTAGGCGACCGCGCTGCACCCGATGAGTGGGCCCGCGCTCCGCGCGATATTCTGCCGCTTCCCGTGCGCGCGCCGACGGATCGCAGCGCCGGTCGCGGCGGCGCGCTCGGGTGGATCGATCGCACGCATGCGGCGCTGGAGACGTTTGCAGGTAGTCGGTCCGGCGATCTGAGCGCCGCGCGCTTCGTACGCTATCGTCCCATCAGCGACACGCTCGGCGGGCGTGTGCTCGCCCGCTTCGATGACGGCACGGCGGCGCTCGTCGAGCGCAACGTCGGTCGCGGCCGTGCGCTCGTGTGGGGAAGCGGCTTCGGCGTCGAGTGGTCGGACTTTCCAAGGCAGCCTGTCTTCCTGCCATTCATTCACGAAATCATGCGCTATGCCGCCGGGTATCGTGCGCCGCGCGTGGCACAGAACGTCGGAGACGTTGTCGATCTCGACGATGCGTTAGGCGCTGCCGGCGTGGCGACTTCGTCGCAGGCGATCGTAGCGATCGCACCGTCCGGCCAGCGTCGTCGCTTTGCGGCGGATACAGGACGTCGCTCGTTGTCGCTAGATGAAGCCGGGTTCTTCTCACTAACAGGGGCCGGCGCACCAGGCAGCCGACCGACGCTCGTCGCGGCGAACCTGGATCCGCGTGAAAGCGAGTTCGACACGTTCGATCCGACGCGCCTCACGGGCGCGATGCCGACGGATGTCGACGACAGCACCGGACAGGGCGTTGACGCGACGCTGACGGCGGCGGAACGCGAGCGGCAGCAGTCCCTCTGGTGGTGGTTGCTGGCAGCCGTTACCGTCGTGTTAGGGGTAGAAGCGGTTGCCGCAGCGCGTGCGGCGGGCACGCAGTCCCGCTCATAGCGATAAGGAGAGCGAATGTCGAGTCTTGTCGAGCGCCTAACGACTCAGACCACCGCACCGGACGAGCTACGCGGCCTTCTGGGAACGATCCGGCGTCGCTGGCGCCTGCGCCACGTGCTCGCCGGTGCGCTCTTCCTCGTCTCGCTGGCTCTTGTGCTCGTGCTTGTCGGCGCTTTCGTCCTCCGGCAGTTCCGCTTCTCACCCGAAAGCGTCATCGCGACGCGCTGGACCGTGCTGAGCCTGCTGGTCGTCGCCGCGGCATGGTGGATCGCGCGTCCACTCGTCAGGCGGGCGAATGACGAGCGTGTCGCGCTCTACACCGAGGAACGCGAGCCGGCGCTGGAGGGCGCTCTGCTCGGCGCGGTCGACGTCGCGACGTCGAGTCGTGGGACCCCGCAGCCGCTCGGCGGGCACCTGATCGCACACACGGTGCGGCAGCTTCGCACGCTGGAAGTTCCGCAGCGCATCGAGCGCGTGCATCTGCAGCGTTATGCGGCGGCGCTTGCCGGTGCGCTCGCGCTTGGCGCGATCATTCTTCGCCTAACGCCGAGCGACATGCGACACGCGGCGGCGCTGCTGGCTGCTCCATGGAGGGATGCCAGCGCCGCAGCGCCATATGCGGTTCTCGTCGAACCAGGCGACGCGGAAGTCCCGAAGGGGAGCGACGTACAGCTCAAGGCCCAGTTGCGCGGATTCAACTCGGCGCACGTCATCGTGGCCATACGCCGCGGTGCTTCGACCAAGTGGGAACAGTTCCCGATGACTGTCGCCAGCGACTCAGCGTCGTTCGAGCTACGCTTGTTCGATCTCGCCGCGTCGGCCGACTACTACGTCGAGGCTAGCGGTGTGCGATCCGGCGTCTATCATCTGCGCGTCCGAGAGCTTCCGGCGGTCGAGCGCATCGATCTGGAGTACCGCTACCCGGCATACTCCGGCCTCGGCGTCGAGCGCGTGGCGGACGCTGGTGACATTGCAGCGCTCATTGGCACGCGAGTCACCGTGCAGATCAAGACGACGCTCCCGGTGCGCGGCGGACGCCTAACGCTCGAAGGCGACAGCGTCATCGCGGTCACCGTTGTCAACGACACGCTCATCCAGGCGACGCTGACCGTGCGCCGCGATGGCTTCTACCGAATTGGACTCGAAGCGCAGGACGGAACGCGCGTAGCCGGAACGATCGACTACGCGATCGATGCGATCGAAGACGCGAAGCCGTCGGTTTCCATTCGCAAGCCGGGACGCGACACGCGTCCAACGAGCGTCGAGGAGCTGTACATCGAAGCCGTTGCAGACGACGACTATGGCGTCGCGAACCTCGAGCTCGTGTATCGCGTGAATGGCGGCGAAGAGAAAACGGTGCCACTGACGAAGCCGAGCAGTGCGCAGCGCGAGGTATCCGCGTCACACACCATTTATCTCGAAGAGTTGAGTCTGCAGCCGGGCGACGTCGTGTCGTATTACGCCCGCGCGACTGACAACAATGCCATAACGGGCGCACAAACAGCCGCGAGCGACATCTACTTCGCGACGGTTCGTCCCTTCGGGAAGAACTATCGTCAGGGGCAAGGCGGCGGCGGAGGCGGCGGAGGCGGCGAGGAGAATCCATCCGCGTTTGCCGCGAGACAGCGGGACATCATCGCAGGTACATACAAGGTCGAGCGCGACAGAGCGACGATGGAAGCGCGCGAGCTGCGCGAGAACGTCGCAACACTGGTCCTGGCACAGGCGAAGCTGCGCGAACAGGTGCAGCGCTTGATCGATCGCGCCAAACAGCGCGGTGTCGCTGCGGCCGACTCGAACATGGCAGCGCTCATGGAGCTGCTGCCCGAAGCTGTCAAGGCGATGCAAGGTGCTGAGACGGAGCTTAACGGCCGCCGCACTCGTGAGGCGTTAGGCCCGGAGCACACGGCACTGCAGCATCTCGAGCGGGCCGAGGCTCTATTCAAAGACGTCGACATCAACTTCGGTCAGCAAAGCGGTGGTGGCGGCGGCGGCGATCAGGCTCGGCCGGATGAGCTGGCGGATCTCTTCGAGCTCGAAGCGGATCGTCTGCGCAATCAATACGAGACGGTGCAGCAGTCCCGCACCCAGGCGCAGCGCGACGTCGACGAGACCCTGGAGCGCTTGAAGCAGTTGGCAAGCCGGCAGCAAGCCGAAAACGAGCGCGCCATGCAGCGCGGTGCTGCGCCACCGAACGCCGGAGGCGGCGGCGGCTCTCAGCGTCAACTCGCCGACGAGGCCGAGCAACTGGCGCGGCAGCTGGAGCGCCTAACGCGTGAGCAGCAGTCGGCCGAGCTGGAAGAGAGCGTGCGCCGGTTGCGGGACGCGGCAAACTCCATGCGCCGTTCCGCCACGAACTCAGGAGGCTCGCAGGCCGCTGGAGCCAAGGCGGCGGATGAGTTGGAGCGCGCTCGCCGGCTGCTCGAACAGTCTCGATCGGGTGACGTGACTCGCGGAGCCCAAGACGCGCTCGATCGCGCCAGGCGTCTCGCTGAAGAGCAGAAGCAGATAGCGCAGGATGCAGGCTCAGCTACTCGTGACGCGGAGAAGGAGCAGCGGCTCGATCAGCGCAAAGGCGAGATGGCCAATGAAGTGAAGCGGCTGGAGCGGGATCTCGATCAACTCTCGCGCGACGGACGCGCGACGCGTCCCGATGCCGCCAGGCGTATGGCGCAAGCCGCCGACGAGCTCCGCCAGGGACGTGTTGCCGACAAGATCCAGTACTCACGCGCACTGGCGCGCGCGGGCCAGCAGCAGGCGCGCAAAGGGCTCGAGGATCAGATCACCGAAGACCTCGAAGCCGTAGCGCAACGGCTCGGCGAGGCCGCGAACAGCGCCTCGTCCGATCCTAACGAGAGAACGACTCGTGCGTTGGAGCGCGCGCGCTCGCTCGCGCGTGGACTGTCGTCGCTCGAAGACAGACTACGACAACGCGAGAATCAAGGTCAAAGCGGTCAACAGCAAGGTCAGGCGGGTCAGCAGGGCCAGCAGAGCGGCCAGCAAGGACGACAGGCTCAGCAGGGTGCTGGACAGCAAGGACAGCAGGGCCAACAGGGTGGCGGGCAGCAGGGGCAGCAACAAGGCCAACAGGGTGGCCAGCAAGGGCAGCAGGGCGGACAACAGGGCCAGCAGGGCCAAGGCGGCCAGCAAGGTCAGGGGCAAGCGGGACAACAGCAGGGCGAAGGCGGTGCTGCGGCTCGCAGCCAAGGGGGCCAGCAGCAGAGCATGGGGCAGGGCGGCGGCTATCGCGCGTTCACGCCTAACGAGATCCGTCAGTGGCAGCGCGAGCTGCGCGAGCGTCGCGGTGAAGCCGAAGCGCTCCGGCGTGATCTTGCAGGCACCGACCTCGATGCCGGTGGCACCATCGAGGGCCTGATCCGACGACTGCGAGAGTTGGAGTCGGCCCGTGTCTATAACGACCCTGAGGAGCTTGCGCGGCTCCAGCAGTCCGTAGCCAAGGGCTTCCAGGAGCTGGAGTTCGCGCTGAGCCGAGCACTGGGCCAGACTGGTGACGGTCCCACGTTAGGCGGCACCAGCGACGTCCCCGCCGCATACCGCGAGCTCGTGGACAAATACTTCAAGGCGCTGGCGCAGAAAGGTGGCAAGCGAAACTAGGTCAACGCGACTCGGGATTCGCGACTGGGGCGAACGCATCCGACCGCGTTCATCTACGGCAATCTGCGGCGAATTAACGTAGCAGATTGCTCGTGAGGCTGGTCTGGCAAGTGGGCTCAAGGCATTTTTCGCGGCGTGCGCCGCTGCGCTTGCTTTGCGATCGCTCTGCTTGCTGTCGCGCCTCCCGCTCTCAAGACGCAGGCGGTCGATTCCATTCCCGCCGAGCGCCTAACGGCTCGCCAGTGGTTCCGCGACGCCAAGTTCGGCATGTTGATCCACTGGGGCGTGTATAGCCAGCTCGCCCAGGGCGAGTGGGTGATGCAGAACCGCGAGATCCCAGTTGGCTCCTACGAATGGCTCGCGAGCGCATTCAATCCAGTGAAGTTCGACGCGAAGGAATGGGTGTCGCTCGCGAAAGCGGCTGGAGTGAAATACATCACGATTACGTCGCGGCACCACGACGGCTTCTCGATGTTTGCGACCGCTGCGACTCGTTACAACATCCGAGACTGGACGCCATTCCGACGCGACCCGCTCGCGGAACTCGCAGCGGAGTGCCAGCGACAAAACATTAAACTTTTTTTCTACTACTCACAGCTCGACTGGCACCACCAAGACTACTGGCCGCGTGGCCGTACGGGACTCAAGACGGGTCGTCCCGAAGCAGGAGAGTGGAGCCGCTACTTGGACTTTATGGACGCACAGCTGACGGAGCTGCTGACTCGTTATGGCCCGTTAGGCGGCATCTGGTTCGACGGGATGTGGGACAAGCCGGACGCCGATTGGCGGCTTCCTCGGACCTACGCGCTCATCCATCGCTTGCAGCCAGCGGCATTGATCATTCCGAACCATCATTTGGCACCGCTGCCGGACGAAGACGTGCAGACGTTCGAGCAGGATCTCCCTGGCGCGAACACCGCCGGCTTCAACACCACACAGATCGGCAAGCTCCCGCTCGAAACCTCGCTCACGATGAACGAGTCGTGGGGATTCAATATTACAGACCAGAAGTTCAAGTCGCTGCGCGAGCTGATCGGCTACCTGGTACGCGCGGCGGGGAACAATGCCAACCTCCTGCTCAACATCGGCCCGCGCCCCGACGGGACGATCCAGCCTGAGGCGGCCGAACGGCTGCGAGATCTTGGAAACTGGCTCAGCGTGCACGGCAAGTCGATTTACGGGACGCGTGGCGGGCCGTTGCCGCCGCGCGACTGGGGTGTAACGACGCAGCGTGACGATACCGTGTTTGTGCACGTGCTCGACTGGCAAGACCGTGTGCTAGCGCTCCCCGCGTTAGGCGCTCGTGTGCGAAGTGCTCGCATGCTACCGGGTGGTGAACCCGTTCCGTTCCTGCAATCCGACGCGGGACTAACGCTGACGCTGCCGGCGTCCGAGGTTCCGGATCGAGTCATCGTCCTGGACACGAGCGGCCCGCGCAAACCTCGTTAGGGCTGCTGGATCAAGTTTAAGTATACCTAACGACAGGGCTTCAATCCCGCGGTGGCCAGCAGCTGCTGGAACTGCGGATCAGAGCGCAAAGCATCTAACAACGGGTCACAGGGGAGACTCAGCTCCGTCACGAGAAAATTGCGCTCCTCGACGACCCGCCGCATGGCCGCGAGCGCGGTCGCGCGATCACCCGCTGCGGCCGCAGCGACGGCGAGGTCATAGCCTGCTAGATGCCCGGCAGCATAGTCGCGGCGTAATTCGGCGTACACGGAATCGGCTTCATTCATTCGCGCAATGGCTCGAAACGCCACGCTGAAATACGGTCGCACGTCGAAGACGATGCCCAACTTGCGCGCCGTGTTCAGGGATCGCATTGCGCTGTCTGGATAGCCCTGGGCCAATTGAATCACACCGATTTCGTACCATGTGTCGTTCTTCGTAGTGTCCATCACGAGCGCGCGATGAATCTCCTTACCAGCTTCCTCGAGTCGGCGGGCAAAATACAGGGCCCACGCGCCGTCTGTTCTAGCGGCGGCCGAAAACGGATCCAGCGCGATCGCGCGTTCAAGCTCGGCCGCTGATCGCTGGGCTTCGCCAACGGCGTAGAGATAGACGCCGTACCAGTGGTGGATAACTGCGTCATCCGGAGCGAGTGCGACGGCCGCGCGAAAGTGACGTTCTGCTTCTTCCCATTGCCATCGCATTTTATGCGCATAGGCGACCGCGAGGTGCGCATCAGCGAGTGAGGAGTCGAGCGTGAGTGCTCGGTTGGCGCTTTGAATCGCTGCGGCGAATGATGGGGCAGCGTCAACCGAAGAGGCGAAGATCGGCAGCACGACGTACGCCATTGCGCGTCCCGCATGCGCTCGGGCAAAGGATGGATCGCGAGCTATCGCTTGGTCGAACAACTCTATTGCGTTGCGCAGGCTGCGCTCCCCTCGCTTGGACCACGCATATCTGCCTTTGAGGTACAGATCGTACGCTTCGAGATCCTGTGTACCACGAGGGCTACCTGACGTTAGGCTCGCACGGCCTCCCGACAGAGTGCCGCGTAAGGCGCTGGCGATCGTTGCGGTGACGTCATCTTCCAGCTGGAACATGTTTCCAGCCTGCCGGTCGTAGCTTTCGCCCCAAATGACTTCGCCATCAGAGACGCGGATGAGGTGGGCTCTGATTCGAAGCTGACCTTGCTGCCTTTGCACGGTCCCTTCCAGGACCGCATCTACTTTCAACGCTTTACCAGCGTCGCGAACATCGATCCGCTTACCGGATACGCTTGCCGTTCGTGGAGCTACCAATCGCAAATCGGGGAGTTTGGCGAGCGTAGTGGTGAGTGCTTCCGTCATACCATCGCCGAGATACGCTGCGGTTGTGTCGCCACCCATATCGGCGAACGGCATCACCGCGATTGATCGAACCGTGGATGCGTCTCCCGGCGCCTCCCGTGACGGTTGCAGAAAAACGAAGACAATGATGGCGGCCACGGCGAGCAGCGCTCCTGCGAGCGCGGCTTTCCGCAGCATGGGAGGTCGTTTGACACTGACGCTTCCCGAAACGCCTGATGCCGCGACATCCAGAGCGCTCAACAGCGCGCTGGCGTTAGGCGGCCGCCTGGAGGGATCTTTGGACAACGCCCGCTCTACGAGCTCGGCGAGCTGACCAGGAATTCCGGAAACCTTCGTCTCGAGCGGAGCCGGCAGTTCTCCGATGTGCGCGGCGACGATGGCTTGCCCAGTAGCTCTGTGCCCAAAGGGGTGTTCGCCAGCGAGCAGCTCGTAGGCCACAACGCCCCACGAATAGATGTCGCCGCGGTGATCCACCGTGTCCCCCAGCGCCTGCTCGGGCGACATATAGGCTGGTGTGCCTAACGTGAACCCTTGTTGCGTGAGAGTACGAAAGGAGGGCGCGTCCACTGATGTCGCGATCGCCTTCGCCAACCCGAAATCCGTGACAACGGCGGTGTTATGTGAGATGAGAATGTTTTCCGGCTTGATGTCGCGGTGCGCGACTCCGCGCGAATGCGCGTACTCCAGCGCACTGGCAACGTCGCGCAGGATGGCCATGCTCTCGGCGACAGGAAGACGACCGCGCGACAAACGCTCCCGCAGCGACTCGCCCTCCACGAACGGCATCGTGTAATACGGCAGGCCCGCCGCCTCGCCGGCGCTGAGGACCGGTACAATCCGCGGCTCCTGCAACTGCGCAGCCAGCTGCATTTCACGCTCGAATCGCTCTGCCGATACAGCTGCCGCGACTTCGGGATTCAGAAGCTTGATGACGACCTTGCGATGTAGCCGCTCTTCTCGGGCCACGAAGACACGCGACATACCGCCGGTGAGCTCGCGCTCGATCGTATACGTGGATCCCAGGGCGCTTTGGATGGCATCGCGCAGATCGCCGGCCATGGGTCGCTACATCTTACTCGTTAGGATTTCACCGCCGCTTGAACCATCTGCATGAATTCGTCGGTCGCGCGCGTGTCCAGCCAGCGTGTCACGACAACCATATCGAGCTCGGGACAAATCCAGATCGTGTTGCCGCCGGCGCCGCGCGCGAAGAAGCTCTTCGGCGTCGCACCTTTGTGCGTCGTCCCTTTCTCGTTGTTGAGCCACCACATGTAGCCGTATACGGGGCGGATGTCGGTAGGCGTCGTCGCCATGTCGACCCACTTCTCCGAGAGCAGCTGCTTGTCGCCCCATCTGCCGCGTCGCAAATGCAACAGGCCAAAGCGCGCATGATCCCGTGTGTTCGCCCAGACTCCGCCGCCCCAGTGCCCGCCACCGCTCACGGACTGCACGCGCTTTCCGTTCACATCGACCCACGACGTTCGATAGCCGTGCCATTCCCACGTCGGCGACGCACCGATCGGATCCATGATCTCGCGCTTCAGCACTTCCGGCAGCGCTTGACCCCAGACTCGCAGAATCGCCAGCGAGGCACGATTCACACGCACGTCGTTGTATTCCCAGAACGTGCCGGGCTCTCGTAAGGCACGGTCCCGTCCCTCTCGACGATCGGCCACGTCCGGCTTCTCGAAGAGCGTCCCCTCCCACTCCGATGTCTGATTGAGCAGCATGTGCCACGTGATCTTCGCGTTATGCGGCGAATCGAAGCCACCGTCTTTCACATAATCCGCGACGCGATCGTTCACATTGCGAATCATTCCGCGATCGAGCGCCAGTCCGGCCGTCGTCGCCACGTAGCTCTTCGCTACGCTGAACGTCATGTCGACTTTCTCGGTGTCGCCCCACTCCGCGACGATGTATCCGTGGCGAATGACGATGCCGTTCTGACCCGTGCGGTCGCGCGTCGGGCCCAAGACATCTGGATACGGCTCGTTCTTCGTTTGTTCCTTGACCTGCGCGGCCATGTCCTTGAGAAAACCGATCTCGTGGCTCTGCGCGAACTGCACCGCGGCCGACAGTGCCAGCGAATCCATGCCCACATCGGCGGCGCGCTTGCGCTGCCATTGCGCGCCGGGGCCTGGATAGTAGGTCGCGGCGGCTTGGCTCCGCGCGACGAACGGGAGTGCGATCGAGAGAGCCGCGAACCAGATCGCGCGGCGAGCGTGTGAGCGATGTGGCATTTTCATGTCAGGAACAAGAGACTCCGCCATTCTGCAACAGGGACCGCGCGATGCCAACTGCCGACGCCACACTCACGATCCGTGATGCGACGCCTGACGACGCGCCGATCGTCGTTCGAATGATTCACGGTCTGGCGGAATACGAACGACTCGCACACGAGTGCAGGGCCACGGAGGAAAGGGTTCGGCGCACGCTGTTCGGCGAGCCGCGCTATGCGGAGTGTGTCATCGCGCGATTCGGCGACGAGCCCGTCGGCTTCGCCCTATTCTTTCACAACTACTCGACGTTCGCCGCGAGCCCGGGGCTATATCTCGAAGATCTCTTCGTTCTTCCCGAGCAGCGCGGGCGCGGTGTTGGGCGCGAGCTGTTGCGCCACCTCGCCCGCCTCGCCGTCAGGCGAGAGTGCGCGCGCTTCGAGTGGGCCGTACTCGATTGGAACGAGCCGGCGATCGGCTTCTACGAGTCACTCGGCGCAAAGCCGATGACCGACTGGACGGTCTATCGCCTCACGGGAGAGGCGCTCCAGGAGCTGGCTCGTTAGGTGCGGTTTCGTGCGGCGTGTCTCGCAACGCGAGTGATTTGGCTGCGCGCGCGCGCATTTTGAGATTCAGCATCTCGACAGACACCGAGAAGGCCATCGCGAAGTATGTATAGCCCTTCGGGATGTGCGTACCTAACGACTCAGCGACGAGCTGCGTGCCGATCAGCACCAGAAACGCGAGCGCCAGCATCTTGATCGTCGGATGCGCGTCGACGAAGCGCGCGATCGGTCCGGCCGATGCCAACATGATGCCGAGCGCGACGACGTTGGCCGCGATCATGATCGCCACGTTCTCGACCATACCCACGGCGGTGATCACGGAATCGAGCGAGAAGATGATGTCGATCAGCATGATTTGCGTCACGACGGCCCAGAGCGAGCGGGCCTGGCTGCGCTCTTCCGATGTGTGTTCTTCGCCTTCGAGCTTCCCGTGGATTTCGTAAGTCGCTTTGGCGATCAGAAACAAACCACCCACGAGCAGAATGAGGTCGCGTCCTGAAAACCCGTGACCGAAGACGCTGAACAGGGGCCGCGTCAGGCGCACGAGCCAGGCGATGCTCAGTAGCAGCAACACGCGCGTGACGAATGCGCCGCCAAGCCCGAGCTGTCGCGCTCGCGGCTGTTCGGCGCGCGGCAAACGCCCCGCGAGAATCGAGATGAAGATGATGTTGTCGATGCCGAGGACGACCTCGAGCACCGTCAGTGTGAGCAGGCCGATCCAGATGTTTGGATCAGTCAACCAGTCCATTGCTTGCTCCGATCAGTAGAACGCCCGCCATCACGGCGGGCGCGAAAGCGCGGTAAACTTAGCTTCCGAGAGGCAGCCGCCTATCCCCTATCCCCGATCACCTGTTCCCTAGCATTTCATGACTGACCCTCGCTATCCGATCGGTCGCTTCGAACCGCCGACCTCGTACGATGACGCGTCGCGCGAGCAGTGCATCGCGCACATAGCACATCTTCCCACGGCCATGCGCCAGGCCGTGGCAGGACTCAACGACGCACAGCTGAACACGCCGTATCGCGAGGGTGGTTGGACGATTCGTCAGGTTGTACATCATGTCCCTGACAGTCACATGCACGCGTATATCCGCACGAAGTTCGCGCTCGCCGAGGAGGAGCCGCACATCAAGGCGTACGACGAGGGACGCTGGGCGAACTTCCCCGATGCGAAGGATCTTCCTGTTGACGTGTCGCTCGGAGTGCTCGAGGGACTGCACAAACGCTGGGTGACACTGTTTCGCTCGTTAGGCCCGAGCGAGTTCAATCGCGCGCTGCATCATCCCGAGAACGGACGTATGACGGTCGACCTGGTTCTCGCGCTGTATAGCTGGCACAGCCGCCATCACACAGCGCACATAACGACGGCTCGGGCGAAGCATGGATGGTGACCTAACAAGGGGTTAGGGGTTAGCCAGGGATCGTCTCGTCGCATTGGGCTGACCCCTAACCCCTATCCCCTGACAACTAGCCCTAGTGTTTGTGCCCCATTGTCGCTTCCATCCTCTCAGCCGCCGCTCGCGGCATGTCCGAGAGATGCTCGCGCACGATTACCCAATCTCCATCGACCCGCTTCCATACCGAGGTCCACGCCCCGCCGATGACATGCGGCGCACCTTCTTCTGTGTGGTGCGGGATCACGTAGGTGGTCGTCAGCACGGCCGCATCGCGTGAAAGGACGTCGACGAGCATGGGGCCCCACTCCCAGCGTGGTTCCTTCATCAGCGATCCGACCGACTCCCAGAACGATCGGATGCCTGCCTCCAGAGTGTCGCGCGAGGCCGTGACGCGACCTCCAGTCGCGGAGATCACTTGAGCGCTGCTGCTCTTCGGGTAGACGCTCATGAAGCTTCTTACAACGTCAGGGCTGCCGAGGTTATAGGCACTGACGAGACGTTGCTTGATCGTGTCGGCGATCGCCGTGCGTTCTTGCTCCGTCAGGTCGGTGGCAGGCGCAGGGCGTGAAGCGGGAGAGCAGGCCACGCTCGCCGCGAGCCACAGGACGGCCAGTGTCATCGGCCGGTGACATATGCTTGTCATAGCGAAGGGACGAAATCGATTATGTTTGGCAGGCGTAAGGCACAAATACATGGCGTAGTGTATGCAACGTGCAAAGCTCGGCAGATTACACGCCGCCGCGATAATCGTGGCAAAGGCTGTGAGCCTCCGGAGGTAGTAACGGTGCCATCACTCCATAAACCAGCGCTCATTTACGGTTTCGCGTTCTTGTTGGCCTCCTGTGCCGACCCGCGCGAGACGCCTAGCGATGAGCTCCTGCGCGACTTGAGTGCCGCGCAGTCGTCCAGCATCGAGCTCGCGGCCCGCATGCAGGATTATCAGCCGACGCGCTTTGTTTCGTCGGAGGAGCAGCTGCCCGCACCGGCGCCCACTCGCGCCAGAGTGCCGCGTCGCGTTTACAACCCTCCAGCGGTGGCCGATGTGCCATCCGTCCAGCAGTCTACGCCGACGCCCGAGCCTTCGGCGGAGATCGTCCAGATGCCCGTTCCGGCGCCTGATACGCCCCGAGATGTGGCTGCCGTTCCTAGCGTCGTTCCTCGTCCCGCTGCGACGCCGGCGACACCGGCGCCGACGGGCGAGGCTGACGGCCGTTCGGAGGGTCCGAGCCGCGGTGAGGTTCTCGGCACGATCATCGGCGAAGCGATCGGCGTCGTGATTCGCGGCGGTCCGGTTGGCCAGGACCACTGCGTTCCGCGTCGCGGACGCCGACCTGGTGGGATCATTCTTCCGCTGGAGATGCCGGTTCCGCGCATCCGCCGTTAGGCACGACCTCCCGCCGAAAAAAAAGGGGCGCGACGACATCGTCGCGCCCCTTTCACGTTAGGTCCACCCGCTATGCGGGTGGTATGATCAGTTTCACGTTGTCGCCTGGGAATACAGTGATCGACTGCGAGATCGGTGTTCTCTGCGAACCGATTGGATCGGCCAAGAATCGCAGCTCGGATCCACCGAAAACATAGGTCGCCGGAATACGCATCGTCGTCGACGAATTTCCAGTAGCCGTACCCAACCGAATGCGCGCGCCCCCGCTCGTAATCAGATAGATGTTGTTGTCGAGAAAGCTCTGATTATCGACCTGAAGCATCGTCGGTGGGTCGCTCCCTCGCGGCCCCTGACGAGCAGCACCACACGCACTCATGGAAACGCTGCCGGCCACCACGGCGACGGTGAGCAGCATTCGCATTGTCTTACTCATTTTCATCCTCCCCCAAGTGAATTGCTGAGCCTAGCTATTGTACTTCGCCCGGTCGATTTACGATCCACAAGTAAAAGGGGCTCGGGCTCAACACTTACTAGAATTCAATTAGTGCGCCACGCATCTTCCGCGCGGCTCGCTATGACACACTCTCACTGACGACTCCGCTCCCACGTTATGTCTCGCATGCTGACCTTGAAAGATGCACCCGATCACCACGACGCCGAGCTCGTGCTGAAGCTCTACGAACTTCGACGCGAAGCATCGCTGCGTCAGTCGCGCCAGGAGATAAGCTCTAAGTTCATGCCCGCGTCGTTCGACGATTGGCTCGCAGTTTCCAAAGACGGTCATCCGCTTAACGAGGCGTATCGCCAGGTATCCAGCTACTGGGAGATGACCTACGCGATGGCCAAGCACGGCGTGATTGACGGAGAGTTCATGATGGAGAGTTGTGGCGAAGGCCTATACCTCTTCGCCAAGGTGCGTCCATATCTCGAGCGCTTCCGCAACGAGGTGAATCCGTTGGCTTTTCAGAACGCCGAGTGGGTGGCCACAAACACGAAGCGCGGTCAATTCCTCACTGAGCGTTTCGCGAAGCGAGTCGCCTCGGCGCTAGCGGCGCGGTAACGCTCGTTATGCGTAACGGCAAGAAGACCGCCGAATCTCGCCCGCCATTCGAGATCCGACGCTCCAGGATCCAGGGTCGCGGTGCCTTCGCGACTCGCGCGATCAAGAAAGGTGAGCGCATCATCGAATACACGGGTGAACGGATCTCGTGGCAGGAAGCCGACCGTCGCTACGACGACGCGCACATGCAGCGTCATCACACCTTTCTATTCACGTTGACGCAGCGCACGGTCGTGGACGCGGCGGTGGGTGGCAACGACGCGCGGCTCATCAATCACTCGTGTGAGCCCAACTGCGAGGCCGTCATCGTGCAGGGTCACATCTTCATTGACGCGATGCGAGACATCGCCGAGGGTGAAGAGCTGACATACGATTACGCCTACGAGCGCGACGCCGATGCGAGTGAGGAGGAGGAAAAGCGATACGTCTGCCGTTGTGGGGCGCCTGGGTGTCGCGGTACCATCCTCGCCCCCGCGCCCGAACGCAAGTCGCACGTGCATCACTCGGCGGCACGTCACGCTCTGGACAAGGGACGTCAGCAGAAGAAGCGCGCCTAACAAATGACCGCGCCGCTGCCGCGCCACACCCGCCTGCCGGTGAATTCGCGCGCCGTCTCGGCACTTCTCGCGCACGCGATCGACTACGCTGGCCTGTACCCTCCGGCCTCGCTATCGATGGCAGACGCCGTGCGCGAATATCAGTCGCAGCGTTTCGGCCCCGACGCGTGGGCCCTCGGCCGCTTCGTTGTCGGTGCCGCGCAACTCGAAGCCTTCGTCGCTGCGCGAGAGCAAGCAGACGCCGTTCACTGGCCGCTGTCCGTGCTCAGCACGGGCAACGTGGCTGACGATGTGAGACTTATCGCGGCAGCGGAAGCGCACTCTGGCAAGCTTCGCGTCGAGGCGATCGAAGCCAAAGTGCCCTCGGCTCAGCACGTGGCAGATCTCGCGCCGCTAACACAATTAGCGCCGGAGCTGTACATCGAGGGGCCATCGACTGAGGAAACCAGCGCGCTGCAGGAATTAGTCACAGCCGTTCACTCGTTAGGAGCGCGCGCAAAGATTCGCACAGGTGGCGTGACAAGCGACGCGATTCCTTCGGCGCGAGCAACGGCAGAGTTCGTCCGCGCGTGCGTGGCCGTCGGTGTGCCGTTCAAGGCGACGGCCGGTCTGCATCACTTGGTTCGCGGCGAATACCCACTTACGTACGAACCCGGCAGCTCCCGCGCGACGATGTTCGGATTTCTCAACGTCTTCATGGCAGCCGCCCTGGCGCATACTGACGCGGCGCTCGACGAACTAATCGCTGTGCTCGAAGAGCGCGACTCCGAGACCTTCGAACTGCGCGACGACCAGCTTTGCTGGAGAGATCGCTGCCTAACAAGCGCTGTGCTCCAGAGCATGCGCGTCGGCGCGCTGCACAGCTTTGGATCCTGCTCTTTCCACGAACCAATCGCCGAGTTGACAGCTGCTGGCTTGCGTGCCGCCGAATGATCGACGCCACACACGATCCAGCCTTGGTTTCCTGGGTCGAGAGCGCCAACGATCCGGCCACGGATTTTCCGATTCAGAACTTGCCCTTCGGCGTCTTTCTTTCGCAGCTTGGCGCGATAGGGATGGCGCGGACTGGCGTCGCGATCGGCGACAAGGTGTTGGATATCGCCGCGGCGCTGAGGCAAGGGCTCATTGAAGGTGAAGCGGTGCCGGCCGCGCGAGCATGCGGCCAGACGCTGAATGACCTGATGGCTCTGGGCACTCAGGCATGGCGCGCGCTACGGCAGCGCTTGAGTGAGCTGCTGCGAGCGAATACCGCGTTAGGCGAGCGAGCCTCGAAGCTGGCGAACAGCATTTTATGGGCGCAGCGCGAGGTCGTCATGCAACTGCCGGCGAGCATCGGCAACTATTCTGATTTCTACGCCTCGCTCGCGCACGCCACGAATGTCGGCTCTATGATGCGCCCCGACAATCCACTCCTGCCTAACTACAAGTGGGTGCCGATCGGCTACCATGGCCGAGCGTCATCGATTGTTCTCAGTGGAACGCCGGTGAAGCGGCCGCAGGGACAAACGAAGGCCGACGACTCGCCAGCTCCGCGCTTTGGGCCTTCCGCTCGCCTCGACTATGAGCTCGAGCTTGGTCTATTCGTGGGTCCAGGCAATCAACTCGGGTCGCCGATTCCCATCGCCGAGGCCGGAGCGCACCTCTTTGGCTTGTGTTTGTTGAATGATTGGTCAGCGCGCGACATTCAGGCCTGGGAGTACCAGCCGCTCGGTCCTTTCCTGTCCAAAAGCTTCGCGACCTCGATTTCCCCTTGGATCGTGACGACGGCTGCGTTGAGCCCGTTTCGCACGCCGGCTCCTTCGCGCGTTCCCGGCGATCCGCAGCCGCTGCCCTATCTCAGCGATGAGAGCGACCACTCTCGAGGCGCCTTCGACATCGGGCTCGAGGTGTATCTGCAATCGCGAACGATGCGCGATCGAGGACTCGCTCCTCAGCGCCTCTCACGCGTGTCGTTCGCCGGCATGTATTGGACGGCGGCGCAACTCATCGCGCATCACTCGAGCAACGGTTGCAACCTTCTGCCAGGGGACGTGTTAGGCAGCGGCACGGTCTCCGGAGACGCCAAGGATTCGCGCGGCTGCCTGCTGGAGCTCACGTGGCGAGGGGGCGAGCCGATCGCGCTTGCGTCGGGCGAGGCTCGGCGTTTCTTGGAAGACGGAGACATCGTCACGCTGCGCGGCAGCTGCGAGCGACAGGGCTACCGACGGATCGGATTCGGCGAATGCTCCGGGGAAGTGATCGCGACGGTGCCATGAGAACGATGCCTAACGCTTAGCAAGAGGACTTTGCGCATGCAGTCGATCGAGACAGCCGACGCCCCGCGTCCAGCCGGACACTACTCGCAGGCGATTGTGCACAACGGCTTCGTGTTCGTGGCCGGTCAGCTGCCGATCGTGCCAGGCCAGAAGGAACACCGCCCAGGCTCGATCGCGGAGCAGACTGAACAAACGCTACGAAACGTCGCAGCCATTCTGCGAGCCGCGGGAAGCGGCCTGGATCGCGCCGTCTCGATCACGATCTACGTTTCGGATATGGACTATTGGAGTGAAGTCAACAACGTCTATATCCGCGTCATGGGGAGTCACAAACCCGCGCGCGCGGTGGTGCCTGTGAAAGAACTGCATTATGGATATGCTCTCGAGATACAGTGCGTTGCAGCGCTCTAGTGGAAGGTCAACTAAGGCTGTCAGCTATCGGCTGCAAGCTGACAGCTGACAGCAAAGTCAAGGTCGGAGGATTACAATGAGAGCAATCGTTAGGCTGGCGACGCTGGTGTTGGCATCAGCGGCCGCCGTGCAAGCGCAGGACTCTGTCTTCAATTCGAGGACGGAGATGATTCCGATGCGCGACGGGGTGCGGTTGCACACGCGCATCTTCACACCACGGCAGTCGAGCGGGCCGCTGCCGATCCTCATGCTCCGCACGCCGTATGGCATCGACGGCTACAGCTCGGCTCGCATCGCGGCGGTCTACCCGGAGTTTCTCGCGGATGGCTACATCTTTGTCTTCCAGGACAGCCGCGGGAAGTTCAAGAGCGAAGGCGAATTCGTGATGATGCGCGCGCCGCGCGCGAACAAGAGCGACCCCAAGTCCGTGGACGAAGGCTCGGACGCGTGGGACACGACCGATTGGCTCGTCAAGAACGTGCCTAACAACAACGGGAAAGTCGGCATCTTTGGCATCTCGTATCCGGGGCTGCTCACCGTGGACGCGCTGCTCGAACCGCATCCCGCGCTCAAAGCCGCGTCGCCGCAAGCGAGTCCGGCCGATCAGTGGTTAGGCGACGACTTCCGTCACAACGGCGCCTTCCGCCTGAGCTACGGCTTCGAGTACGTCGCCATGATGGAAGCAGGGAAGGACGTGCAGCAGTTCGACATGGACATGTTCGACACGTACGACTGGTATCTCAAAGTCGGCCCGCTCAAGAACGTCAACGAGAAATACCTCAAGGGGCGCATGCCGACATGGAACGACTTCGTGAAGCACCCCGACTACGACCCGTTCTGGCAGCGCATGGGACTTCGGCCGTATCTCAAATCGGTGAGCGTGCCGACGTTGCACGTCGCCGGCTGGTGGGACCAGGAAGACTTCTACGGCCCCGTCACGATCTACAGAGATCTGGAGCAGTACGACAAGAGCAACCAGAACTTCCTCGTGGTCGGCCCATGGAACCACGGTGGCTGGCAGGCTCCACGCGGCGACTCGTTAGGGCGGATCGCCTGGGGTAGCAACACCTCCGAGTATTACCGCACGAAAGTACAGGCGCCGTTCTTCGCGTATTATCTGCACGGCAAGGGCTCGCTCGATCTCCCGGAAGCGCTCGTGTTCGAGGCTGGAAGCAATGTCTGGAAGCGCTACGATTCGTGGCCGCCCAAGACGGGCGTCGCCACCAAGAAGCTCTACTTCGGGCCTAACGGGACCCTAACGCTCGATCAGCCGCCTCCGCCACCGAAGCCCGGTGCCCAACCGTATGACGCATTCGTGTCCGATCCGGCCAAGCCGGTGCCGTACCGGCAGCGTCCGATCCAGCAGACGTACGATCCGCGCGGATCGGGATGGCGAACGTGGCTCACGGAAGATCAACGCTTCGTGCACAATCGCCCCGACGTGCTGAGCTGGGTCACTGCGCCGCTGGACGAGGACGTCACGATCGCGGGCGACATTCTCGTCAAGCTGTTCGCCGCGACGACGGGCAGCGACGCGGACTGGGTCGTGAAGCTCATCGATGTTTACCCCGATGAGATGGCCGACCAGCCACGCATGAGCGGATACCAGTTCATGGTCGCGAACGACGTGCTTCGCGGCCGCTACCGCGAGAGCTGGGAAAAGCCCAAAGCCATCGTGCCTAACCAGGTGACCAACTTCGCCGTCGACCTGCACACACAGGCCTACACGTTCAAGAAAGGGCACCGCATCATGGTGCACGTGCAGAGCAGCTGGTTCCCCATCATCGATCGCAATCCGCAGACGTTCGTACCCAACATCTTCGAGGCGAAGGAGAGCGATTTCCGCTCGGCGACGCACCGCGTGTATCGCAGCGGGCCTAACGCGTCGTTTGTACAGGTACAGGTGGTGTCGAGAGTCGTGCCGTAACGCGGCTGACGCTGCACTAAGGCTGTCCGCCGTAGGCAGCAAGCTGTCGGCGGACAGGCGGGAGTGAGAAGCTTGATTCTCGTTTGTGGAGCCAGCGGCCAGTTGGGCAGTGTTGTCGCGCGAAAGCTTCTCGAGCGACAGCTGGCCGTGCGGGCGCTCTCGCGCGACGTCCGAAAGCTCGATGCGCTTAAGGCACTCGGCGCCGAGGTCGTGCAAGGCGACCTGATGGATCGACGCTCGCTGGAGGTCGCGCTGGCAGGCGCGGATCGCGTCTTCACGAGCGCCAATTCGATCCTGGGAAAGGGAAGCACGAGCCCGGCACGCATCGACCGCCAGGGGAATCGCAACCTCGTGGACGCGGCGCGCACCGCGCGCGTTAGGCAGTTCGTCTTCATGTCGTCGATCGCGCTCTCGCACGATGCCGTTGTCGACTTATTCCGTTTCAAAGTAGAGAGCGAGGAATACGTCAAACGAAGTGGCGTACCATGGGTCGTCCTCCAGTCCGCGGCGTTTCTCGACATCTGGGTCCCCATGTTCACCTCGAGCATGCGCAAGAACGGCACGGCGACCTTGTTCGGCGCCGGTGCCAACAAGTCCAATTACATCGCCGTGAGCGATGTGGCCGAATTTGCGGTGCGCATACTGACGCGTGACGACGTCGTCAACGAGGTGGTGCAGATCGGTGGCCCTGACCACCTCACGATGAGCGAACTGCTGACACATACCGAGGAGGCGTTAGGCATCAAGGCAAGGCGGCGCCACATTCCGCTGCCCGTGCTACGTCTTATGCCTCCCATCATACGGCCGTTCAACGAGGTTGCGGCGCGCTTCATGAATCTCGGCTACTGGTCGGAAACGACGCCTAAGCTCTGCGAAGCCTGGCGCACCGCTGCGGAACGTTTTGGCGTGCAGCCGATGACGGTGAAGGAGTATCTGGCGAGGTCAGACCTCTGACCTGAGGTCCTTCTCCCACGTCTGCGCCACGAGATCGCATCCGAAGGAATGATGCGGCTCTTCGCGCACGAGCTCGTACCCCTCGCGCTCGTAGATCTTTCGCGCCGCGTGCAGGATGCTCTGCGTCCAGAGCGTGATACGTTTGTACCCGACCTCGAGCGCGAAGCGTGTGCACTCGTTCACGAGTCGCTTACCTAACCCCAAGCCGCGCGCGTTAGGCTCGACCAGCAGGAGCCGCAGCTTCGCCACGTCATCCGACTGGCGCACGAGAAACACCGATCCCACGATCTCGCCGTTTACCTCGGCGACCCAGCAGCGTTCACGCTGCCTGTCGAACTCACGGATGAATTTGGCAGCGATCTCCGCGACAAGCGCCTCGAACGTCTCGTCGAAGCCATACTCCTGGTGGTACAGCTCTCCATGCCGGTGAACGATCCACCCCATGTCGCCTGGGCGGTGCGAGCGCAGCGTTACGCGGGGCGGCGCCGCTGGCGCCGCGTCGAGCAGCGTTTGCACGTGCTGCATGGCGCGCAGCAGCGCGTCTTGTCGCTTAGCGGGCAGCGGGCGGAGCAGGGAAGCGATCGCCTCCCCCGCCTTTGCCTCCAAGGGAACGAAAGCGCGTTCTCCTTTCTTGGTAAGCTGCAAATGCACGTTGCGTCCGTCGGATGTCGAGCGAGAGCGCCTAACGAGGCCGCGCTGCGTGAAATGCCGCAGGATGCGGCTCAGGTAGCCGGCGTCGAGGTCCAACGCGCGCCCCAGCTCGGACGCCGTGGGCTCGTCGCGATGCGCCAGCTCGTACAGTACGCGTACCTCGGTCAGCGAGAACGCGCTGGCGAGATGTCCCTCACCGAGCGCACCGATTTTCTGGGTGTAAAATCGATTGAAGCGGCGGACAGCCGCGACGCGGGAACTGAGCGCGCTGGACATGAAACCTCCGGTCTCGCAGAGCATACATTATTAGTTGACTGAGTCAAGTATTAGCTGTCGGCTGTCAGCTGGCAGCCGACGGCTGACAGCAGCTTTGTCTTACCCGCACCCGATTCCTAACAGTGCCTCCGCCCCGTCGAGAAGAAGCCAAACTCCCAACCTGGAAGGAACGCCTGGCAGCGCTGAAGTACGTCCCGGCGCTGTTCAAGCTCGTCTGGGAGACACATCGCGGCCTCACCCTGGCCATGGGCGCGCTCAGACTCGTGCGCGGCCTCGTTCCGATCGCGACGCTCTGGGTCGGGAAGCTCATCATCGATGGCGTCGTGGCTGCTCGCGCAAACGGCTCGGGCTGGCGCCCGGTGCTCAACCTGGTGCTGCTCGAGATCGCGATCGTTGTGACCGGAGAGCTACTTTCTCGCGCCTCACGGCTCGTCGACGGCCTCCTCTCCGATCTCTTCAGCAATCGCGTTAGCGTGCGCCTCATGGAGCACGCAGCCACGCTGGATCTGGCGCAATTCGAGGATCCACGCTTCTACGACCACCTCGAGCGCGCGCGACGTTCCTCGTCAGGCAGAATCGGGCTCATCGCGCAACTGTTAGGCATGGGCGAGGGCCTCATCACGCTCGTGACGCTGAGTGTGGCGCTGCTCGCGTTCAATCCGTGGCTGATGTTGCTTCTCTTCATCGCGGTCCTGCCAAGTTTCCTCGGCGAGGTCCGTTTCTCGGCGCTGCAATACTCGCTCATGTTCCGCTGGACGCAGCCACGCAGACAACTCGACTACCTGCGCTACGTCGGCGCGAGCGACGAGACCGCCAAAGAGGTGCAGCTCTTCGGACTCGCACCATGGCTCACCGAGCGGTACCGGCGTCTCTCCCAAGTGTGGTACGCCGAGAATCGCGGTCTCGCGATCAGAAAGGCGTTCGTCAGCTCAGGCCTCTCGCTCATAAGCACCGCTGGCTACTACTTGGCGTATATCATCATCATCGCGAGGACGGTGACTGGAGCCATCTCGTTAGGCTCGTTGACGTTCCTGGCGGCTTCGTTTGCGCGCGGACGCGATCTCATTCAGGGTCTGCTTGCCGCGCTGAGCGGCATTTACGACGAGAGTCTCTACCTGCGCGACCTCTTCGTGTTCTTCGAGATGACGCCGACGATCGCCTCGAAGTCAGGCGCGCGCGCGGTGGCGCGACCCATTCGTGAAGGGTTCGTATTCGAAGACGTCGGCTTCCAGTATCCCGGCAGCGATCGTTGGGCGCTGCGTCACGCAAGCTTCACGCTGCGACCGGGCGAGCGATTGGCGCTCGTCGGTGAGAACGGAGCAGGGAAGACGACCCTAACGAAGCTGCTCGCGCGGTTGTATGACCCGACCGAGGGTCGCATCCTGCTCGACGGCATCGATCTCAGAGAATACGACCTCGCGTCTCTGCGTCAGGCGATCGGCGTCATCTTCCAGGACTACGTCCGTTACGACCTTCGGTTCGACGAGAACATTGGCGTCGGCGAGATTCGTGACACAGGCCACTATCTCGATGCGGTCGCCACGAATGGAGATGCGCCGGCCCCGATGCGCGCTGCATCCGACAAGGCGCTCGCGAGCTCGGTACTGGAGCGGTTGCCGGCGCGCTGGCGTCAAATGTTAGGCAGGCGCTTCGATGACGGGGTGGAGCTGTCTGGCGGGGAGTGGCAGAAGGTCGCGCTCGCGCGCGCCTACATGCGCGACGCCCAGGTCTTCATTCTCGATGAGCCGACTGCGTCGCTCGACGCGCGCGCTGAGTACGATGTGTTTCTGCGCTTCTCGGAGCTGATGGCTGGAAGAACGGCTGTGCTCATTTCACATCGCTTCTCGACGGTGCGTATGGCGGACCGAATCCTGGTCCTCAAGGATGGAGAGATCGTCGAAGAGGGGACGCACGCCGAGCTCGTGACGCGACCGGGACTCTATCAGGAGTTGTTTACGATGCAGGCGGAAGGCTACCGATAAACTTCAACCAAAGTTTTCAGACGCCAGCTGTCAGCTGGATAGCTGTCAGCCGGCGTCTGACAGCTTTAGTTACATCCGCGCTACCATCTCTTTTGCGAAACCAGACGTCGTCGTTAGGCTCGCCCCCTCCATCATCCGCTCGAAGTCGTATGTGACGCGTTTGTCGGCGATTGTCTTCTCGAGCGACGAGATGATGAGGTCGGCCGCTTCGTCCCAGCCCATATAGCGGAGCATCATCTCTCCGGAGAGAATCACCGATCCCGGATTCACGCGATCCTGGCCAGCGTACTTGGGCGCTGTGCCGTGCGTCGCCTCGAAGACGGCGTGGCCCGTGTCGTAGTTGATGTTCGCGCCAGGCGCGATGCCGATGCCGCCGACTTGCGCGGCGAGCGCATCGGAGATGTAGTCGCCATTCAAGTTGGGCGTCGCGATGACGCTGTATTCCGTCGGCCGCGTCAGGATCTGTTGCAGGAATGCGTCGGCGATCACGTCCTTCACGATCGGACCGTTAGGCACCTGGCACCATGGACCAGCGTCGATCTCCACGGCCCCGAATTCGTTCTTCGCGAGCGCGTAGCCCCAATCACGGAAGGCCCCTTCCGTGAATTTCATGATATTTCCCTTGTGCACGAGCGTCACGCTCGGCAGCGAATAGCGCAGCGCGTAGCGCAACGCGGCGCGCACCAACCGCTCGGTGCCTTCGCGCGATATCGGCTTGATTCCGATGCCGCTCGTGTCCGGGAAGCGGATCTTCTTCACTCCCAGTTCGTCACGCAGAAAAGCGATCAGCTTCCTGGCTTCGGGTGTCTCGGCCGGCCATTCGACCCCGGCGTAGATGTCCTCCGTATTCTCGCGGAAGATCACCATGTTAACGTCCTGGGGGCGCCTAACGGGCGACGGGACGCCGCGAAACCAGCGCACAGGTCGCAAGCACGCGTACAGATCCAGTTGTTGGCGCACGGCGACATTGAGCGAGCGCACACCACCGCCGACCGGCGTGCCCAACGGCCCCTTGATCGCCACGAGGTGCTGTTTGATCGTCTCGAGTGTCTCGTCAGGCAGTGGCGTCCCGAGCGCTGCGTTCGCCTTGTCACCGGCGAGCACTTCGAGCCAGGCGATCGAGCGTTCGCCGCCGTAAGCTTTGGCAACGGCGGCGTCGAAAACGGCGCGTGACGCGCGCCAGATGTCCGGACCTGTCCCGTCTCCCTCGATGAAAGGGATGATCGGGTGTGAAGGGACCTGCAGTTTTCCGTCAGCGAACTGAATCGATTCGCCCGTCATGCGCGGCGTCGGTGAAGGCAAGGTCGAAGTCATGCCGTATTCTAGCTTCTGGTGCGGCTGCCGGCACTCCCGCCGAGTTCGCTGTGCACGCACATTGGCCGCATGAATCAGAAGCGAGACGCAGGCTACTCACTCGATGGACGGACGGCGCTGGTCACCGGTGCCACGCGAGGGATCGGCCTCGCAATTGCGCGAGCATTTGCCGCGGCCGGTGCCCGCGTGCTCATCAACAGTCGTAAGGCAGATGCCGTCGAGCGGACGGTGGCCACGATTCGCGAAGAAGGCGGTGTCGCCGAGGCGCTCGCTGGCAACGTCAGTCGCCCGGAGGAGCTCGACGCCGTCGCCAACGCGGCGCTCACTCGTTATGACGGACCCGACATTCTTGTAAACAATGCGGCTGCGAATCCCGTCTATGGGCCGTTTACGAGCGTGTCGACGGAAGCGTTCGACAAAATCATCGCCGTCAACCTCAAAGCGCCGTTCGAGCTGGCGCGAAGACTCGCGCCCAGGATGATCGAACGCCAACGTGGCGCGATCATCAACATCTCGAGCATCGGCGGCCTCGCGCCTGAGCCGGGACTCGGCATTTACAGCGTGAGCAAGGCGGCCATCATCTCGCTCACAAAAGTCATGGCGATCGAGCTGGGACCGCACGGGATCCGCGCGAACGCGATCTGCCCCGGCTTCATCAAGACCGACTTCAGCGCGACGCTCTGGCAGAACGAGCAGCTGGTGGACGAGGTGCTCGCGCGCACGCCGATGAAGCGGCTGGGCGAGCCTAACGATGTTGCGCATACCGCGCTCTTCCTGGCCTCCGACGAATCGAAGTTCTGTACCGGAGGGGTGTTTGTCGTGGATGGAGGATACCGCGCGTGACAACAAACTAAAGCTGTCAGCCGTCAGCTACCGGCCGACAGCTGACAGCAGCTTCCGCTACGCGGCGACTTCGAACACTCCAGCTGCGCCCATCCCGCCACCGATACACATCGTTACGAGGCCGTAGCCACCGCCACGCTTGCCAAGCTCGGAAACGAGCTGAGTGGTAAGCTTCGCTCCCGTGGCGCCTAACGGGTGACCGAGTGCGATGGCGCCACCGTTCACGTTCACACGCTCGATAGGCATCTGCAGTTCGCGGATCACGGCGAGCGCTTGCGAGGCGAACGCCTCGTTGAACTCGATCAGCGCGATGTCCGACATCGTGAGCCCGGCGCGTGCGAGCGCCTTCGGGACCGCCTTCACCGGGCCGATCCCCATGACGTCTGGCTCGACGCCCGCCACGCCAAACGCCACGAAGCGCGCGAGGGGCGTTAGGCCTTCGCTCTTCGCCCGTTCGTCGCTCATCACAACCAGTGCTGCGGCGCCATCGGAGTACGGCGACGAATTGCCGGCTGTCACCGTGCCACCGACCTTGAACACCGGCGGCAGCTTCGCCAGCCGCTCGAGGCTGGTGTCCGGGCGAACGGTTTCATCGCGCGCGTGCAATCCGCTCTCCACCTTCTTCACGGTACCTTTCCACGTCACGCGCTCGATTTGAACCGGAGCGATTTGCTCGGTGAAGGAGCCACACTCGATCGCGCGCGCTGCCTTACGATGGCTTTCGAGCGCATACGCGTCCTGGTCTTCACGGGAGACTTTCCAGCGCTCCGCCACGCGCTCCGCTGTAAAGCCCATGGCGATCATCGCCTCGGTCATCTCCGGATGCAGCCGCGCATGGAAACCTGACATCGGGACCTGGCTCATCATCTCCACGCCGCCGGCGATCACGACGTCCGCCATGCCGCTCATGATCGATTGCGCCGCCGTTGCGACTGTCTGAAGACCTGATGAGCAGAAGCGATTGATCGTCGCCGCGGGGACCGAGACCGGCAGTCGCGCGCGCAGCACGGCGAGCCGCGCCATGTTGAGCCCCTGCGATCCTTCGGGCATCGCGCAACCCCACAACACATCGTCGATCGTTTTGGGATCGATGTTGGCTCGTTTGACGGCTTCCTGCATAACGAGCGCAGACAGATCGATCGGCGTCACGTTCGCGAGAGCGCCGTCGGATTTCCCGCGCCCTATGGCGGTGCGAACAGCGCTTACAATGACAGCTTCACGCATTTCCTTCTCCCACTGACAGCTAGAGTTCTGTCACCTGGCGTCTGAGAGCTTTGGTTTGGTCAACTAAAGTTATCAGCTACCAGATCTCAGAACTCTAGTCGTCAGTCAGTTTCTCAGTGGCTTCCCCGTTTTGAGCATGTGCGTGATGCGTTCTTGAGTCTCCTTTGTGCCCAAGAGCGACAGGAATGCTTCACGCTCGAGATCCAGTAGATCTTGCTCGGACACTTCGCGCGGCGGTCCATCGCCGCCGGCGAGCACGTACGCCAGCTTGCGTCCGATGTTCGCCTCGTGGTCGGTGATGTACTTGGCCTCGCGCATCGCCCATACGCCATAGGCGAGATTGCCTAACGCTTCCTTGCCGAGCACTCGCAGCGCGCCGGGCTGCACGCCGACGTAGTCGTCGGCCAGCGCCAGCACCCGTTGCTTGGCGTCATGCAACAGCCTGTCGCGGTTCATCGAGATTCCGTCGCCATCGCGCAGGAATCCGAGACGGCGCGCTTCAGCCGCGCTCGTCGACGTCGTTGCCATCGAGATGAGCTTGAAGGCCCGCTGCGCCGCGTCGAAGAGATCCGCCCCTTCGTAACTGCTCAGCTCCGCGGTAAAGCGCCGCAGCAACTCTTTGGTTCCGCCGCCGGCTGGGATGAGCCCGACACCGACTTCGACCAACCCGATGTACAGCTCGGCGTGGGCCTGCACCTGCGTCGCGTGCAAGGTGAACTCGGCGCCGCCGCCTAACGTGAGACCGAAAGGCGCCACCACGACAGGGAAGGGAAGTTCCCGCAGGCGAGTGCTGGCGCGCTGAAATGCGCGGATGCCGGCGTCGAGCGAAGCCCAATCGCCAGCCGCTGCCCGCTCAGCGACCGACATGAGGTTGGCGCCGGCGGAAAAGACTCGCGCATCCGTATTTCCGATCACGAGTCCTGCGAGCCCGTTCCCGCGCACCCTGGCGTAGGCGCGCTCGAGCAGCTCGAGTACGCCAGTACCAATCGCGTTCATTTTGGCGTGGAACTCGAGCAGCAGGACGCCGTGTCCAATGTCGAGGAGAGAAGCTTCATCGTTCTCCGCGACCGAACCGGTGAACTGCTTGATCAGGCCGAGCTCCAGCTGATCCGGAACCGGCTCGATCGGCACATACGCGCCGGCCAGAGTGATCTGGCGCGGCCCGCTCCCCAATTCTCTGTAGAAGCCTTCCTGCGCGACTTTGAGCAATGGAGGCTCCGGCAGTTTCCGCTCGGCGAACTGTGCTCTCAGGAACGGCATGCCTAACGCGTCCAGCTGACGGAAGGGCCCCACCTCCCAGGCAAAGCCCCACTCCATGGCGCGGTCCACCGAGATGATGTCGTGCGCGATCTCAGGCTGCTTCGAGATCGTGTAGTGGCTCATTTCGACGAACAGCGTTCGCAGATAATCGGCGTACTCGCCGCCCGCACGCACGATGCCCTGAAGGCGCTCGGGGAGCGGCTTCGCGGCAAGGTGCGCCAGCTCCTGGAGCTCTGGTACCGCTTGAGGTTTGTACTCGCCGGTCTTCCAGTCGAGAGTCAGGATCGCTTTTCCTTCGCGACGATAGAACCCGGCTCCAGTCTTGACCCCGAGCCTCCCCTGCCTAACTAGCTCGTGCACCCACTTGGGCAGCTCGAAATCCTCGCCTGTCGTTGCGGCGAGGCCAGCGGTGACGTGCGAGACGACGTCGAGCCCGGAGATGTCCGCCGTGCGAAACGTGGCGGAGTTGGCGCGTCCGATCAGCGGGCCGGTGAGCGCGTCTACTTCGTCGATTGTGAGGTCGTACTGCTCCAGCAGCCGCATCGCTCTGATCCAGCCGTAGATCCCGAGCCGGTTCGCGATGAACCCGGGGACGTCCTTGGCGATCACCACACCCTTGCCCAACACACGCTCGGCAAACCGGCGCACCTTGTTGATCACGTTAGGTGCTGTCTCGGCTGTCGCGATGATCTCCAACAGGTGCAGGTAGCGCGGCGGATTGAAGAAATGCGTGCCCAGGAAATGTGAGCGGAACGCGTCGCTGCGCCCGGTTCCCAGCGAGGCAATTGGTATCCCCGATGTGTTGGACGCGACGATCCCTTTCTCTCCGCGCACTGCTTCCACGCGCTCGTACAACGCTCGCTTCGTCTCGGCGTCTTCGATGATCGCCTCGATGATGAGGTCGCAGTCGCGCAACAACTCGAGGTTGTCGTCGAAGTTACCGACCTGTATCAAACGCGCGGCGCTCGGATCCATGAGTGGCGCCGGCTTTGCCTTCGCCATCCGTGCGAGGGCGTCCCGCGCTACTGAGTTACGGTCGCTGCCATCGGAGCTGGGAACGTCGAGCAGGACTACAGGTACTCCCGCAGAAGCCGCGAGCGCCGCGATACCACTTCCCATCGATCCCGCACCCAGCACACCGACCTTCGCGATTCGCATCACTTCTCCGTGGCTCAGGGATCACGGCAAATCGTGGGGGGGACAAGATCAATTGAGGGTCTTTGACGGACAAGGTGGAGTGCACTAGAGAAATGATGATGCGGTCGATTACCCTGACGCGTATGAGAGCGCCCAAACACGCCGGCCGCTCGCTCGCCTGCTCGGTCTCGATCGCGCTCCTTGCGCTGCTCGCGCAGCCGGCGCGCGCGCAGGACGCCGAGACCGATCCGGGGGTACTCATGAAGCCCGGCGTATCGGCGCTCCTCGCTAGAGAGCGGGCCACGCGCATCAGCGATGTGCGCTATGACCTCGCGCTCGACGTCACCGCCCGCGACTCAGTAGCTGGCCGATTGATCGCGCGTTTCTCGATGCGCCGAGTTCACGACGTCATCCTCGACTTTCGTGGTCCTTATCTGGGGTCGGTGCGAGCGAATGGGCGCCTTGTAGCCGATGTAGAGTTCAACAAGCACCACATCCTCGTACCAGCGAAGTACCTGCGGCAGGGCACGAATCGCCTCGACCTCGACTTCGCAGCGCGCATCGCTCCATCCGGCGCCAGCATCATTCGCGTGCGCGACCCGAGCGACAGCCTCGACTATCTCTACACGCTGCTCGTTCCATCCGACGCGCAGCAGCTGTTCCCGTGCTTCGACCAGCCGGACCTCAAGGCTCGCGTCACTTTGACCCTAACGACGCCACTTGGCTGGACCGCGGTCGCCAACGGGACGCGTCTCGGCGTCGACAGCACCTCGCGCGGCACGACGTTCGCTTTTCGCGAGAGCGAACCGATTTCGACGTACCTCATCGCCTTCGCAGCGGGGCCTTGGGTCGAAAGGAGTCTCACGACGGCGGCACGCCCGATTCATCTATTCGTGCGAAAGTCGCGGGCCGCAGAGGTGGAGTCCGATTCGCTCATCCTGGCGCATGACCGCGCGCTCACGTGGCTCGAACGCTACTTCGACTCGCGCTACCCATTTCAAAAGCTCGACGTTGTTTTGGCTCCCGCGTTTCCATTCGGCGGGATGGAGCATCCTGGCGCGATCTTCTACAGCGAAGAGCGCTTCATCTTCCGCGAGCGCCCAACGCTCGTTCAGCGACTCGGCCGCACGTCGACGATCTACCACGAAGTCGCACACCAGTGGTTCGGCGATCTCGTCACCATGCGCTGGTTCGACGACCTCTGGTTGAAAGAAGGGTTCGCGACGTTCATGTCGACGAAGATGCAGGCGGCGCTCGATCCCGAGTCCGAAGCGTGGAAGGGCTTTTATCTGCGAACGAAACCTGCGGCCTATGCGGTCGATGGCAGCGAAGGGACGACGCCCGTCTATCAGGAGCTTGCCAACCTCGATCTTGCCAAGAGCAACTACGGGCCGATCGTCTACAACAAGGCTCCAGCCGTACTCAAGCAATTGGAGTATGCGGTTGGAGAGCGTTCCTTTCAGGACGGCGTGCGACGCTTCCTCAAGCGCTATGCGTACGGCAACGCAAACTGGCGCGAGCTGCTGGACGCGATTGGCGAGGCAGCGGGACGGCCGCTGCGTGACTGGGGAGATCAGTACATCATGCGGCCGGGGATGCCGGTCGTGGAGCAGACGCTCGAATCGGCGGACGGACAAATCGTTAGGCTCCGTCTGAGCCAGCGACCGGCGCGTCCGCTCTCCGGGCCGGAGCCCTGGCCGATCAAGAGCGAGCTGGTGCTGTACTATCACGGCGGGGACAATCGCCGCTTCGACGTTTCACTCACGACAGATACGGTGAGCGTGCGGGACGTTGTGGGGCTCCCGGTTCCCGCGTTCGCCTACGCCAACGCCGGCGATTACGCGTACGGCATGTTCCTTCCGGACTCGACGAGCGTGGCTACGTTGGAGCGACTGATCGGCGTTGTCGGCGATGCCTTCACGCGCGCGCTTTTGTGGGGAGCGCTCTGGGACGCAGTTCGGGAATCGCGCTACGAGCCGGAGCGCTTTGCCGCGCTGGCCCTACGTGAGCTGCCACGCGAGCGCGACGAGCAGATTGCGGGCACCATACTGGGCCGCCTAACGCGTGCCGTGGGCACATATGTCACGGGCAGCTCGCGCGACTCGCTCCAGGCCGCTGCCGAGTCGACACTTCTGGCCGGCGCGCGCGATCCAAACCGCAGCTATGGAAACCGTCGTGCGTATTTGAGCGCGTACATCCGCCTCGCCCGCAGCGACGATGGCGTGCGCACGCTCGACGCGCTGCTCGACAGCACCACGTTTGGCGGCGATTCGATCGGTCTTCCCACGCGCTGGGCGATCGTCACCCGCCTCCTCGCGTTAGGCGCCGAAAGCGCACCCGGTCGTTTCGATGCGCTACGAATCGCAGATCGCAGCGCCGAAGGAGCTCGCCAGGCCTTTGCCGCCTGGGCAGCGCGCCCGGACCCGGCAATCAAGCGGGAGTACTTCCAGCGTTACTTCGCCGACACGACGCTGAATGAGGACTGGGCCACGGCGAGCCTGGGGCCTTTCAATGAGACTGAGAGCGAGTCGCTCAGCATCGGCTATTTGCGAGCCGCGCTCGACTCGCTGCCATGGATCCAGCAGAACCGCCGGATCTTCTACTTGGGCGCGTGGCTCAACGCATTTGTGGAGACTAAGCGATCCCGCCAGGCGCTCGAAATCGTGCGACTTTTCCTCAGCGAGCGAAAAGATCTGGGTCGGGACATTCGCCTCAAGGTCTTGCAGAGTGTGGATGAGCTGGAGCGCGTGGTCGCCATCCGCGAGCGGAGTGGCCGCTTTGCGAACGGTGAAAGGCGAGACCTGTCGGTTCACCGGCGTGAGGTCGTGCTCCCCGGCCGAGAGATCCGGGAGCTAAGAAGGCACTGATGCGGAAGGGCATTTCAGCCCCCTTTCGCCGCCAATTTCTTGCGGAACTCCGCCTCGAATTCGGCTGATTTTCCCTTCGGAATACTGAGCGTCTGCCAGCTCGAGCCTTTGAAATGCTTGGCGAGTAGCACGACCTGCCCGATGTGCTGGGCATAGTGGTCTACCTGACGGAGAATCGCGGCGATCACTGTCATCTTCTGGCCGCGAATCATCACTGTGGCTTCTAGGTCATGGGGCTCGAGCGATTCCAGGGCGTTGAAGACGTATGCCCATCCGGCATTCCACCAGCCCATCACGACGTCGCGCGTGTGCTCTCCGTCTGAAATCACGAACTCGCTGTCACGATCACGATCCGGTTTCTCACCGTCAGTGGTGAGGAAGTCGGACCAACGGGACCGCATATTGCCATGTAAGTGTTTCACAATAGCGGCGATAGAATTCGCTTCGGAATCGATGATTTCGAAGAGCTGCGGCTCGTCTAGTTGAGTGAGGGCACGCTCGCCGAGTGTCTTCTGTTTGCGCAGGACGTCCAGGCTGGTTTCGAGAGTTATTTTCGCGACGGAATCAGGAGAGGCGTTGGGCATTGGTGTGATGGATGGATGGTGAATGATTAGCGCCGCCTAACGTGTGATATCGGAAGACGCAGGCGTAACGGCGGAAAAAGTGTGCATTAGGATGTGTTAACTCACTCGCGCGTCAACTGTTAATGCTATGGCGCGCTATGTGCGAAAGAACACACATCTTCCTTGTGAATTAAGTCACGAAAGGGGATATTGATCGCACTCGCCCGAGGGGCAAAGGGAAGGGAGAAACATGGTCGCACTACCCACACCGTTTGAGGCTTATCGGCTCGATTTGAGCCGAGTCGGCTCCGAAGATGAATTCGGTGCCGCGGACTCGTTGTGGCTGCTAGTTGCGCACTGTTTGAGTCGCTTCTCGGAGCAGCCCGAGACGGCTCGCTTGGACCTGGCGGAGCGCAGCGCCCAGGCGCTGGAGCAGTTCGCCACGAGTGCCCACGAGGCTGTCGAGCAGGACAGCGTGAAGCCGCTTGATGATGACTCGTTAGGCGACCTGCAGAAGATGATCGAGGGGCTGCACCGCTATGCAGAGCGCGCGGGGCAGCAGCAAATCGCCAAGGCGGTCATCGACATGTCGGGTCGCATCACTGCGTCGGGTGCGCTCATGCTTGCGTACACAATGGTCGGCAGCGCGCGTGAAGCGCTGCGCGATGCATCGGCGCGGTTCGGCGGCTTGCTGCTGGCGGAGCAGGGTCGAATCGCACGACTCCTGGGTAATCTCGATGACGCTGAGCAGCTCTACGCGCAGGTACATGGCATCGGCGAGCGTACGGGTGACCAGCTGCTCCTCGGCCGCGCCGCGATCGGCCGCGGCAACACGTCGCGCTTGCGTGGCAATTATCCGAAGGCTCGCGAGTTCTTCACCGAGGCGCTGGCGATCTCCGAGGCTGCGAGCATCGCAGAGATTCAGCGCTTAGCGCACCAGGGCCTAACGATTATCCTCGGCGAAGCGCGCGACTATGACGGCGCGCTGTTCCACGGATGGCTCACGTTCGTGCAGGCAGGCGGCCGCCAGAAGGAGGAGAGCGAGGCGCTCATCAACCTCGCGAACATCTCCGTCCTCGCGGGGCAACCGAAAGCGGCCCTGCACGCGATTCTCAAGTCGATCCCGAACATCGCCGACGGACGCATCCTGCTTCCCGCCCTCGGCATCGGCGCGCTTGCCGCGGCTCGCTGTGGTGAGGTGTCGATGATCGAGCCCTTGACCGAGAAGCTCGAACGCGCGGTGTCTGAGTCCACGCTTCCGTACGAGAATGCGAACGCGCTCTTGACGCTATCTCAGGCGTATGCGGAGCTGGGTCGCGAGAACCGCGCATTTACCACCCGCGAACGCGCCAAAGCCATCGCCGAGGAGCACGGCTTCCACGAATTGGCGCACGTTGCCGACCAAAACGAACTCACGCGGCACCCCGTCGAGGCGCCGCGTGAGTGGAGCGACGGTACGCGCGAGGTCCTTGCGAATCTCGAAGGACTCGAATGCGCGCTGGTGCTATAGAAGACTCTAACCGTTGGGATTGACCCAGTCGCCGTTAGGGTTGACCCAGTCCCCGTTAGGGTTGACCCAGTCCCCGCGCAGCTGCGTCGGGATCTTCTGGGTCGGAGCCAGGGGGTTCGAACACGCCGCGAAGGCGACGGCCACAGCGGCGACAACGGCGATGCGTAGGATACGGCGGGGCATGTGATTCTCCGTTAGGGGGGGTGCGTGCGAGGAAGTATCCTCGTTCCGGCCGCCATGCGAGTTACGGGATGGGAAGCGCTGCATACGCGATGTAACGTCAGGCGTTACTTTCTCACGCGATGATTGTTGCGACGCTGGTTTATGACCCTCTCGCGCGCGCTCGACTCATCGATGCGCTGCGCGATCACGCGCACATTCGCACGTGTGATCGCGCATTGGAAATCTCTGAACTTGTGCGCAATGGCATCGCGAGCATGGTCGTCATCGACTTCCGCGATCGCCTGGGAGAATCGACGCTCCCACTCGTTAGGGAGCTGCGCGAAGAGTATCCGTCAGTTCCAGTGGTGCTCTACTGCTCTTTACGACCCGAAAACGCTCGACACGTATTGGAGTTCGCGCGCGCAGGTGTGAATGATCTCATCTTGCGCGACGTAGATGATCTCAGCCTAACGTTGCGCCAGGCGCTGGCTCGTGCCGAGGAGCACTGCACAGCCGGCTACGTGATCGAGCAGCTATGGACGGGCCCGCCTCATCCTGTGCTCAATCTCATGCGCGCCTGTCTCGAGCGTGGCCGCCGCGCGCTCACGGTACGCGAGCTGGCGAAGGAGTTAGGCGTGAGTCGCAAGACGCTCGCGGACTGGACGCGCGCCGCGAGCTTCCCTCCGCCCGAGGCGATCATTTCTTGGTGTCGCCTAATGGTGTGCGCGCGTTTGCTCGAAGATCCGGGGCGCTCGGTCACACAAGTCGCGATGCTCGCGGATTTCCCGTCATCCACGTCGCTGCGCAATATGCTCCGGCGCTACACGGGTCTTCGGCCGTTGGAGATTCGCGAAAACGGCGGACTACGCTGCGTGCTGCACGCGTTCAAGTGCGCGGTCGAGAAGGTCGGGATCTCCGGAGCGAGCAAGGCAGCAGAATAGGCGTTAGGCGCACGACTGCGCGGCGCCGCGTCGCTACCTTCCAAATTCAGCATCTACGGCCCTTCGAAAGGTCGGCGCGTGAATCGCGGGGAAGCGATAGAGCTCAGGCTCGATCCGGCCGAAATACTCGCGCGCCTTGGATGCCTCGATCAGGCCTCGCTTCAGCATCTCGCGAATGTCGGACAAATCCTGCGGGTGAGACCGCTCCGCCTTGGCAAG
>DASYRX010000205.1:0-2235 GCA_036003845.1 Gemmatimonadaceae bacterium | reverse complement strand
GCGTCCCGTTAGGGAATCGCGTGCGCGCAATCTCTCCAACCTGATGCCCCTGATCGAACAAGTCCTGCAACACCTTGTCAGGCTGCAGCTCGACAGCGTCGGGCTCGTGCACCTTCCACCAGAGCTGCTTCAAGCACTGGTGCCCGGAGACGAACAGCGATTTAGTCAGGGCTGGAGCCATGCGCGGGAATGTACGAGAATCCCACCGTTCAACGAGATGCATCCACGCGCGATTCCATGTGCAGGTGAATCATTTCTAAGCAAGAATATCCGACCGCTGATCTCGACTTAGCGCGGCGGCTCGAGCGCGCCGAGGGGATGGCCAACGCCGCGTTCGTCGAAGCGCGACACGAATTGCAACCGCACGTCGGCGCGACGTGGACCGAAATTGCCGGCGTCTACGCGATGTTCGACGGCATTTCCTCCCCAATCACCCAGACCTTCGGACTCGGAATCTTCGATCCATTTCGCGAGGCCGAGTTCGAGGAGATCGAGGCGTTCTTCGATTCGCGCGGCGCCGTGACAGCGCACGAGGTTTGCTCCTTCGCCGCTCCAGAAACACTCAGCCTACTCAGTGCTCGACGCTACAGTCCGATCGAGAGCTCAGTCGTACTCGTTCGACCAACGACACTGCCGGCGCAAGAGAGCGACACGCGGATCGTCGTGCGCAGCGTCGGCGAAAGCGATGCAGCGCTCTACTCTGATATCGCAGTTCAAGGCTGGAGCAGCGAAGTACCCGAATTGGTGCCGTTCATCGAAGAAATGGGCTCCATCACCACGCGCGCGCGCGACACGCATTGCTTTCTCGCGGAACTGGACGGTCGTCCAATCGCGGCCGCGGCGTTGACTGTGCATAACGGCGTCGCACTCCTCGCGGGCGCCTGCACGATCCCCGAAGCTCGGCGACAAGGCGCGCAGCTCGCACTGCTGCACGCACGCCTAACGTTTGCCGCAAGGCTCGGCGTCGATCTCGCCATGGTCGTCACTGCGCCCGGCAGCGCATCGCAGCGAAACGCCGAGCGTCAAGGCTTTCGCCCGGTCTACACGCGCGCCAAGTGGCAACGCTCATCGGGCTCCGGCAACGGCTGAGCGCGCTAGCCGGTCGTTTGCGCTTGTTAGGTCGGCGGGGGTCCTTCGCACTGGGGTGTCACTAGTTGACAGCCCGCGCGGCCCGCCGCAGCATGCAAGCAGATCGTGAGCGGAGACGTTGGAGATCGCCAGCGCGCCTCGGTGGGCTGGAAGCAGGCGCGCGGTCCCGGATAGGAGAGGGGCCGAAGGGGCAGAGCAGATGGTAGTCGGCTCGACACATACGAGCACTCGAGCCGTGATGCGGTACCTAACGAGGTATTGCCTCGCGACGCTGTTGCTCGCACCGCTCACACAAGCGGGAGCGCAGAGCCCAGGCTCCACACCAGTGGGCATCGTGAACGACGTGCGAGGCGTCGCGCACGAGTCCAGCTGCGATCGACTGGCTCCTGCGCGCGCTGCGCGAGGCGCGCTGACCGTAGCTCGTGCGATCGGACCAATCCCCGCGTGGCTGCGTGACAGCGTGTTGGTTGGTGACCGCTTGCAAGTGCAAAGTCTGAGCGACGTGCACTTACGCATCGAGCGCGGCGCCTCCGGAGATGGGAATTTCTATCTCGCGCCGCAGCTGGGCCGCTGCCCAGAAGTCGTCGCCGCACTGAAACTCAGCGGCATCTCGCTCACTGTGGGCGAAGGGCGCGCTGGATCATACGCCATCTCGTCTCGCCGCGAGCAAACGCCGGAGGGCGAGGTTGAGCGACTGATCCTCGATATCGAATATGGCGGCGCGTATGTGCAGTGGGCGCGCGGACCTCTCACGATCGTCGCGTTAGGCAGAGAGATTGCGATTCGCGGAACGGACGTCGCGCTGATCGTGGATCCTGACTCGAACGTGGCTGTGCTCTATCTGCGCGAAGGCGTCATCGAGTTCGCCGGCACTCGTCTCGACGATCCTGGCACGTTTCGATTCGGGCGCGAGGGCGACGCGCAGCGCATCACGATCGTGCAGCGATTCGTCGATAACATGCGGTTTCACGCGAACGACGTGTGGACACAACCGCTGCTGGAAGCTGGTGTTGCGGCGGCCACAAAGACTAAGGTTGCCGCTGCACCTAGGGCTCGAGTTCCGGCAGGCAATGTCGTGAGCGGTGGATCCATCTGGAAGAAGCTGGGCGTCGCTGCACTCCTCGGGGGCGTGGGCTACGTGGCGTA
>DASYRX010000204.1:0-7439 GCA_036003845.1 Gemmatimonadaceae bacterium | reverse complement strand
GCGCGCGTCACGCAGCATCCGCTCGTACGGATACGGCTTTACGAATCCCCGCCCGCCCGCGACCTGCACCATCTCATCGGCCGCACGCCAGATGAGATCACTCGCGAACACCTTCGCGCACGCCGCCTCCATCGCATAGTCGCTCTCCCCACGATCCACGAGCTCGACGAGCTCGCCTAACATCGCCTCAGCTGCGTATGTCTCAGCGGCCAACGTCGCAAGCTTGCGCTGCGTGATCTCGAACTCCGCGATCGGTTTGCCGAACTGCACGCGCTCGGACGCATAGCGCGCCATCTCGCCTAACAAGCGCCGCGCTCCGGCCGAACATCCCGCGACGAGCGTCAGGCGGCCGCCGTTGAGCACGTGCACCGCAACGGAAAACCCTTTCCCCACGTGGCCGAGCAGATGGTCCGCGGGAACCCTCAGCCCATCGAGGCGCAGCTCCGCCTGCGTCGATCCGCGAATCCCGAGCTTGCGAACGGTGCCGACCACGTGAAAGCCAGGCATATCCGGCCGCACGATGAACGCCGACGGACGCTGCACGGTCTGCTCCCCACGTTCGACGCGCGTCTGTGCAAAGGTCACGATCACGCCGGCGCGATGCCCGTTCCCGATCCAGATCTTGTGCCCATTGAGCACCCATTCATTGCGCCGCGCGTCAAACTCGGCCGTCGTCTCGATGTGCTGCGCGTCGGAGCCCACGTTAGGCTCGGTCAGGGCGTATGCCGCGAGTGTATCGCCGCGTGCCAGGAGCGGCAGATAGCGCGCCTTCTGCTCCGGATTGCCGTACAGAACGATCGCCTTGCTGCCCAGTCCGCAGTGTACGCCGACGAGCACGGCGAGCGACGCGTCGATGCGCGACAACGCGCCGAATACCCGCGCGTACGCGCGCGCCGACAGCCCCAGTCCGCCATACTCCGCCGGAATCGTCAAACCGAGCATGCCGATGCGCGCGAATTCGCGCACGCTCGCCTCAGAAATCGCCTCGTCGTCGTCGATCTGGGCCGGGTCGATCTCGCGCTCGGCGAGGGCGCGCAGGTCATCGAGCACACGCCTAACGAGTGCCGCTTCACGTGCATCGCGACCGTCGCCGGCGGCCGGAAACGGAAAGAGCAGATCGTCGTGAATCGCGCCGGCGAAAATGCCGCGCGTGAACGACGCTTTGGAATCTGTCATGCCTCGCGCCGCCTCATCAAAGACGTCCTAACCTAACAAACGAGCCCCGCATGTCGCGAAACATGCAGGGCCCGGGTTCTTCTCGCCGTGCGCTATGGCGTGATCGTCACCGACGCAGTGCCTGAGACTCCCTCTGACGTCGCCGTCACGGTGATCGTACCAGTCCCGATAGCCGAGAGCACGCCCGCAGGCGAGATCGTCGCCCTCGTCGCATCGGAAACAGTCCACACGATTGGCCGACCAACGAGAATGTTTCCATTGGCGTCGCGCAGGATCGCTTGCATCTGGAGCGTGTTGCCCACTTTCACTGAACCCGGATTGGGGTTGACAGTGATATTGTTGACCGGCACGAGCGCAACCGTAACCGCGACCACATTGCTCGTCACCTGATCGACTGTCGCCGTGACATTCGCCTTGCCGCTGTCGGCTGCGAAGATCACGCCCTGCGCGGTGACCTGGACCACGGGAAGGTTCGTGCTGTTGAATACGACATTGCGGCCTTGATAATTCGTGATCGTCGCGCCCGTCGAATCTGTACTCGTTAGGGTGAGCTGTCGCTGCTCGCCGCGGAACATCGACACCGTTGTTGGCGCCAATGTCACGGTGCCGATGGGGATCAGCGTGACCGTCACACCAACCTGCCCCTGTCGTTGGTCGATTTCGGCAATGATTGTCGAACTACCGACGCCGAGCGCAGTGACCTCACCGGACGACGACACCGAAGCAACGTTGGGGTTCGTCGAAGTCCAGTTCACGGGACGCCCCGATAGCGGCTGGCCGGCTGCATTCAAAGCGGTCGCGGTCAACTGGACCTTCCCGCCAACTCGAAGCGTCGGCGGCACCAGCGGCGTAATGCGAACCGTCGCGACGGGGTCCACAACATCGATCGTGGAAGTGCCCGATTTCCCTTCAACAGACGCCGTGATCGTTGCTCTGCCTAACGCGACTGCCGAAACGAGCCCGGCGACGGACACCGTCGCGATCGACGAATTGGAGCTGGACCACGTGATGGGGCGGCCGGGGATGGCGTTCCCAGAGGCATCCAACACGTTCGCCGCGAGCTGCCGCGAGCTCCCCAATGGGATCTCGCCACTCAGCGGCGCGACGGCGACGCGATCGACAGCCGGAATCACCTTGAACGTCGCGCTACCGCGCTTCCCGTCTACGGTCGCCGTCAGCTGCACCGTGCCGACGGCCACGCCGCGCACACGGCCAAGCGTATCTAGCGTCGCGATCGCGGGCTCTGCGCTACTGTAGTGCACCCTGCGTCCCTGCAAGCGATTGTTCGCCGCGTCGAAAACCTGCACCTCGAGCTGGCGCACCTCCCCAACGCGAACAGAATCGTTAGGTGGCAGCAGTAAGACCGACGCGACGGGCGTCGGGTCCACGGCGGTCGTGCACGTGGCCAGAATCGTGAAGCACGCGACTCCCGCGAGCCGTTTCAATGTGCCGGACTGCATGAGCGCTTTAGTCGGATCGAAGTTGGTTGTGACACTTTGGGCGACTACGGAGCCAGTCACCCCATGCGACGCCCGCTTCCTGTTGCTGGACACTCGGAGCGCGCTTCGCCCCCGGTTCCTTAACAAACGTCGCAGTATAACACCCCCGCCCGAGGGCAAGGCGTGTGCCCGGCAACACTTAGGAGACGCCGGGCACCCTCGGCCGCAACGCAGCATCCAGGCTCGCCGCCAGCTGCTCGACCGATCTCGCAGGGGCCTCGCAAACGTAGTGGCGACATACGTATGCGATGGCCTCTCCGCTCGCTGCCCTGTTCTTGAGCAGCGGTAGATCACTCCCAGGCTCACCGCCAGACAGAGCCAGTACCAGGCTGGGCAAGTACCGGTTTGCGATGTGGCGTAGCATATCTGCGACGTTCCGCGATTCGGGGCCACCGATCACTGCGACCTCCAGCGGATCGAACACGGCGAAGTCCGCAGCCCCAAGCAGGTGCCCAAAAGCCGTGGGATGCGCCGCCATCGCGTCGGCGGAGCTCGCGAGAAAACGATCGGCAGTATGCCGGTATTTCTCAGCGCCGGTGTACACGGCCAGCCGCTGCATCAGCTCCGTAGCGAGGGACGATCCTGAAGGGAGCGCGTTGTCTGTCGCGTCGCGCGGACGCGTGATGAGTTGCTCATGATCCCGCGCCGTGTCATACCAGGCGCCGACGTGTTCGTCCCAGAACCACTCGAGCGTCGAGTCGCCTAACGTGCGGGCATCGTCAAGCCAGCTGCGGTCGCCCGTGAGTGCGTAGAGGTCCAGCCATGCGAGCGCGATCGCCGCATGATCCTCCAGGAATCCCTGGCCCTTACTGACGCCGTCCTTGAACGAGCGCGACGCGCGTCCTTCGCGCACCAAAGTCTGACGCAAGAATTCGCCGTTCCTGATGGCCAGCGCGCGGTAGCTCTCGTTCTCGAACGCCCTTGCAGCCTCGACGAGTCCGCGCAGCATGAGCCCGTTCCACGAAGACAGAATCTTCTCGTCGCGCCCCGGTCGCGGTCGTCGTGAGCGCACCTCCATGAGTGCCGTGCGCGCGCGGTCGATTCGCTGCTGCAGCTCATCAACCGTTAGGCTGAAACGCGCCGCCAGGGCCTCGGGCGCCGCGGGCACATGCAACACACACTCGCCGTAGTCCTCGAAGTTTCCTTGGGCCGTCACACCCCAATACGCGGCGGCGACGTCGGCATCGTCACCGAGCAGTTCCCTGAACTGCGAGAGCGTCCACACGTAGAACGTTCCTTCGCCGCCGTCGCTATCGGCGTCCAGCGAGGAGTAGAAGCCTCCTTCGGGCGACGTCATCTTGCGCGTGAGCCACTCGATCGTGTCTTGCACGACTCGCTGCACCTCGCCGTCGTGCGTCGCCTGCCAGAGGTGGCTGCCGAACCTAACGAGGAGCGCGTTGTCGTACAGCATCTTCTCGAAGTGCGGCACCAGCCAGCGCTCGTCCACGCTGTAGCGGTGAAATCCACCGCCGAGCTGGTCGTACAGACCGCCGCGGGCCATGGCGCGGAACGTACCTAACGCCATGGCGAGGGCGCGCTGCTGGCCCGTGCGCGTGGCGTACCGCAGCAGAAAATCGAGCGCCATCGTCGGTGGAAACTTCGGAGCGCCACCGAAGCCCCCGTGCCGTTCGTCGTACGAGCGCTCCAGCGCTCGATAGGCGCTCTCCAGCGTGCGTGACGACAGCTCGCTCGAACTGCGCCAGGTATCGCGCTGCGCCGCATAGAAGTCCCGCATGCGCGTTGCCGTGGCATCGACCGTGAAGCGTCGATCGCGATAGGCGGTCGCGACGGACTGCAGGATGCGCCGGAACGAAGGCATCCCTTCGCGCTCTGCTGGCGGGAAGTACGTGCCACCGAAGAAGGGAACACCCTCAGGCGTGAGGAATACGGTCATCGGCCATCCGCCATGACCCGTCATCGCCTGAACGGCTTGCATGTACACGGCGTCGAGGTCGGGTCGCTCCTCGCGATCGACCTTGATGTTGACGAAGAGGTCGTTCATCAGCCGCGCCGTTTCGTCGTTCTCGAACGACTCGTGCGCCATCACGTGGCACCAGTGACACGCGGCATAACCAATCGAGAGGAGGATCGGCTTATCCTCTCGCTTGGCGCGTTCAAGCGCAGCGCTACCCCAGGGATACCAGTCTACCGGATTGTCGGCGTGTTGAAGCAGGTACGGTGAGGTCTCGCCGCTGAGTTTGTTCAATTGGAAGGTTAGCTGAGGCCCAAGTCCAAAAATCCACCCACCCGCCGGTACCTAACGTATGCGCTAGACATCTCGTTGACGCTAGCACCGTTCCAACATGTTGTCTGGCAAGAGCGAGCTCGCGGTGACTGGTTTGGAACGGCGCTAGCCATCAATGGCTCTTCAACCGATTTTGACGTTCTGCTATAACATTGCGCGATATCCGTTAGCTCAAACCAATGTCCGACTTAAAGCAATACCTCGATCAAAACCGCACACGCCACAGAGAAGAGCTGTTCGAGTTCTTGCGGATTCCAAGCGTGAGCGCCCAGAGCGATCACAAAGGCGACGTTAGGCGCTGCGCCGAATGGCTCCGCGACGCCATGACCCAGGTGGGCCTGCAGGCGCGCATCATGGACACGGCTGGGCACCCCGTGGTCCTTGGCGAATGGCGCGAGGCGGGCCCAAGCGCGAAGACCGTGCTCATCTATGGCCACTACGACGTGCAACCGGCGGAGCCACTGGACCTCTGGGATTCGCCGCCGTTCGAGCCTAACGTGCGCGCCGGGCGCATCTATGCGCGCGGATCAGTCGACGACAAGGGGCAGCTCTTCCTTCATCTCAAGGCGATCGAAGCGCACTTGCGCGTGCGCGGTCGTCTGCCGGTGAACGTGGTGGTGCTGGCGGAGGGTGAAGAGGAGGTCGGGAGCGATCACCTTGCGCCATTCGTCGAGTTGCACGCCGAGCGACTGAGATGCGACGCGGTAGTCATCTCGGACTCGGCGATGTTCGCGCCGGGGATTCCGTCGATACTGTCGTCGTTGCGTGGTCTCGCGTACTTCCAGGTCGACGTCACAGGACCGACGACCGATCTGCACTCGGGCTCATACGGTGGCGCGGTCGTTAATCCGGCGACAACGCTCGCTCGTATGCTGGCCACGCTGCATGACGAAAACGGCCACGTCGCAATCCGGGGCTTCTACGATCGCGTGCGCGACTACGATGCGATACAGCGCGATCAGATGCGCGATCTGCCGTTTGAGGAAGAGCGGTTCCGTTTGGAGACGGGCGCACCCGCGTTAGGTGGCGAGTTGGGCTACTCCACGCTCGAGCGCATCTGGACGCGTCCAACTTGCGAAACCAACGGACTACAGAGCGGCTACACCGGAGAAGGCGCCAAGACGGTGCTTCCGTCAAAAGCGATGGCGAAGGTCAGCTGCCGTCTCGTTCCGGACCAGGATCCCGCCGAGATAGAGATGCTCTTCAAGGATCACATCGACACACAGACGCCGGGCGGCGTGCGCGTGCAGGTGCGCTATCTCCATGGCGGCAAGCCCTGGCGCGCGAATCTCGAGGGACCGATCTACGATGCCGCGCGTGCTGCGCTCAAGGCGGCGTGGGATAAGGAACCGGTAATCACCGGCGAGGGCGGTTCCATACCCGTCGTGGGCGATTTCACGCGCGTGCTCGGCGCGCCAGTGCTGCTCGTGGGTTTCGGGTTGCCTGGTGAGAACGCGCACGCCCCTAACGAGTGGATGAGCGTGGAGAACTTTGAAAAAGGCGCCGTCGCAATCGCGCAGCTGTGGGACGAATACGGCGCGCGCTAAGACGCCTTGGTCATGCGGCGCGAATCTATTGCGTCAAAGTCAAAGGCTTTAACCGCAGATTCTCGCGGATCGACAAAGTTTTTCAAAATCCAGCGCGAATCTGCGTGAATCCGTGGTTCAAGCTCTTTAGGACACTCGCCCGTACGTCGTAGAGGACAACGCGGGTTCCACTGATCCACAAGCGTCGTGTAAGTACATAAACCATAACGACTTGCGGATGACGACACCGTAGGCATCCACCCTGCTTCTCTGACTAGCGGGAATCGTCCCGGTCTCATAGGAGCAATGCAATGATCAAGAACTTCGTCAATCGCCTCGCGACTACGCTGTTGGGCGCGACTGTTTTTGCGACGCCGATCTTTGCGCAGCAGTCAAAGCCAACCGTCGTTCGCCTAACGCCGTACGTCGGCTACATCCAATTCGGTCATTTCATGGATGGGCCGATCGGATCGCGCATCTCCAACCAAGGAACCGCCATCCTCGGCGGCGAGCTGGGTCTCGACATCGCGCCTAACGTCTCCATCGTGGGGAACGTCGGCTACGCCGACTCCAACATCGAAGTCGGCCTCCCCATCATCGGCGGCTTCGACATCGCCGACAGCAAAGTTCTGGTGTACGACGGTGCGCTGCAGCTCAGGCTCCCGATGACGTCGTCGCTCGGATCCGGCCTCACTCCGTTCGTGCAAGCCGGTGCAGGTGCGATGCGTTATGACATTCGCGCCGGCTCGCTGAACACCAAGTCAACAAACCTCGCTGGCAATGTCGGCGCGGGCGTTGACCTCCAGTTATCCCGCAACCTCGGTGTGCGCCTGATGGCAAAGGACTACATCGGCCGCTTCGACATGAAGGAAGCCACCGGCTTCAACTTCAGTCAAAAGACGACGCACAACTGGGCACTCACAGCTGGAATCAGCCTCGGGTTCTAACGCGGCTGACCTAAGCAGTCATGCGGGGCCGTCCTTCGGGGCGGCC
>DASYRX010000203.1:0-12107 GCA_036003845.1 Gemmatimonadaceae bacterium | reverse complement strand
CTCCGGACTCGGCGCGTCCGGGTCGTCCGAAACGGCTGGAATATCGATGAGCGACGGGAACTCGACGTCGATGTCCGCAGGTTCTGCGCGCCCCGTCTCGAAGTCAGCGATCGGAGCCACTCCGCTCGGGGTTATGCGTTGGTGCTCGCCAGTCGGAGTAAAGCCATCGATGAGATCCGGCGCAGTGACCTCATCGACAGCCTCGTCAGGCACGAACGTGAGTGACAACCCGTCGAGCGCTGCGTGCGGGGGCGCAACTGCAGGCTCGGCTGGCGCCGGCGTTTTTCGCTTCTTGCTGACTTCCTCGGGCGCGCGAGACGATGGTGCCGGCTCGCTCGGCGTCGCACGAGCTGGAAGCGTGACATCGTCGACATCGAGGAAGACGAGCTCGTTCGATTTGATCGTTTGGAAGTTTCCAGAGGGTCGAGGCTCCACGTCAGGATCGATCGCCTTCATCCGTTCGAGCGTCGCGCGCGCCTCGGCCTCGCGCCCTTCCTCTTCCATTCTTTGGTGGAGTGTTTGCAATTGCTCGATCGCTTCCTCACGGCGATTGTCTCGAGCAAGGTGCTCTGCGAGCATCAGGCGAACGTCGTCCTGATCCGGGCACAGGTCGGCGAATTCCTTGAGCGCGCGGAATGCCTCGTCCCGCTTCCCGCCTTTTTCCATGCGGTCGGCGTACTCGAGGAAGTTGCGCTTGGCGTCGCTCTTGAAGCCTTTCGTCGCGCTGATCTTGCCGAGCTTGTAGTAGATGATCGTGCGCCCGGGTGATTGGCGCAGGATCTTGTTGCAGAGCGCGATGGCGTTGTTGAGGAAGCCGCGTTCGGAGTAAAGGTCGACCGCCTTTTCGTAGTACACGAGCGCCTCTGCGGCGCTGTTCTGGCGAATGAGAATGTCGCCGACCCGGTTGTAGAGCGGGATGTCGGCGTCGTCGATGTCGTTGGCGAGCGTGTCGAGCAACTCGATGTACGCCTGTACGGCGCGATCGAATTGCCTTTTCTGCTCGAAGTCTGCGGCCTTCTTTTTGAGTTTGGAGACGTTGGACATCGACGCGGGCGCTCGGACACGAAGGTCGGCGGCGCGTCGACGACCTAACTAGGCACTCCCTGCGCGCGCCTGGGCTTCAGTTCTCACGTGACAAGCAAGACCACGCACCCACGTCGCGCGACAGCGGTTGTCACCGTACCAATACGGCAACTCGCGCACATCGTCGCAGTCGAACAGCGCCAGGTCAGCGGAGAATCCCGGGGCGATCTGGCCGACCCGATCCGCGATGCCTAACGCCGCCGCGCCGTTGACGGTGGCGGCCAGGATTGCCTCCGAAACCGACATCCTGAGCTGACTCACGGCGAGCGTGAGAATCAGCGGGAAGTTGGTCGTCGGCGAGGTGCCGGGATTGAAATCCGTCGCCAAAGCGACGGCCGCTCCCGCCTCGATCAGCGCCCTCGCGGGCGCCTGACGATCCTTGCCTAGAAACAGCATGGTTCCCGGGAGCAACGTGGCCACCGTTTCCGACGCCGCGAGCGCCCGGATCCCATCGTGCGAGATCGCCGCGAGGTGATCGGCTGAGGTTGCGCCTAACTCGACTGCGAGCTGTGCCCCGCCTGAGGGACGCAGCTCATCTGCGTGGAGTTTGAGGTGCAGCCCAGCTTGGCGCGCAGCCGACAGAATCGACCGCGATTCCTCAACCGTGAAAACGCCCGGTTCGCAGAACACGTCGACGAACTGGGCGAGTCCATCAGCCGCCACCCGCGGAATCATGGCAGAGACGAGCGAAGTCACATAATCGGCACGTCCTGCCGCTGTGGCGCGGGCCTCAAGAGGAATCTCGTGCGCGCCGAGAAAAGTCGGGACGATCCTGACCTGCTGGGACTCACTCAGGCGGCGCGCTACGCGCAGCATTTTTAGTTCGTCGTCGAGGGTGAGCCCATAGCCGGATTTCACCTCGACGGTGGTCGTGCCGTGGGCAGCGAGACGCGCTAGGCGCTCGCTGGCCAAGCGATAAAGTTCTTCTTCACCTCGGCTTCGTAAGTCACGTACTGAAGCATGGATACCTCCGCCCATTCGCGCGATTTCCATATAGTCTGCGCCGGCGGCTCGAAGCTCCTGTTCCTCGTATCGAGGCTTCCCGAAGATGGCATGTGTGTGCGAATCGACGAGGCCTGGGATGAGTAGTCGCCGCCCGCAATCGATCGGCTGCGCGCCGGGATAGCGACGGGATAATTCGTCCTGCGGGCCTACGTCACTGATCGTATCGCCGTCGACTGCCACCGCAGCACTCGTCACAATCGCGCAGTCGGCGAGTTCGCTCGCGCGACGAGCGCGTGCAGGTCCGGCGCACGTGACGACTTGAGATGCGTTGGTGAACAGAAGCATGGCGACACTGAGTATCCGCCTAGCGAGTCACCTCGCAATCCCAACAGCGGGGTCAGACTCCATACGGAGTCTGACCCCGCGTGGAGTCTGACCCCATCGCCGAACTCTGCTGATCGATGTCGCGTCCGCAGCCTTGACGCCATTGAACGCCGACCTTAGCGTCTTTTGTACAACTGAAGCCGTGGTGATTTGCCGCCTATTGCCGCCACGTAAAACAAAGCGCTAAAACGCGAGAGCCCGGCGGCTACTTTTTCCCGCCCGGGCTTTTTCGTTGAGAAATGGGGTCAGACTCGATTGAAACACGCTCGGTGTCGTCAATCGGGTCAGCGAGGACCCATCGGGTCTGACCTCATTTCTTACATCGCGTTAGGCGGCGGACTTCTGACGGAGTAGCCCATGACCCCGCCCCGCCCGATCGCGATCTTCCACGAACATCCGGATTGGTTCCGCCCGCTCTTCGTGCAATTGGAACGCCGCGCTGTTCCTTATGTCCGCATCGACGCCGCGGCGCATCAGTACAACCCGCACGAACGCGTCACGCCGTATGCATTGGTTTTCAACCGGGCGTCGCCCTCCGCGTATCTGCGTGAGCACAGACAGACGACCTTCCACACGCTCAACTGGCTCCGCCACCTCGAGCGACTCGGCACGCCGGTTGTGAACGGTGCGGACTGCTACGCCCTAGAGCTGTCGAAGGCGTGGCAAATCGACATTCTCGAAGAGCTCGGGCTCCCTGCCCCGCGCACGCGCGTCATCAATCATCCATCGCAGGCCGTGGATGCAGCGCAAGACCTGCGCTATCCTGTTCTCGTCAAAGCCAACATCGGCGGGAGCGGCGCTGGGATCACGAGCTACGCCAACGAAGCCGAGTTGGCCCGCAACGTCGCGTCTGGCCTGCTCGACTTCGGCGTCGACGGCACGGCACTCGTACAGGAGCGGGCGCCATTGCGCGGGGGGCACATCACCCGAGTCGAGACGTTAGGCACTCGCTACCTGTACGCGATCAATGTTTATCCGGCAGAAGGCTTCAACCTCTGCCCCGCGGATGTCTGCCAGACGACGGACGGCCAGGACCTCGTGCGCGGTGCGTGCGCTGTCGATGCGCCGAAGAACGGAATGCGTGTCGAGGGAACGACGCCGCCAGCCGAGATTATCGCCCAAGTCGAGCGCATTTCCGCGCGGGTTAAGCTCGACGTTGGCGGCATCGAATACTTCGTCGACGATCGCGACGGCAAGCACTACTTCTACGACATCAATGCACTCTCGAACTTCGTGGCCGATGCTCCGCGCGTCGTCGGCTTCGACCCGTTCGAGCGCTTGGTGGACTACCTGATCGAGCGCGCCGGCATCGACGCACCTTCAGCCGTGAGGGCCGCCTGATGCGCTACGGTTATTGGCTTCCAGTCTTCGGCGGCTGGCTCCGCAATGTGCCTGACGAGGGCATGGACGCCTCGTGGGAGTATGTGAGCCGCCTGGCGCGTCGCAGCGAGGAGATCGGCTTCGACATCACGCTCATCGCCGAATTGTTCCTGAACGACATCAAGGGGATCGAGGCGCCGTCACTCGACGCGTGGAGCACCGCCGCAGCGCTCGCCGCCGTCACCGAGCGGCTGGAGCTGATGGTCGCTGTGCGTCCGACGTTTCACAATCCAGCGACGCTCGCCAAGCAAGCTGCGAACATCGACAGGATCTCGAACGGGCGCCTGGCACTCAACGTGGTGTCGTCCTGGTGGAAAGACGAGGCGCGACGCTACGGCGTGCGCTTCGACGAGCACGACGATCGTTATGCGCGCACGGCCGAGTGGCTGCAGGTCCTGGACGGCGTCTGGCGCGAGCCACGCTTCTCCTTCGAGGGGCGCTACTATACCGTCGATGAGACGGTGCTGGAGCCCAAGCCCGTTAGGCGCCCGCGCCCGGCGATCTACGCCGGCGGGGAGTCCGAGGCCGCCAAGTCGCTGATCACTCGTACGTGCGACGCGTACGCCATGCACGGCGATCCGGCTGAGCGCGTGATTCCCAAGATTGCCGACATCCGTGCTCGCCGCGAAGCATTAGATCTTCCGCCCATGCAGTTCGCGATGGCCGCGTATTTCATCGTACGCGAGAGCGAGGCCGCGGCCAAACGAGAGCTGGAGCGCATAACCAACGTGCAGCCAGGCTCGCCTGGCTACGCGAACTACCAGGACTGGATCGCGCATACGCAGTTGGAGCAACGCGTGAGCTTGGAGGACTATTCGGTCTCCAATCGCGGCCTGCGCGCCGGGTTAGTGGGAACACCCGAGCAAGTTGCTGAGCGAGTGAGCGCGCTGTCGGCGGCGGGCGTGAACGTGCTGCTGCTTCAGTGCAGTCCTCAACTCGAAGAGATGGAGCGCTTCGCTGAAACAGTCATTCCACTCGTCGTAGAACAGGAGGGCGTCCTTCCGAGCATCGCGGCATGAACCGCTAACGTCAACTGCAAAGCGCAACGACGATACGGCTTGCATCAGGCCGCACGATACGCGGGATTTGTGCGCGATGATCATCCTGACTCGGGCGGAAGTCGCTCATCTGCTCGACATGTCGGATTGCATCGACGCCGTCGAGCGCGCGTTCATCCAGCACGCAAGGGGCGAGCTGCCTACCGCACCTGGCATCCTCGGCGCGCCCGTCAGCGGTGGTGGGTATCACGTCAAGACTGCCGCGTTAGGTGGCGAGCGCGGATACTTCGCCGCGAAAATCAACGCGAACTTTCCAGACAACTACAAGACGCGCGGCTTGCCCACTATCCAGGGAGTCATCGCGCTCTTTGATCTCCTATCTGGGCGACCGCTCGCGATCCTAGACTCGATCGAGATTACGATCCTGCGAACGGCCGCCGCGAGCGCCGTTGCCGCTCGACTCTTGGCGCTCGCCGAGGCTCGCACGGTGACCATCTATGGCTGCGGCGTTCAGGGGCGCAGTCATCTGCGCGCTTTGGCCCTCGTTCGGCCCCTCAGTCACGCCTACGCGATCGATCTCGATAACGAACGTGCCGCGTCGTTCGCCAAGGACCTCAGCGTGGAGCTGGGCATACGCATCACACCTAACGAGCGACTGGACTCGGCCATTGCGGCCAGCGAGATCTGCGTGACGTGTACGCCATCACGGCAGCCGATACTCCATGCGAGGATGCTGCATCCGGGACTCTTCGTCGCCGCCGTCGGTGCGGATAACCCGGAAAAACAAGAGATCGCGCCCGCGGCCCTCGCCAAGAGCAAGGTCGTGGTCGACCTTCTGGATCAGGCGGCGAGCATCGGCGACCTGCACCACGCGATAGACGCCGGCGTTATGCACACCTCCGATGTGCACGCCGAGCTCGGACAGGTACTGGCCGGTCTGCGTCCAGGGCGCACGTCGGCAGATGAGACATTCGTATTCGACAGCACCGGCACGGCGCTGCAAGATGTAGCCGCGGCGGCCGTCGTCTACGAACGGGCTAAAGGAGCGGGCTGTGGGACTACGATGGAGCTAACCTAACGAGCCATGCTGTACATGATCATCGAGCACTTCAAGAAGGGCGACCCGCTGCCGGTCTATCGCCGCTTTCGCGACCGCGGACGTCTCGCGCCTGACGGATTGCGCTACATTACCAGCTGGGTCACGACGGACTATCGGCGGTGTTTCCAAGTCATGGAGTGCGACGACATCAGTGACCTCGAATCGTGGATAGCGAACTGGCGCGATGTCACCGATTTCGAGATCGTGCCCGTCGTGACGTCGAAAGACGCACAGGACGCGCTCGCGCCGAGGCTCTAACGTCGCCTAACGGGGAGAGCTACTCCCAGTGCGGGTCTCCGCCGAAGTCGGCGTCGCTCTGAGGCCTGAAAGTCCCCCAGTCGATACGCAGTTTGCGCATGCGAGCGCGCAGCGTGTGAGGATTGATCTTGAGTAGCACGGCGGCGCCACGAGGGCCCTCTATGCGCCCGCCCGTAGCGCGTAGCGCGCGCTCGATGTGGTCCCGCATCGCTTCGTCGAGCGTGACGACGGACGCGGGATCGACCTCACGTCCGGCTGCCTTGCTGCCGCCGGCGTCACGCACCCTCGATACGCCAGATCCGTTCGCACCTCCGCCAAGAGCCGCGGCCAGTCGTAGCTGGCGGCCGTCGCCGAGAATCGCCGCGCGTTCGATCACAGCTGCGAGCTCGCGCACATTCCCCGGCCAGCTGTAAGAGACGAGCACGTCGACGTCGTCCGGACCTAACGCGAGAGGCGCACCGCCTAACCGCAAGCCCGCGCGCAGCGCGAAGTGCGCCGCGAGCGCCGGGATGTCCTCTCGCCGAGCGCGCAATGGCGGGATTTCGATCGGGAAGACTCCGATGCGGTACCAGAGATCCTCGCGGAACGTCCCACGCGCGACCATGTCATGCAGTTTCCGGTGTGTCGCGGCGACTACGCGCACGTCGACGCTGTGGGATCGCTGTCCGCCAACGCGCTCGAAGGTGCCGTCTTGCAGGATGCGCAGAAGGCGCACCTGGGCGTCGGCCGGGAGCTCCGCGATTTCGTCCAGGAAGAGCGTGCCGCCATCGGCGCGCTCGAACCAGCCTTTGCGCATCGCCGCGGCTCCCGTGAAGCTCCCCTTCTCATGGCCGAAAAGCTCCGAGTCGATGAGTCCCGGCGATAGTGCGCCGCAATTCACGCGCAGAATTGGCCCACCGGCTCGGCGCGATTTCGCATGAATCGCCCGCGCGAGAACTTCCTTCCCCGTGCCAGTTTCGCCTAACAACAACACCGGCGTATCGGTCGGTGCGACTTGATCCACCCGATCCATCACGCTCTGCAGGCCACTTTCGCGACCGACCAGCGTGTCTGCCAGCTCTTGCCGCTGCAATCGCTGCAGAAGGGCGCGCTTGTCCGCCTCGAGCGCCTCACGCATGCGCGAGAATTCCCGCAGGCGGATGTCGTTCTCGATTGCGGCGGACATCGGCGCGATGAGCTCGTCGGCGAGGGCGACGTGCGGATCGCCCATGCGGCCACGCGCGCGCGCCACGATCGCGAAGAGACCGAGCGCTGTTTCACCAGCACGAAGAGGCGCGATGAGCACGTCCGCGTCGGCGCGCACACCAGGAAACGCGAAGCTGCGCACCTGCGACGCTGAAGGGTTCGATAGCAGCGTCGCGCTACCTGACCGGCACCACTCGACGAACGCGTGCAAATCGGCGTCGCTCAGTGGCTCGCGGGCGAGCGCTGGAAGAGCGCAGGGTCGCATGGGACTGACCGCGATCGACTCTAGCCGCCGAGCTGCGCTGTCGAGATGCCTAACGGCGATGTAGTCCGCCGGTAGGACTCGGGCAAGCAAACCGGCGAAACGCGGGAGCATCTCCGCAATCGGAAGCGAACCCGACGCGGTGCGCCAGACATCCACCAACAATTGGAATGGCTGATGTGGCGGGAGAGCTTGCTGCGAATCCATGAAATACGATGGTTTGGAAGGGTGCCCATGACATATCAAGGATAGTGCCGTCTTATTTCACGGTTGAATGTGGGAGTGATCCGACAGAGTGACCGCCTAACTATCTGAGTCACAATGACTTACGGCGATAGCAATTGATTGGCCTGCCGAATGCCTTCCCCCTCTGCGGCCGGTGAAGCGTCGTGGACCGCCTACGCCTTGTCGGAGTCACGCTTCACCTAGGTGCAAAGGGAGCATCGCTCATGCATCGCTACGTCATTCAGATCGCTGTGGTCGCCGCGCTTGGGTTGATCGACGCTTCCCTTGCCGGCGCCCAAGGTCGCGAAGGCCGAGCGATCCCTGGCGATACAGCGCGCTCGGTGCCTGACGACGCTCGGCTCGCCGCGCGCGTGAGCGAGCTCGAAGCAGCGGTGAACGAACTGATGCGCCGCCAGGGTCGCCTCGCCGATAGCCTCGCAAGAACGACTCGTCAGGCAACCGACGCCAGCAATCCTCCCCTCTCCTTCGCGTCGGCTGACGGTCGATTTCGTCTGCGCCTGCGTGGGTACTTCCAGAGCGACAGCCGCTTCTTCTTCGACGCCGACAACACACCGGCAACGGGGACGTTTCTGCTGCGGCGCGTGCGCCCAGTGTGGGAAGCCACAGTCGGCCGCATCGTTGACTTGCGCCTGATGCCCGACTTCGGCGAGGGGCGCGTGACCGTCTTTGATGCGCACGCGGATCTCAAACTGAATCCGCTACTGAATATCCGTTCGGGAAAGTTCAAGCCGCCGGTTGGGCTCGAGCGGTTACAGTCCGCAACAGACCTCATTTTCATAGAGCGCGCGATAAACACGGGCTTCGCGCCTAACCGTGATGTCGGCGTGCAGCTCTACGGCGATCTTCATGGCGGCGTCGTTCAGTATCAGGCCGGCGTATTCAATGGCGTCGCGGATCTCGGCTTCGGCGACGGCGATAGCGACGATCAGAAGGACTTCGCGGCCCGGCTCTTCATCGAGCCGTTCGCGCGTTCCTCGCTGAGGGCACTGCGTGAATTCGGCGTCGGCGTGGCTGGAACCCGTGGCGGACATCATGGCACCGCGGCCGCACCTGGGCTTCAGACGTATCGCACGCCGGCGCAGCAAGCCGCGTTCGCTTTCCGCACTGACGGCAAGACGACCGGTACGACGATCGCCGACGGCTTGCACACTCGCGTCGCGCCCCAGGGCTACTGGTACGTCGGGCGGCTCGGCGCGCTGTGGGAGTACACCCGCGTCGGGCAGTTCGTTAGGCAGGCCACCGCGGCTCAGCGATTGGAGCACACGGCTTTCAACGTCACGTCATCGATCGCGTTGACTGGCGAGCATCCGTCGTATCGAGGCCTTACTCCAAACAAATCCTTCGACCCGCAGCGACATCAGTGGGGCGCGTTCGAGCTGGGCGTTCGCTACAACCGCTTCACGATAGATCCGGACGCGTTCCCGGTCTTCGCCGATACGTCATCGCAGCCATCCCGCGCCGACTCGCGTGGCATCGCCTTCAACTGGTACCTGAACCGGGGGGTGCGCCTCATGCTGAATTACAGCGTGACACGCTTCCACGGCGGTGCCCCCGGCGGCAATCGCGAGCCGGAGCGTGCGCTGCAGACGCGCTTCCAGCACAGCTTCTAGAACAACCATTCTCACCTAACGAGCGATTGATGGCGACTGAACGCCGGATAGCAGCACTCGTAACGCTCTCGTTGATAGTCTCCGCATGCGCGAGCAGCAACGCGGCGAATTCCACTGCGCCGGTCACGCTCACGCTCGGTGCCTACACGACTCCGCGAGAAGCCTATCGCGAGATCATCCCCGCGTTCGTGAGCGACTGGAAGGAAAAGACAGGGCAGACCATCACATTCGAGGAGTCGTACCTCGGCAGCGGCGCGCAGGCGCGCGCCATCGCCGGTGGATTCGAGGCCGATCTCGCCGCCTTGTCGCTGGAGCCGGATCTGGAAACGCTGGTCAAGGCGGGCCTGGTCCGGCAGGATTGGAAGGCGCGTTCGTTAGGCGGCGGCATGGTCACACGTTCGATCGTCGTCATCGCCGTGCGCCCCGGGAATCCCAAGAACATCAAGAGCTGGGACGACCTTCGTCGCCCCGGGATCAAAGTGCTGACGCCGAATCCGCGAACGAGCGGCGGCGCGATGTGGAACCTGAGCGCGATCTACGGCGCAGCGTTGCGCGGCGGGACATCCGCGCCGGCTGGGGATAGCGCTGCCGCCGAGGCACTGATGCGTGGAATTCTCGCCAATGTGGCGATCATGGACAAAGGCGCCCGGGAATCGATCATCACCTTTGAAAGTGGTGTCGGCGATGCCGCCATCACGTATGAGAACGAAGTACTCGTTTCTCGTAAGGCAGGAAAACAGATGGACTATGTCATCCCTCCGGCGACGATTCTGATCGAGAACCCAGTCGCCGTTGTCGACGGCTACGCAGAACGGCACGGGACAAAGAAAGCGGCTGAAGGGTTCGTGGCGTTTCTCTCAACACCGGCAGCTCAACGACTGTATGCCGAGCATGGACTGCGACCGGTTCACGACAGCGTCGCGGTGGAGTACCGATCCAAGTTCCCTGAGGTGCCTGGGCTCTTCACGATCCGCGACATCGGTGGTTGGCCACGCGTGACCGAGGTGCTCTTTGCGCCGGGCGGCGTTTTCGAACGAGCATCGACGCGAACGGTGGCCAGCAGATGAGCGTTGCCGTAACGCGCGCTTCCCCGATCCAGCGCGTCATGCGCGGCGGCGTGTTCTTCTACGTCGCCGTCCTCGTCGTTCTGCCGCTGTTGGCGTTGGCCAGCACGGGGCTGAGCGACGGTCTCGCTGGCGTTTGGCGCGCGGTCACGACGCCTGTCGCGAGGGATGCCCTGTTGCTCACGCTGTGGACCGGAGCGCTAACGGCTGTCGTGAACGCCGTTGCGGGGACGGCAACTGCATGGGTGCTCGTGCGATTTCGTTTCCCCGGGCGCGGCCTTTTGCAGGCACTCGTTGATCTCCCGTTCGCGATTCCGACGCTGGTGACCGGCGTTATGCTCGTCCTGCTGCTCGGTCCGACACGTCCAATGGGTCGCTGGTTCCAGAGTCACGGCATCGAGATTCTCTTCGCTCCCCCTGCGATCGTCTTCGCGCTCCTGTTCATCACGGTGCCCTTTGTCGTACGCGCGGTCGAGCCGGTGCTCGCCGAGATGGATCCGGCGGAAGAGGAGGCCGCACGAACGTTAGGCGCCGGCGACGCGGCGATCGTGCGACGCGTGATCCTTCCCTCACTCTTGCCCGCCATCGGAGTTGGCGCTCTGCAGAGCTTTGCCCGCGCCATCGCAGAGTTTGGCTCCATTGTTGTCGTGTCGGGCAACATTCCGCACAAGTCGCTCACGGGCGCGATCTACATCTTCGGCGAAGTGGAGGGCGGCCGCCCAGGGGTCGCTGCGGCCGTTTCCCTCGTGCTGCTGGCGCTCTCATTTGGGCTCTCGTTAGGGGCTCGGGCGCTCAGAGATACAATCGGCGGACGCCGTGGCTAGCTCCATTCGACCGCCGCTCCTCGCCAGCACCCCGCTGCGCGCGCTGGATCTCGAGGACGAGCCGGCCCGGCCACGGCCCGCGACGCTCGAGGTGGATATCATCCCCCGCGAGCCGATGCCCACGCTCCCCATCGAACCGGTCGACAGCGACCCGCGGGCTCGAGCCAAGTGGACGCCTGCACGCGTGATGGTTTTTGCCGGTGTCCTCCTGTACCTCGGCGCGGTACTGCTGCTTCCACTCGGTGCGCTCGCGTTCGAGGCGGCGCGACTCGGCTTCTCGGCAATCGCGCGCGGAATCACGTCAGCGGCGGCGCTCTCTGCACTCAAACTGACGCTGCTGCTCACTGCGATCGCCGTCGTCTGTAACGGCATCTTCGGCGTCGCGGCCGGGCTCGTGCTTGTTAGGCAGCGCTTCCGTGGGCTCGCCGCGCTCGATGCCACGATCGACCTCGTGCTGGCCGTGTCGCCTGTCATGAGCGGCCTCGCCTTCTTGCTGCTCGTTGGACGCGACGGCTGGCTGGCTCCGGTGCTCCAGGCCCTGGATCTGCGCGTGGCCTTCGCGTTTCCTGGCCTAGTGCTCGCCACGCTTTTCGTGACGCTCCCCTTCACTGTCCGTGAGGTGAGCTACGTGTTGGCAGAGGTAGGAAATGACGAAGAGCACGTGGCCGCGACGCTCGGGTCGTCACCCTGGCGCACATTTGTCCGCGTGACGCTGCCAAACATCAGGCACGGCCTCACGCTCGGCTTGACGCTCACGGCCGCGCGTGCG
>DASYRX010000202.1:0-16380 GCA_036003845.1 Gemmatimonadaceae bacterium | reverse complement strand
GGTGCGCAACGCCTCATACGGCGTATAGCCGACTTTGACGAATAGCTCCAGCTCACGGTGCAGCCCGATACCCGGGACGGACCCTGGATTCGGCGCGTCGCTTCCGATCAACATGCGCACACCGGCGCGCTTGAGCTCGCGCATCATCGCGAACATCCGCTGCTGCCGCCGGGTCTGCGTCGATGACGCGTTAGGCACATTCACGCGGGTCATCCCGGCCGCCCACGCCGGCAGTCGAGCGCGGAGCGAGTCCTCGACGCTCGGGTCTTCGAGCCAAACCGTTCAGGCCAAGGACGAGCGTCGGCGCGATCCACGTACCGCCGGCGCGCAACGCTCGCGCGACAGCCGGCATCCCGCGATCCACGTCGCACGCGTCGAGAGGAAGCGCGCGCGCCCTTTCGTAGTATGGGCCAAGCGCGGCGCCGACGCGTCCGCGCAGCGTTGAGTCTCGGCTGAAGTCGAGATCGCGAACGGAATCGAGCCCAGCCGCAGCCGCTCGACCTAACGCCGCACCTGAATCGGAGCAGGAGGTCGCGAGGCTCGTTAGGTGTTCGATGCTGCGCTGGCCGAGGCGGCTCGCCTCGATCGCCGATACGCCTGGCGGTATGTGACCGGCGACAGGAATGCGCGCCTCCTTCGCGGCACTCATGATGCCCTTGTATGCGTCGACGCTGAGCCTGTCGTACACCTTGATGAAGTCGGCTCCACGAGCTTTGAGATCGCGCACCAACGCGCGTCCTTCGTCCGGCCTCTTCACCTGCACATACATGCTGTTGAATGGCGACAGGCCATCGACGATCACACCGCTCACGATTGCGTGCGGTCCGTCGACGAGGCCGCGCGAGACGCTGTCGCGCCAGGCGAGCCACAGCGGCAGCGACGAACCCATGTCGCGCACACCGGTAACGCCATGTGCGATGTACATCGGGAAGAGCAACGTGCGACTCCAGATGTGCGCGTGCATGTCCCAGAGACCAGGAATGATCCACGCACCTGACGCGTTGAGCGTATCGGCGTCGTTTGGAATGCGTGCGGTGATGCTGACCCGTTCGACGCGGCCAGCGCGGACGATGATCGTCGCGCGATACGGCCGCTCGCTGCGCATGTCGATCACCTGGCCGTTGATGATCGCCAGCGGTTTAGCCTGCGCGTGCAGCAGCGAAGCGAAGAGAAGCAGCGCGGCTATTTGGATCAGCACTATCACCCCTGGCGAAGCAACGGAGTAGACAGCGACTCCGATCCGAAAGTTCGAAGCGGCCGCGCTAGCGCGGATCAGCTCAGCGTTGGCGGAGTCTGTAAATCCACTCCCCTAAGGCCTTGAGCCGCTCGGCGATGATCTGCTTCGCCAAGTCATCGATCAACCGACCGTCGCCGTCGAACTTCTCTGCTGCTTTACCGACAAGAATCTCCGGTGGCGGGAGAACCGTCGTCTTCGTGAACGTGAAGTTCTGTCGCAGCTGCTGCTGCGCTCGCGCCGTGCCGACCATCCCGGTCGCCGCTCCCATGAGCAGCGCGACCTTGCCTAACAAGGGCGACGTGGCCGGCGGGCGCGACGCCCAATCGATCGCGTTCTTGAGAACACCCGGAATGCCGTAGTTGTATTCCGGTGTCACGACCAATAGGCCATCACATGCAGCGAGCATCTGCTTGAGCGCACGAACCGGCTCGGGGCGCGGCTCGACGTCGGCGTCTGCGTTGTACGGTGGAATGTCAGCCAAACCATCGAACTGGTGGATCATCATGCCCGAGGGAACCAGCTCGAGCGCCGCGCGCAGCAGCTTTTTGTTGAACGAGTCCTTGCGTAGTGAACCGACCACGGCGAACACGTGCACGGTATAGCTGATGGCGACGTCGCTCACATATTCCTCGTTAGGTGCCGGTCATCCCCGCGTCGCATGGCGCTCGTTGGGGGCTGGGTGATAACATGCACCCATATGCGTCCTCAACGCACCGTTGCCACGCTCATCATCGCCACGCTCGCAGCCGGGAATTGCACCTCAGCTCGAGACACCGAGCGGGGTCGCCTTGTCGTGTTCTCGGCGGGCAGTCTCGGTCGCCCGCTGCGCGCAGTGATAGACTCCTTCGCCGCGGCAACGCATCTCACGGTCGATCTCGAGACAGCTGGTAGCCTGGAGACCGCCCGCAAGCTCACCGAGCTCGGCAAGATCCCAGACGTGATAGCGCTCGCCGACGAAGAGGTATTCCCGCAGCTCCTCATGCCGAGGTTCACCACGTGGTACGCACGCTTCGCACGTAACCGCCTCGTCGTCGCTTATACCAACCGGTCTCGTTATGCAGATTCGCTGAGCGAGGCGACCTGGCGCGATATCCTCACGCGCGCAGACGTGCAGGTCGGCCGATCCAACCCCGATCTGGATCCTGCAGGGTATCGCACGCTGCTGGCTTTTCAGCTCGCCGAGCGGCACTACCGGGACAGCGGCCTCGCCCAGCGCCTGCTGGCAAACGCTCCCAAACGCAACATGCGGCCAAAAGAGGCGGAGCTCGTCGCTCTACTCGAGGCCGGGGAGATCGACTATGCGTGGCAGTACGAGTCTCTCGCTCGTTCAGTGGGCCATCGCTATCTCCGGCTTCCCGCGGCGATAGATCTCAGCTCCGAGTCGGAATCGACATTCTACGCCGAGGCGTCCCTTCGCGTGCTAGGAGGGGCACCAGGCGACACGATCACGATGAAGGGACGGCCGATTCGTTATGCAGTATCAATTCCAACGGACGCGCCGCATTATGAGCTGGCGCAGCAGTTCCTCGCTTGGTTGCTGAGTGCTCGCGGCCGCGCGACGCTACGAGCCCAGCATCTGGACGCGCTCGACGAAGCGCAGTTCACCGGAACTGGCATTCCCCACGCCGTTAGATTCCCGTAAGTCGGGGTCAGACTCCATGGTGGAGTCTGACCCCGACATGGAGTCTGACCCCACTAATGATGGCAGCTACTTCTTTTCAACAACTTCCAGGCGACGCGCGCGTCTGGATCTTCGCGGCGAGCGAACCGCTGATCGCTGACAAGGCGGACGCGTTGCTGGCCGCGACCGATGAGTATCTCGACGCCTGGAAAGCGCACGGTCTGCCGCTGACGTGCGCGCGTGATTGGCGTGACGACCGGTTCCTCGCGATAGGCGTCGACCAACGCGACGCGCATGCCTCTGGTTGTTCGATTGACGGCCTCTTCCGTGTTTTGCAGCGTTTGGAGCCGGCGTTAGGCACGTCACTGGTCGGCGGCGGTCGAGTCTTTTATCGCGACGCCGACGGCACGATCAGGTGCGTGTCGCGCGCTGACTTTGCAACGCGCGCTCGAGCGGGCAGCATCGCTGACGACACGCCGGTGTTCGATACTTCAATCACCACTGCCTCGGCATATCGTGAGCGTTTCGAGCAGCCGGCCGCTGCGAGCTGGCACGCCGCGCTCTTTCCAACGAGTCGCCCGAGATAGGGGGCGGCTATTGCTCGGGTGTTAACCCGAGTACATGCCGAAAAACAGCATTCAACTCATCAATGACGCGACGCCGCTCAACCGGCGCGAGATGTTCACGCGCGCTGCAGGGACCGCAGCCACGCTCTTCGTCGCCGGTTCTGCGCTCAGCTGCGGCGCCGTCCACGCAACGGATCCAGGCGACGACGATGGTTCGTCGGGCTGCGTCCTCACTGCCGCGCTGACTGAAGGTCCGTATTTCGTCGACGAGCGACTCAATCGTTCGGACCTGCGTGCGGATCCGGTGAGTGGAGCAGTCTCCACGGGCACACCGCTGCAACTGACCTTCAACGTCTCGCGCAGCTCGAACAGTGCGTGTTCACCGCTGACCGGCGCCCTGATCGATGTTTGGCACTGCGACGCGTCAGGCGTCTACTCCGATGTGGGCGGCAGTGGTACCGGCCGGAAATTTTTGCGCGGCTATCAGATAACCGATGCCTCGGGCGTTGTGAACTTCACGACTGTTTATCCCGGTTGGTACCAAGGCCGCGCGGTGCACATCCACTTCAAAGTGCGCGTGATTGCGGGGACGACAACGACGTACGAATTCACGTCGCAGTTTTTCTTCGACGAGAACGTCACGAGCACCGTTCACACGCAGAGCCCATACAACACGCGCGGACAACGCGACACGCGCAACACCACGGACGGGATCTACAGCAGCCTCTCTGCCGCGGCGAAGGCGGCGCTCACATTGCGCACGATGCCGTCAGGGAGCGGCTACGACGGCGTGATCGATCTCGTGGTGCGGCTCGCCTAACGAAGCCACTCGGCGCGATGCTGGTCGACGAAGGCGTCGTCGCTCAGCTCCGGATACGCGCGAACGACGCGATCGATTTCACTGCGCTGCCTTGGAGACAGCGTTTCCGTACGGTCGAGGCACCACGTTCCCGCCAGCAGTCCTTGGCGCCGCAGGATCTCGTGAATGCCGGGAATGGAACCGGCGAAGTTGTTGCGCACGTCGAAGATCGCGCCATTGGCATCCGTCAGCGCGGCGCCTAACGCCAGGGTGCGCGAGCTCACTGCGCCTTGTTTGATGCGAGCGTGCAGGCGCACGGCCGCGTGAGTCCACACGGCCCACTGCCCCAGCAGCCCTCCCACTATTCGGCGTTGCACGACGCGTTTGCCCGTGCGTACGCGAATGGGCGTGACCAGATCGGCGACGATGTTGTCGTCGTTGCCGGTGTAAAGCGCGATGTCGTCGCGGCCCGTCTCGATCGTCGCTCGCGCTACGTCGATGGTTGCATATCTATTGAACGGCGCGATCTTGATCGCGACGACGTTCGCGATCTCGCAGAAGCGGCACCAGAAGTCGAAGTCCAGCACACGTCCGCCAACGGCGGGCTGCAGGTAAAAGCCGAACAGCGGCAGCACGTCTGCCACTGCCCGGCAATGCCTGACGAGATCCCGGTTGGAGACGTCCTCCATCGCGGCAAGCGACAGCAGGACGGCGTCGTAGCCGTTCCGCGCCGCGGCGAGCGTTTCGCGCAATGCCTGACGCGTATGCCCCACCGCGCCGGCGATGAGCGCGAAGCCATGGCGCTCGCGACGCCTGCCTAACGCCTCGTCCACGGTTTCGCGTGCCAGCATCAGCACGGGCTCGAAAAGCCCGTGGCGCCGGTCGCGGATCGCGAATTGCGTGCTGTGCACACCGACGGCTATTCCGCCCGCGCCGGCCGCGACGTAATAGCGCGTGAGGGCGCGCTGCCGGCGTTCGTCCAGTCGGCGCGCGGCTGTAAGCGCGAGCGGATGCGCGGGGATCACGTGCCCGGCGCGAAGGTAGCGCCGCAACGCGTCGCTAATAGCGCCCTCCGCGTTCCTCGAAGTGCGTCGCCTTCCCGAGCGTGCGACCGCCGCGGAGCATCCATTCGGCAACCCACTCGATAAGCGTCGCCGTGCTCACGCTGGGTGGGCCGAACAGTTCCTGCGCGCGTGTCGTGGAGCTGAGCAGCGCGTCTGGTGCTTCACGCCCGACGAATTCAGGGTCGCGACGCAGCAAGCGGCCCAGCTCCAGCGCCGCGGCGCGGACCGAAAGCGTGTCACTTCCCGTGATGTTGACGACGAATGGCGGCGAGGCGGCGAGCGGCAGCGCCTGAATCGCCTGCGCGTTCGCGTCGCCCTGCCAGATCACGTTCACGTACCCCATGCTGACGTCGATCGCCTCGCCGGCCGCGATGCGCTGCGCGATATCGACGAGCACGCCGTAGCGCAGATCGACGGCATAGTTGAGCCTAACGAGGCTCAGCTTCGTCCCCTCGGTGCGGCTGGCGTTTTCGAGGACGCGCTCGCGGGCCACGCACGCCCAGGCGTACTCGCCCTGCGGGCTCAGCGGATCGTCTTCGTGCGAGCCGCCACGTTGCACGGGACCGAGTGCATAGACGTTGCCCGTGGAGAAAGCGACGATGCGCGCGTCGCGGAAGCGAGCGGCGACCAACGCGGGAATGGCAGCGTTCGTTCCCCACGTGCGCCATGGCTCGTCGCTCGTTCCGAACTTGTAACCGGCCATGAAGATGACGTTAGGCGCGTCCGGCAGCGCGCTGAGAGCCGCTGGGTCGCTCAGGTTCGCGGGCTGCACCACGATGCCGTTAGCAGCGAGTCCCGCGGCGACGCTCGGGTCGCTGAAACGCGATACGGCAATGATCTGCCGGTTGCTCGCTGCCGCATCAGCGGCGCGGCGCAGCATGCGCGCGAGCGACGGCCCCATCTTCCCGCCGGCGCCTAACACGAGGATGTCGCCGGGGCACGCAGCCACTGCGCGGATCACACCATCGCTGGGCGCCGAGAGCCGCTCCTCGAGGTCGGCCTCATCGAGTGGTGCCCTGTTATTCCGAGCGTATGGCGTCGGAGTATTCCGCACGTTGTCGTTCGTTGTGCTAGGGTGCAGCCGGCGGTGGCGGTGGTGGTTCCGGGATGACCCACGATCCGTCGAAGCCGCACGTCTTATGAGTGCCGTCGCAGATCGGTTTGGTCTTGGACTCCCCGCAGCGACAGAGTGAGATGGCTTTGCCGGGTGCGATCTGCAGCTCGCGTCCGTTCACATCGACGATGCGCACGTTGGGTGCATCTTCGACGGAGATTTTGTACGGGCCGTTGTCGCGGACCAGAATCGTGATGACGCTCATCGTTGGTCGAAAAATGAAAGATTCGGAGTGAGCGCCGTTAGTTCGGCGCGCAAGCGTTGAAAGCCCTGCCGCCCCAGAAACAAAATCAAAAGCCTCACCGCGGACTAACGCGAACACGACGCGAACAAACGCGGAAACAGCGGCTTGTATTTAACAAGCGATCGTTCTGACGTTTGTCCTGCTCTGTCCGTGTTTGTCCGCGTGAGTCCGCGGTGAAGCAGTTTTCATGTCGCCGTTGACTAGTGTTAAATAAACGCTTAATTAGGAGGCATGACGGCGCCTGCTGCATCCAAATCGCCCGGACCATCGGCGACGTCGGCCGACGCGATCCTCGACGCCGCCGAGCACCTCTTTGCGGCGCGCGGATTCACTGCGGTGCCGATCAAGGAAGTCGCTGCAAAAGCAGGCGTAAACGTCGCGTTAATCTACTACTATCACGACAGTAAAGAAGCATTATACAGACATGTCATTGAGCGGTTCGTCGGAGAGCTGATCCGAAGGGTCAGTGCGCGACTGGATGCCGCGCCGGACGCCGAGCAAGCCATCCGGTCGGTCACCCGCGCTCAGTTCGAGATGCTCAGTTCCAAGCCGCACTTCCCGAAGCTCATCGTGCGTGAGCTAGTCGACTACCAAGCCTCCCACGCCGTCGGCGTCCTCCGCGAGCTCGGCGCCACGCTCTTTCGACGGCTCGCCGGAATCATTCGTGAAGGCCAGGCCCGCGGGACGTTTCGCGCCGACCTGGATCCCAACTTCGCTGCCTTCTCCACGATCGCCCAGCTGCCGTACTTCTACGTCGCGAGGCCGGCGCTCGGTGTGCTCGCGTTAGGCGAAGGGCAGCACTTCGACGATTCGACCGCGGCGGAATTCGCACGCCACGCGGGCGACTTTGCCGTGGCGGCGCTGCGCCCGACCCCAACCGGATAACCCGATGCTTACGACGCGCGGGATGCGGTATCTCTTCAGTGCCTTTCTCCTCGCGGCTTGCAATGGAGCCGGCGACGATCTCCCGGAAGCCACGGGAACCGTCGAGCTGACGGAGACGGATGTCGCCGCAGCGGTATCAGCCCGCGTTAGCCACGTTCGTGTTGAGGAAGGTGACGCCGTCAAGCAGGGAGACACCCTCGCTGCCCTCGAGCTGACGACCCTCCCCGCCGACATCGAGCAGCGCCGCGCGCGCCTCAGCGCCGCCGAAGCCGAGCTGCGCGACCTGCTCGCCGGCTCGCGCGGCACTGAAATCGCCCGAGCAGAATCCGAGCTGGCGGCCGCCGAAGCCGAAGCCAAGCGCACGGCCGACGAGGCCCGTCGATACGCCGAGCTGCTGAAGACCGGATCCGTGAGCGAGTCTCAGGTGGAAGCGTATGAGACTGCCGCCCGCGTCGCGGCAGGAAAGCGCGATGCTGCCCGCGCCACGCTGCAGCAGTTGCGTGAAGGAACGCGGCCGGAGCGCATCACGGCGGCGCGAGCGAACGTCGCGGCAGCGCGAGCTCAGGTCGAAGCCGCGCGCGCGACAGCGACGGATTTGATTCTCGTCGCACCGTCGGATGGTGTAGTCCTGGGACGCTACGCCGAGCCGGGCGAGCTGCTCGCCGCAGGCGTGCCCGTTATCGCGTTAGGCGATCCCGCACGACTCTGGGTGCGCGTCTACGTGGGTCCGACCATTCTTACCAGTCTGCGCGTGGGCCAGCCTGTGCGCGCCACGATCGACGGCGTCCCTGGCAAAGAGTTCAGCGGCAGCATCGTGCAGATCGCCACGCGCGCGGAGTTCACACCGCGCGTCGCGCTGACAGAGCAGGAGCGCGCGGATCTCCTCTTCGGTGTGAAGATCGCGCTGGAAGACAAGACCGGCGCGCTCAAGGCCGGACTCCCCGTGCGCGTGCATTTCAGCGCGGAGAACGAACCATGACGGACTTCGCCGTTGAAACGCGTGGGCTGCGAAAGGTCTTCGGTCCGATCGTCGCGCTCGAGGGGCTCGACCTAACGATTGAACGCGGCGAGGTGTTCGGCCTTCTGGGGCCAAACGGCTCCGGAAAAACGACGACAATCCGCATGCTCACCGGACTCATGGCACCGACGGCCGGAAGCGCGAAGGTCGTGGGCTACGACGTAGCGCGCCAAGCCGAGCTGCTGCGCCGCCGCATCGGCTACATGTCGCAGAAGTACGGTCTATACGACGATCTCACAGTCGTCGAAAACGTGACATTCTACGCGGGGCTGTATGGCCTAACGAATCCCGAACGCAAGGACCGTGTTCGCGACCAGCTCTCGGCGTTCCAGCTGGCCGCCCGGGCGCAGCAACTCGCCGGCACTCTGAGCGGCGGTTGGAAACAGCGCCTGGCGTTGGCCTGCGCGACGACGCACCGGCCCGACATGATCTTCCTGGACGAACCCACCGCCGGCGTCGACCCTGCGTCTCGCCGTCTTTTCTGGGAGCGAATCTACGCGCTTTCGGAAGGCGGTACGACGATCCTCGTCACGACGCACTACATGGACGAAGCCGAGCGCTGCGAGCGGCTGGCGTTCCTCTCGCGCGGCCACCTCATCGCGTTAGGCACGCCCGCCGACATCACCGCGCGATTCGGCACCAAGTCGGTCGAAGACGTCTTCATCAAGCTGCAGGAGCAGGACGAGTCGGAGGCCGCATGAATCTCTTCACGCGTATGCGCAGCTCGCTCGTTTGGCCGATGCTCTGGAAAGAATTCATCCAGATGCGCCGCGATCGCCTAACGCTCGGGATGATGGTCCTGATCCCCGCGATCCAGCTCATGCTCTTCGGTTTCGCGATCCGCACCGAAGTGCGCAACCTTCCCACTGTCGTGGTAGACGAGGCCAACACCGCGCAGAGTCGCGCGCTCGCGCAACGGCTCTTCAACACGGGGAATCTCAAGCTCGCCGGAACGGCGCCGGACCGCGCGGCGGCGGCGTTCGCGATCGAGCGCGGCAGTGCGCGCGCCGCGCTGCTCATTCCCCCAACCTTCACGGCGGATCTCAAGCGCCAGCGCACTGCGACAGCCCAGTTGCTGATCGACGCCGCCGATCCGATGGCGTCGTCAGCAGCCATCTCAAGCGCAGTGATCGCGTCACAGGTCGGGGCCGATGCTGGCGGGTCGCGCGCCGTCGCGGTGCGTCCGCTCGACGTCCGCGTTAGGCCGCTCTATAACCCCGCGTTGCGCAGCCCGATCTATATCGTTCCCGGCATCATCGGCATTCTTCTCACGCTCACGATGCAGATGATCACGAGCATGGCCATCGTGCGCGAGCGGGAGCGCGGCACGCTCGAGCAGTTGGTCGTCACGCCGATTCCACGCATCGGCTTGATGCTGGGCAAGATCATTCCCTTTGCGATCGTGGGATACGTGCAGATGTCCGTGGTGCTCTTGTTAGGCCACTTCGTCTTCGACGTCCCTTTGCGTGGCAGTCTACTGCTGCTCTATGGCGTCACGGCGTTCTTCATCATCGCGAGTCTCGGCTTGGGCCTGTTCGTTTCCACGCTCGTGCGCACGCAAGTGCAGGCGATGCAGATGTCGTTCTTCTTCATCATGCCGACGATTCTGCTCTCCGGCTTCATGTTTCCGCGCGACGCGATGCCGGAGTTCGCCAAGTGGCTCGGCGCGGCCTTCCCGATCACTTACTTCCTCGAGGTTGTCCGCGGCATACTGCTCAAAGGTGCAGGGTTCGCGGCGATCTGGCCCGAAGTATTAACGCTCGCCCTGTTCGCGGTCGCGCTGATATCGCTGAGCGCCGTGCGATTCCAGAAGTCCGTCGAATAGCGCGATCAATCCCCTAACGGTCTGGCCAGATCGCGCATAAGCCGCAGCAGTCCAATACTGATCGACACGCGGTTCATGTCGCGGACAGTCGTGCGGCGCAGCTCCAGCGCCAGGGCTCGACTGCCGCTCCGCCCAAGTCTCGCACGCACACCGATTCCGGCGTGCGCGCCGAAATTGTTCGTGTTGTAGCGTCGGTCGAGAATTGTGCTTCCGAAGCTGCTCGCCATGGCGTGCACCGAGACTCCACCAGACAAGAACGGAATGACGCGCCGCGAGGCCGGACGCAGCAGCTGCACGGCGACGATCGACCCGGTCAGATCGTAGATGTGCCCCGCATACGTCGCATCCTCGAGCTCCACGAATTCGGCCAAGTTCCCACGCAGGAAAGTCGATTCGAGTTGGAAGCGCGTGAGCGGGCTTTTGAAGTGGCCGAGGTCCAGTTCGACGCCGATGAGCTGAGCACCTCCGGCACGCTGCAGCTCTGCGCCTCCGACTTTGAATCCCAGCGCGCCCGACGCCGCTATGCCTCGTTCCGGCGTCGAGTCCGCGCCCGTCGAGTGCTGCGACGACAGTCGCGCGGGCAACGCCCCGCAAAGGATTGCGAGTCCAACAAGTGGCGCGAGCCACGAGCGACGAATCCCGAGAGGCACGGCCAATAATAGGCGCGAGGCGCGACCGAGATGGGACTGCAGCGTGAACAATGGCCGGGTTCGGCGTGTCAAATCATTAGGAACCGGCCAATGGGCCCGGGGGTTGCGTTTAGGTATGGGTGTCGGTCGTAAGTCCAATGGACGATAAAACAGCGATGCAAAGAGCCAGCAAGATCTGGGTACGTGACGTGGTTGCCGCCGCGGCGTTAGGCGTGGCGATCGCGGCCGTTGCGGCCATCGGTCGTGCGCCTCGATCCGCTGCGGTCAGTCCAGCCGCGAACGCGTCGCTGTCGCTAGGGACGCAGTATCTCGCCGAGCTGCGCTCTCGCTTCCAGCGTCCATTTGGCGAGTCGCGATCCACAACGACGCTCCGGGCGGACGGCCTTCAGGCGCTGTACCTCGCGCGAGTGGAGAGTGGCGTTGGGAGTCCTTTTTACGCGATCGAGGCGGCGCTTCGAGATCCCTGGCTACCGGACTCCATTCGCGTGAAGCTCGCGAGCGCGATGCTCGCCAGCGTGCTGACTATCGCGCCAACGGCCGTCGGGGAGTACGCGCTCAACCGACGCGACGCGGCGTTGGTAGATAGCGTCGTCCGCTCATACTCGGAACCGCGACGAGGCGAGGAGGTTGTGCGTATCGCCTTCGAGCTAGCCGCGGCATCAGGGTCTGTCTCCCGCTCGGACGCTGCGGCGGCAGCGGATGTTGCAGCGATCGCGCGTGACGCCGTTTACGCGCGTCGCGACGTTGCTCGTCTCGTGACCGCGGCGCACAACGGAGGATTGGCCCCGCATGAGCTTCTTCCGCTGTGGCGCGAAGAGCGACGCTTCGACGTCGAGCGCCCGATCGTTTATCCGATCGACTGGGCCTCTTCGCGCGAGCTTGTCGAAAGCGCATCGTGGTTGTTCAACATGCTGGACGCGCGTGCCGGCAACGTCGCCGACACGACAGAGGACTCGACGCCCCCCAGCGTGCTGGTTGCCGATTTCGCTGTGCGTCACAACGCCCGCCAGGTTGCGCGCGATCGCAATGCACCGCCGTCGCCGGCGATCGCACAGATAACGCCGCCACTTTCGACCACGCATCTCACTCCATCGGCGACGAACGAAGAGGAGCTCGCGGCTGTCTGGCTCGGCCTAACGAGCTTGCAGCCAAATGAGCGCACGAGTTGGGCGCGGGTCGTCGCGGCTTCGGCCGTCAGGCTTCGCACCAACGCGCAGCAGCGGGTCTGGTTCGCCGGCGACCATGCGCCGAAGGCGGCCGAAGTGCAGCAGCGCCACGGGCTTAGCGCGATCACATTCGCCTCATCGATCAGACCAACGTGGCGCGAGTACGCGCTGCTGTCGCTGGACCGCGCGCTCGTGGACGCGCGGCGCGTGCTGCCGGATCTCGACTTGCGCGGACTGCGCCTTCACGCCGGCATGAAGGCCGAATGGCCAGCGCGCGCGATGGCGCTGCACGACCCGGAATCGCGCACGATCTACGTCCCGCTCGGCACGGCGCCCGGCGTTCTGGCGCACGAGCTGGGTCACGACCTCGATTGGCAGGTCGCGCGGACCGTTTTTGGTGAGCAAGGGATCTATGCGACAGACGGCACCGCCCGTCGCGCATCACCGATTCTCGCCGCACCTGTCGAACGGCTGACGAGTGCATCGGCGCTGTCAGCGCTGGCGCCGACGCGCCACACGCTGAGCGCGCGCCCGACTGAGATTCTCGCGCGTCACGTCGATTGGATCATGGCGGCGGCGCTAGCTAACATGGGTCGCAGCAACGGTTTCCTGTCTACGGTGCAGGACGTCGGCGACGCGTTAGGCAACACGTCGACGCCGGAACACGCACAGATCGACGCGGCGGTGAGCGTGTTGGCCAGCGCCACCAAAGTGCCGCACCGCACTGTCGTTTCCGTGCATCGGGGGGCTGCGCGCGATCCGCTCGTGCGCGACGTCGTGGCGAGAGCGCTCTCTGTGAATCTGCGCATGCCGTGGCATCGATGGGCGATCTCCGCCGTGGATGTGCTAGGAAATGCCTCGGCGACATTCCGCCTGGCCGCGGATCCTCGTTTCGCGCGCTCTTGCGTCGCCGCCTCTGCGCGTGCGGCCGGCGAGCCGGACTGGATTGGCGAGGTGAACTCGATCGTTGCCGAGGCACGCACGCGCGACGTGATCCGGCGTCTCCAGCAGTTCCCGCCTCGGCGGCCGCTGGCGCGTGATCCCGAAGGGCGCGGCGGTCTCGCAACTGGGCCTGTCGATCCGGCCATTCGCGCCGGCGCGACAGCGATGCTCCGACGAGAGATCGAGTGGCAGCTAGCCGCTGACATGAGCGCGCCGCTTGTACAGGCTACTCAGGCAGGCGGCTCGGTTCGTTGCGAATCTCGTTAGGATCGATATTTAGTCCGTGCGGGCGTTGGATGATCACCCGCGTCGGATAAGCCAGCCGCACTCCCTCGAGGTCGAAGCGGCGCATCAGCGCGAGGTATACGGCCTGCTTCAAGTCCATGCCGACGTTGGCGTCAGGATCCAGCGAGTAGAAGACGTATTCGTACTCGAGGGACGATTCGGCGAGCTTGGTGAGGTGCGCGCGGTCGAAGCGTACGTTAGGCTGCGCCACGATCGCCTCGCGGACCATCGCAGGAATACGTGCGACCGTGGCCTGCGGAGTCTCGTATGAGACACTTATCGTCGTCACCAGGCGCCGCTCGCGCATGCGCGAGTAGTTGTGCAGCCTGACCTTGAGCAACTCGGCGTTGGAGTAGACGACCTCCTCGCCCTGTAGCGCGCGCACTCGAGTGGTTTTGAGACCGATGCGTTCCACGGTCCCCACCTGGCCTGCGACGTCGATGGTTTCGCCAACGAGAAACGGCTTGTCCACGACGATCGAAAGCGCTGCGAAGAGGTCGCCGAGGATGTTTTGGACGGCGAGGGCGATCGCGACGCCGGTGATTCCGAGCCCGGCGACCAGCGCGGTGACGTCGTAGCCGAAGGCGTTGAGCGTCGCGACCAGCACGAACGACCAGATGACCGCCTGAGCGAGAAATCCGACGGCGAAGACCGCGGTTCGACTGGCGGCTTCCGAATGACGTCGCAGGTATCCGGTCGTGACGGCGCGAACACCGGTTGCCACCCAGAATCCGACCTGCAAAGCGACGGCGACGACTGTGACCGCCCGCATCGTCTTCACGGCGCCATCTGGTAACGTCAGCGCGGATGTCGCTGCGTGGAGCGCGATTACGACTATGAAAAGGAGATGCGTCGCACCGAAGACAGCCACGAACGCGTCGTCGACTTGCGTCACGGTTCGCTGTGCGATCGTCGCGAGCCGTCTGGTGAGCAGGAGCCTGAGCGCGAGCAACACGCCAGCGATCCCGACGAAGACTGCCGCGGCTGTGATCCAAGCCCTCGGCGAGTTCGCGTTTATGATCGCAAGGATTCGGTCAAGGAAATCCATAGAGTGGTCAGTACCCTAGAAAGTTGCTTGACAGGTAAGGGATCGCCCCGAACATTCTGTACACAATTCAACATCCAAAAGTCGGGTCGCTTTTACCGGCGACTGCTTACGCGCGCTTACCTCGGGGCGGTGCGGGATAGATGTCCGCCGCACGACCCTGTGCGGAAGACCCTCCGGAAACTCGTTGCAAGGACACTTGTGTCCAGGTTCGGATTGGCGGCAGCAGGTGTCCTGGCAAATGACTAGGTCGAAAGTCTGAGGTCTGTGGTGAACAATTGGATTTTTCGCCGGCTTACTTGGCCCGATCCGGGCTACGTGAGCAGGCGCGCCTTTGTACGGGCTGTGGGTGCAGTCGCCGGGTCAGCCGCGTTAGGTAGCGTGGCTGGTGCATGTGGGGGGGGCGACGCCTCGGGGCCAGAGGAGCCGCCACCGCCGGCGCTGGGAGCTATTCGTGGGATCGTGACGGATCTGCAAGGCGTTCCGCAGTCCTCGTTAGGTCGACTTTATCTCATGCGTCAAACCGGGCAGCAGACAGGCCGTGTCGCCGACGTCAACGCCGAAGGGCGCTTCACCTTCGACAGCGTCGAACCGCGCGACTACAAAGTCCGCTTTCATGCAGCCGCGCGCGCTTTTGTGCCCGACGGAATCGTGCATCCCATTCCGGTGACCGTGGAGTCGGGAAAGACGGCAGAAATCCAGGTCAGAGTTCAACTTGGCGTCGAAAACGCGATGGAAGTCGAGATTTACGCCGGCGACGACTTCTTCCAGCTGCAACCCGACGGCCCGGAGAACGGGATCACGACGGTGAAGCTTGGAACAACTGTCTGCTGGTACAACGTCGGCACGCAGCCGCACTCGATCACCGGCGGGCCCTGGAAAGATTCGGGCGACCTCAATCGCGCGCAGAACTTCATCTGGGTCGCAAATCAGGTTGGCAGCTTCCCCTATCGCTGTCGCTATCACACACCGCATATGGCAGCGACGCTCGAGGTCGTTGCGTAACTCACAGCTGATCCCCTTATGACCATCCCTTTGTCAGCGCAGCAATTGTTCAAACCCCTCAGTAACCCGCAAGGAGGCAGCATGTACGCGACTCGTTCACCAGGGCAGCTCTTTCGCCCGCGTGCTCGATCGGTTTTCGCCACCGCCGCGCTTTTGTTGTTAGGCGCGACGGCGCAGGCGCAATCCGGCGTGATCGCGGGAACCGTATCTGACGCGAGCGGTCGCGGACTTTCGGCGGTCCGCCTCCAGGTCGTCGGCAGTCAGTCGCTCGCGGCTGGGACCGACGATCGCGGCCGGTATCTGATGCGCAACGTGCCGCCAGGAGCGCAGGTCGTGCGTGCCACGCGCCTCGGCTACCGGCCCGCGACACAGACCGTCACGGTTCAAAACAATGACACGGCGCGCGTCAACTTCACGTTAGGCGAAAGCGCCGTCGAGCTCTCTCAGGTGGTCGTGACTGGAACCGGCGGCGCAGTCGAGAAGCGCCAGGTCGGTGCGTCGATCGGGCAGGTGGATGCAGCGAAACTGACCGAGTCGATGGCTGTCCCGAACGTCGGGACCATGCTTTCGTCCAAGGTTACGGGCCTCCGCGCGACCACAGTCGGTGGCGGTGTCGGGACCGGCCAGGACATTCGAATTCGCGGTACCGCATCGCTCTCTCTGAGCCAGCGCCCCGCGGTGTACGTGGACGGTGTGCGCGTCGACACGCGCGCCACCGAGTGGTTCAACAGCGGAGCATGCTGCTCGTTTGGCGGTGGCGCGTCGACGGATCGCTTGGGTGACATCAACCCGAACGACATTGAACGTGTCGAGGTGCTCAAGGGCGCCGCCGCGGCGACGCTCTATGGCTCGGAAGCGACGAACGGCGTGATCCAGATCTTCACAAAGCGCGGTCGCACTGGCGAGCGCGCCAC
>DASYRX010000201.1:0-3199 GCA_036003845.1 Gemmatimonadaceae bacterium | reverse complement strand
GTCCTCTCCCGCTTTTTGTATGGCGTGAGCCCAATGTCGCCGACGATCTACACCGCATGCGCCGTACTCGTATTGATCGTTGCGACAATGGCCGCGTTCCTGCCGGCGAGACGCGCGGCACGCATTAACGCGACGCTCGTTCTTCGGGGTGAATAGAGCTTAGCCGCGGATTCACACAGATTTCCACGGAAACAACGGTAGAAAGTCTTGATCCGCGCCGTCTCCGCGTGCCTCCGCGGTTAGCAGTTTGGTTGCTGGAAACGCGCCTGCTCTTGACAACCCAAATGCCGAGCGCAGGCTTCGCAGTGCGATGACTGCGGCAGCCAGCCTAACAATGCGTTCCGCGACGGAGCTCGCTCGCCTGGTCCAGGGGCGCGAGATCTCCGCGCATGAGCTGATCGCTGCGACGCTCGCGCAGATCGGGCGTGTCAACCCGGCGCTCAACGCGATCGTTACGCTGAACGACCGCGCGCTCGACGACGCACGCGCCATCGACGCGCGGCTCGCGCGCGGCGAGAATGTCGGCCCACTCGCCGGTCTGCCGGTCGGAATCAAAGACGTCACGCAAGTCGCTGGTGTGCGCACGACCTTCGGCTCGCCGCTTTACAGCGATCACGTGCCGGACGAGGACGCCCTCGTCGTCCAGCGCTTGCGCGCCGCTGGAGCGGTGATCATCGGGAAGACCAACTGCCCCGAGTTTGCCGCCGGTGGCAACACGTTCAACGATGTCTTCGGTCGCACGCGAAATCCCTGGGGCCTAACGCGGAGCGCCGGCGGTTCCACGGGCGGCGGGGCGGCCGCGCTCGCGACGGGCATGATCGTACTCGCGGAAGGGACGGATCTCGGTGGCTCGCTGCGCATTCCTGCGTCGTTCTGCGGCGTCGTTGGCTTGAGGCCATCGCCTGGCCTCGTGCCCACGCACCCTTCCGACTATGTCTGGGACACGCTGCAGGTCACCGGGCCAATGGCGCGCACGGCCGAGGACGTCGCGCTGATGCTCGCTGCGATCTGCGGCCCGTCGGACTTGGCGCCGCTGGCACAGCCGACGGCGGGCCGCGACTTCGTCCAGGCCGTTAGGCTTGGGCCTCCTCGCGCCACGCGTGTCACATACGTCGCCGACATCGCCGGCATCGGCGTGGATCCTGCCATCGGCACCGCCTGCCGGGAGGCCGCTTTCTGCCTAACGCGCGCGGAGTTGATTCCCAGTGAGGAGACGCTGGATCTCGCTTTTGCGCGACAAGCCTTCCTCGCCTTGCGCGGCTACTGGTTCCTCGCGCAGCTCTACTCGCGTCTCGAGCTACTGGACAGGTTCGGCGTGAACGTCGCTAACAACGTACGCTCAGGGCTCGCAGCCGATCCGAAAAACCTCGGCGCCGCGGAGGAAGTGCGTGGACGTCTGTGGCACATTTTTCGTGACTTGTTCAAGCAGACGGATTACCTGCTCACGCCATGCATGGCCGTTCCACCCTTCCCCGTCGAACAGAACTATCCGGATTCCATCGCCGGCAAGCCGATGAGCACATATGTGGACTGGATCGCGCCGACGTTCGTGCTGAGCCTAACGGGGCTTCCTGTTGCATCCGTCCCGTGCGGGCTGGACCCCAACGGCTATCCCGTCGGTTTGCAGATCGTCGGCCGGCCGCGGGACGAAGAGGGCGTGCTCGCCGTCGCAGCGCTCATCCAGCAGCTCGTTCCGCTCAGGCCTCCACCACTTGCGACTGCGGAGCACTAGTATCGTTCCAAGTTATGTTGTCGGCACATCGGGGCGCCCTCAGCCGCACGTTGGAACGGTACTAGTCCGCCCGCAGCGCGCGGACTGGATCTACGCGCGCCGCTTGCAGTGCCGGCAGCAACGTCGCGACGAACGCCGTCACAAGGACGACGCCGACCGCCATCGCATGCGATAGCGTATCGTTGGGAAGCACGCCGTAGAGCAGCCCTTGCACGGCACGAGTCGCGAGCACACTCACCGCAATCCCGATCACGACCCCTGCAGCTGCCCGCAACATGGCCCGGGTCAACATGGATCCGACAAGGCGCGTGCTGCGCTCACCTAACGCGATGCGCACGCCGATCTCCCGGCGTCCGCGCGCCACTTCGCCCGCGAATAGCCCGTAAACCCCCACCGCAACGAGCAACAGCGCGGCGACTGCGAAGAAAGCGAGGAGGAACGCCGTAACGCGCTCCCGCACCATCGAGTCGGCGACAATACTGCTAAGTGTGTTTAACTGATAGATCGGAGTGCCTGGCGCGAGATCTGTTACATCCTGCCTGATCGACGGTATCACCGCTGTGCCCAGTGCGCTGCGCACGACGACGTCGAAAACATTTCTCGGGAATTGTGCGGCAGACACATAAACCGTGGGACGCGCGGCCAGTCGTGGATTCGTCAGTCGGACATCTCGTACGACGCCGATGATCTCCGGTGGCACGTTGTCAAACATGTAGAAGTCGAACTTTCGGCCGACAGCGTTAGGTTCCGCTCGCCAGAGCGCCCGAACCAGCGCTTCATTGACGACAGCCAGCGGCGGATTTCCGATACCTTCGCCCCCTGAGAAGAGCCGTCCGGATATCGCCGTCATGTTCAGCGCTTCGAAGAATCCGCGGTCCACAATGCGAACATCGGCGCCCGGCAGTCCTGAACGATCGCCGGCGCCTGCTCCGAGCGGCGCGATCGTTGTTGCCGAGCCTCCGCTGCGGAACGGACGCTCCGACGTGAGTCCGACGGCCTCGACCCCTGGCGTCGCGCGTAGCCGCTCGACGAGTTGCTCGAAAACGGTTGAGGGCATCGCACTTCCATCGGATGACTGGAGCGCCACGCGGAACGCAAGCACATTCGAGGGATCGAATCCCAAGTCGGCGGAGCGCAATCTGTCGAAGCTGCGAACCGTTAGGCTCGCCAGCACTGCCAGCACCAGCGCGAGAGCTGTCTCCGCGACGATGAGCCACGCAGCACGGCTTCGTCTAGTCAAGCGAGCACTTTGGTTAGGCAGGTCCTGACCCGCGCCGTCGCCGGCTGGGACGAGCGCAAGCACCGCACTGCTGAGCAATGTCGCCAGGAAGATAGCCGCCACTGCCACGCCGTCGAACTTGACGGTGCCTAGACGTGGCAGGTCGCGCGGAAGCAAGCGCACAAGAAGTGGAATCGCAGACAGCGTAAGCAACGTACCAACCGCGGCACCGGCAAAGCCCAGCAGGC
>DASYRX010000200.1:0-6566 GCA_036003845.1 Gemmatimonadaceae bacterium | reverse complement strand
AGCGCCGAGCGCCGTGCGCACAGCGAGCTCTTTGCGACGGCCTTCGCCTCGGGCGAGCAGCAGATTCGCGACGTTGACACAGGCGATGAGCAGAACGAATGCGACGGCGCCGAGCAGTGCGTAGAGGTACGGCTTCGATTTGCCAATAAGCGCGTCCTCGAATTCCGCCGCTTTTACTTGCACCGGTTTGTCTGGCGCGTAGGTGTCAGGGTATTCTCGCGTCCAATTGCTATTCAGCGCGTTGAGCTCCGAAACCGAACCGGCAAATGTAACGTTAGGCGCGCGCCTCGCGATGACAGTGAGATAGTGGTTGTTCCGTGTCCAGAGGCTGTCGAAGTTGAGGCGAAGCGGGACCCACATGTCGATCGACGACGACGGGTAGTCGAAGCGCGACGGCATCACACCCACGACAACGCGCGGGTTCCCGTTCACAATGACATCCTTTCCGATGATGCCCGAGTCGGCTGCATAACGGCGCTGCCACAGGCCGTAGCTCAGTATGATGACGGTCGGAGCGTTGGGCTTGTCTTCATCTGGGGTAAAGAAGCGACCGACCTGCGTTGGCACGCCGAGTATCTGGAAAAAGCCATCGGATACGCGAGCGACTCGGATTCGCTCCGGTTCCTCACCCCCGCCCGTCAAGTTGGCGCTGCTGTAGGCGACCGCGGCGACCTTTTCGAGCGAACGTGCCTGACGCCGGTAGTCCGCGAACTCAGGCTCGGAGACTGTGCCGTAGGGATCAACGTGCTCGATCAGCATCAATCGGCGCGGCTCGGCGTAAGGCAGCGGGCGCAGCAGGATTCCGTTCACCACGGAGAAGATCGCGACCGTGGCGCCGATGCCGAGCATGAGAGTGGCGAGCACGATGGCACTGAACGCCGGCTTGCTCGTTAGGCCTCGCGCCGCGTAGCGCATGTCCTGCAGAATCGTCGTCAGCATCCAGTCCTTCCTGCGTGAGTCGCGAATGGTTTGGGTGCGTCGGGCCACGTTCCTCTGTCGCGAGCGGCGTACGGCGCGGAGCATCGAGTCGAGGCGCGCAGGCAGCGCATTGCGCGCGAAATCCAGTAGCACGGGCGGCCAGAGCAGCAGCGGAGCGGCGACCGGGTGTGTCGCACGGGCGCGTGCGAGACGGTCGTGGAAGAACTCCGTCATTGCGTCGCCGAACTCCTGGCGAAAGTCGCGCGGATAGAGTCGCAGAAGCGCGCGATAGATGCGCTCCTGTATGCCGCGCGGTCGCGTACGAACGAATTCAGTCATCGCGCCGGTTCAGGAGCCAGGATGCGCGCGGACTCGGCGATGCGAACGAGGCGGCGCAGGCGCGCGGCCTCGGCCGCGACAACGCGTTTGCCAAATGGCGTTAGGCGGTAGTAGCGACGCCGTTCATCGTCCAGATCTGCCGCGGGGCGGCGGCTGCTTTCCTCGAGCAGTCGATCGTCCTGCAATCGACGGATCGTGCGATACAGCGACCCAGCTTCCAACTCGATGGAGCCGCTCGTCTGCTCCGCGACGTCCTGCATGATGCCGTAGCCATGCCGATCGCCGGAGCGTCCGAGCATGAGCAGGATCAGGAAGTCAATCGAGCGCAGCGGTATCCTGGAATCGGGGGCGTCGCGATCAGCGCGGGTGGAAGTCGCAGCCATCTGAAGTCCTCGGGGAGAGGCGCCAAGTGACAGAAGACTATAGGCAGTTTGCCTATAATGCGTGTTCGACAGCGGCTGAGCCAGCGGGGTTTACAGGTAATCGTGCTGTTGTGGTTCCTCCGTGGCGGTCGGATATTCGGCAACCATGGTTGGCAGCGCTGCGCATACGCGGACGGCGACGGAGAGTGGGGCCTTCCTCGAGGCTCGTGATTTCCTGCTCGCGAACCGCGACAATTACGCCAAGGCCTACGCGGGCTTTCGCTGGCCGGTGCTCGAGCGCTTCAACTGGGCGCTCGACTACTTCGATGTTCAGGCCGCGAACAATGAGGATACCGCGCTGTGGCTCGTTGAGGAGAGCGGCCTCGAGTCACGCGTGAGTTTCGCCGCGATGCGCGAACGGTCGAACCGCGTGGGCAACCTCATGCGCCGCGCAGGCGTTCAGCGCGGAGATCGCGTGCTGGTGATGCTGCCTAACGTGGTTCCGTTGTGGGAGATCACGCTCGCCGCGATGAAGCTCGGCGCGGTGATCAGTCCCGCGACGACGCTACTCGCGTACTCGGATCTAATGGACCGCTTCGAGCGCGGAGGCGTAAGGCATGTCATCACGGATCCCGCTGGGACGGAGAAGTTCGCCGCCATCCCTGGCTCGTATTCGCGGATCGTCGTGGGCGGCTCAGTCGCGAACTGGGTGCCTTACGCGGATGCGGATACCGAGTCCGCCGAGTTCTCTCCCGACGGCCTAACGCGCACAAGCGACCCGTTTCTCTTGTACTTCACGTCGGGCACGACGGCCAAGCCGAAGATCGTGCTGCATACGCACCAGAGCTATCCGGTCGGTCATCTATCGACGATGTACTGGATCGGTCTGCGCACTGGCGACGTGCACCTCAACATCAGCTCGCCCGGTTGGGCTAAACATGCGTGGAGCTGTTTCTTTGCGCCGTGGAACGCACTCGCGACGATCTTCATCTACAATCAGGCGCGCTTCGATGCCAAGAAGACGCTGGACGTACTAGTGCGCTGTGGCGTGACAACGCTCTGCGCTCCGCCAACCGTTTGGCGCCTCCTGATTCTGGAAGATCTTAAGTCCTATCCCGTTAGGCTGCGTGAGCTGATCAGCGCCGGCGAGCCGCTCAACCCTGAGGTGATAGATCAAGTGCGCTCGGCGTGGGGGTTGCTCATTCGTGATGGCTATGGCCAGACGGAGACGACCTGCCAGATCGGAAACTCTCCCGGGCAGCCCGTGAAAATCGGCTCCATGGGACGGCCGATGCCCGGCTATCGCATCGCACTCCTGGATCAGAACAACAAAGAGAGCGACGAAGGAGAGATCAGCATCGCGCTCAAGCCGGCGCCGATCGGACTCATGGCGGGATATATCGACAACCCTGAGCGCACCGCGGAGTTACTCGGCGGCGAGCATTATCGGACGTCCGACGTCGCTCAACGCGACGACGAGGGATACTTTTGGTACGTCGGTCGCGACGATGACGTGTTCAAGAGCTCAGATTATCGCATCAGTCCTTTCGAGCTCGAGAGCGCTCTGATTGAACACGACGCTGTGGCTGAAGCGGCGGTTGTGCCGAGTCCCGATCCGATCCGGTTATCCGTACCGAAGGCGTTCATCGTCTTGAAGCCCGGTGTCGACGCTTCGCGCGATACAGCGCTCGCCATCTTCAAGTTCGTGCGCGAGCGACTTGCGCCATACAAGCGGATCCGGCGCATGGAGTTCGCCGATCTACCGAAGACGATTTCAGGAAAGATCAGGCGCGTGCAGCTGCGCAGTAGCGAACAAGAGCGCGGCGCACCGAAGACGCCTCGCGCCAATGAATTCTGGGAAGAACAGTTCCCCGAGCTGCGCTGAGGCGTTAGGCACTCCGTCGCTACTCCAGGATCGCTGACGAGTCGCCGGGTAGGAGCAGCTGCCGGTGCGCCCAAATGGGCGCGATGCCATTCGACATCACGCGCTCGTGGAATTCGCGCAGCGAGAACTTCGCGCCTAGCTTCGCTTTGTAGTCGGCGCGCAGCTTGAGAAGCGCGAGCTTGCCAAGGAAATAGCCGCCGTAGGTGGGATCGTACGTTCCGCGTTCCGCTTCACGGCGGGCAGCGGGTGTCGCGACATACGCGTCCTTCTCGAAGCAGCGCTGCGCGTCGGCTAGCGTCCACCGCTTGGTGTGCAGTTTGATTCCGGAGAGCAGGCGGCAGACGCGCGTCAGCGCATCGCTCACCTGAGCCAATCGCAAACGCGGATCTCTGTTTCCGAATCCCTCGTCGAGTACCATCTGCTCGGCGTAATGTGCCCAACCGTCCTGCCCTGACGATGGCTGAGGAAATGGGTTGAGTCCGATCCAGATGCGGCGGACTTTTCCAGGCGTGCGGCGCATGTAGATGGAATGCAGCCAGTGGCCCGGGATCCCTTCGTGCGCGGCGGTGTTGGAGAGCGACGCGTAGTTGTATCGCTCGAGCCATTCTTCCTGTTGTTGTGGCGTGAGGTCGTCGCGCGCGTCGGTGATGTAAAACATGCTGCGCACCGGCGTTTTCTCGAGGGGTGGCGACGCGTGCATGGAGGCGAAGCCAAGGTCGAAGGGGAGCGCCGGGGCGACGATGACGTGCTCGTTAGGTGGCAGCGAGGCGATCCCGCGCGACTGGACGAACGCGGCGAGCGAGTCGACAATCTTTTTGGTCGCGGCCACAACACCGCCGAGCTTCGGATGCTGACGCCTAACGGCGCGCCACGTTTCCAGTGGATCCTTTCCTGGTGCGAGTTTGTTGGCTGCGGTTTTGAATTCGCCTTGAAGCCGCGCGAGCTCGCGTTCGCCTATGGCGATCATCTTGTCGAGCGGTGTGTCGATCAACTCTTCGGCGAGATAGCGGCGCGAGAGGTTTGCGGCGCCAATCGCAAAGTCGCCGCTCGTGTTAGGCACGACGTCGCGCTCGAGGTAGGTCGCGTATGCCTCGATGAGCGGGATCGCTGTGTCTGCGGCGCGTCTCAGCGAGTCGCGCAGTGCTTTGTTCGGATCGGCAGCGAACGCCAGGTCGAGATCCTTGCGCAGCATCTCGCTCGCACCGCGCATCATCGATGCTCCGCGTTCCGCGAAGAGACGCGGCGGATCGGAGATATTTGCGCGCGCTGCGGCGAGCAGAGCCGGTATCTGCCGCAGTTTGTTAATCGTTCGCCGGATTCGAACGGGGGCGGGATCGCTCTCCATCGCCATCAGATTGTGGACGCCATCAGTGAGCGCCGAGGCGTAGAGCATTGGGTTCCGACGCCAGTTCTCGACCGTTTCTTGTTCTAGCAGCCAGCCGTCGATGATGCCGAGCAGAATGCGCTTGTCGACCCGTTCATCGGGCGTGAGCGACTGAGGATCGAATGCCTGCAGACGTGCGCGTGTTTGCTTGAGGGCGGCGATCTCTGCTCTGATCGCGGCGGCCGAGAAGTCATCGAGGATGTCGTCGTGCTGGTGCAATCCATTGCCGGCGGCGATCGACGGATGCCGTTGTGCGAAGGCATCGAGGTAGTCGTCGACGAAGCGGCCGAAGGCTCCAGATTGGGACGCGGGCGCCGCGCCTAACGCGAGGAGGCAGAGAGTCGCCGCGAGAGCGCGGAAGAGTCGGGGCATGAAGCGGCTAGATAGCCGGGGATGGGGTGCCGAATCTAGTTGCCGGCCCGGCCGTATGGCGCCTATTATGGGCTTGTGGGGCGCCTCAAGGGGCTCAGTTTGGATCAGGTAGGAGCAACGTTTCTCGAGAGGTTGGATCGTGCCGCCATACTCATCTCCTCACCTAGTGTGCACGAGCTGTGGACACGAGACCGATGTTGCCAAGCGCGTGAAGCCGGGGAGTGGATGGCTGACCGCGACGCTGCTGTGTTGCATGGTCCTGCCCGGAGTGGTGTACTGGGTTTGGCGTCAGGCGATGAAAGAGAGTCGCTGTCCGCTGTGCAATCGCGCGACGCTGATTCCGGCGGCGTCGCCGATCGGGCGGGCGATTCTGGCGTCGCCGTATCGTCTCGCAGATCCGGCGATCACTCCGCAGCCACAGGATGTGCGGCTCGAACGAATCGAGCAGGCGATCGATGCCATTGCGATCGAAGTGGAGCGCGTCGCCGAATCGCAACGTTATGCCGCGCGGCAACTCGAGCGTTAACTGAATAACGACTTCTCTATGAACGTCGTGGATCTGGTAACCTTCTTCGACTATTCGTACTGGGCCAATCGCAAACTGTTTGCGGTGATTTCGCAGCTCACACCGGCGGAGTTCGCACAGTCGGTCGCTGGGAGCTACGGATCGATCAGAAACACTCTCGTCCACATGCTCAGCGCGGAGCGCGGTTGGCTGGATCGTTGTGGTGGACCGCCGCGTGGGCCCAAGCTCAATCCGGACGACTATCCAACCCCGGATTCCGTCATCAGCGCGTGGGCGCCCGTCGAGACGTGCATGCGCGAATTCCTGGCAGACCTGAGCGATGAGGATCTGGACCGAAGCATCGAGTTTGCGATCGACGGCGTGATCTCCAAGCGTTCGATGCCGCTCGGCGAACTGTTGCAGCACACGGCCACGCATAGCGTGCATCATCGCGGGCAGGTGGCGTTGCTGTTGCGGGCAGTGGGGAAGGTTCCAGGGAATTTCGACATTTTGTTCTACCACGCCGAGAAGCGCGTCGCGACGGCGATGTAGCTCGTTAGGTACCGCGTGCCTGGGAGGGCAGCATGAAGCTCAGCTCGTCCGTTGCGTTTGTCGCCGCTCTTTGTCTCGGATGCGCAGCCGCGGGACCTCCGGCGCCGTCGTACAACTACGTCATCGTGCACGGAGCGTGGGGTGGCGGCTGGGATTGGAAAGTGATGGACTCGCTGCTCACGGCACAGGGCCACCGTGTGCACCGCGTCACGCTCACCAGCTTGGGCGAGCGAGTTCATCTCGCCTCGA
>DASYRX010000199.1:0-19053 GCA_036003845.1 Gemmatimonadaceae bacterium | reverse complement strand
CCTGCAGATCGCGCAGCATGCGCATGTGCGCCACGCGATCCGCGTACGACTCCACGTGGCCGTATAACATAGTGCAGTTGGTTCGGATGCCCAGCTCGTGCGCCGTGCGATGCACGCCGATGTAGTCGGCGCCGCCGAGTTTCTTGTCCGCGATCTGTTCCCGCACAGCGAGGCTGAACGTTTCGGCGCCGCCGCCCGGCATCGTATCGAGACCCGCCTCTTTCAACGCGATGAGCACGTCGCGCCAGGACATCTTTTCGATCCGCGCCAGATGCGCGATCTCGACAGCGGTGAGCGCCTTGATGTGCACATGCGGCAGCTCGCGCTTGAGCGCGCGCAGCATCGTCGTGTAGTACTCGAGCCCCGCCTGCATGTCGAGCCCGCCGACGATATGGAACTCACGCGTTAGGCCATTGCGCGCTTGCTCGGCCTCCGCCAGCACCTGGTCGAGCGTGTAGCGGTACGCCCCTTCTTCCTTGGGAAGTCTCGCGTAGCCGCAGAAGACGCACGTCTTTCGCAGAACGCAGACGTTTGTCGGATTGATGTGCTGATTCGCGGCAAAGGTGACTACGTCGCCGTGACGCGCCCGATTCACCGCATCGGCGAGCGCACCGACGCCCAGTAGATCGCTCGATTGAAACAGTGCGAGGCCGTCGGCGTCGTCGAGGCGCCTGCCCTGCGCGATCTTCTCGGCGATCGGATGCAGCGAAGGGTCGCGCAGTGCGGCGCGATCCACGCTTGCAGCGACAGGCTCGACGCGGATCATGCGAGGACGAGGACTACGCCTCGTACCGCTTTACAGCCAGCGTGACGTTGTGTCCGCCGAAGCCGGAGCTGTTGCTAAGCGCGACGCGCACATCGTGCTTGACCGCGACGTTAGGCGTAAAGTCGAGGTCGCACTCGGGATCCGGCGTCACGTAATTGATCGTCGGCGGGATCATTCCTTCGCGGACAACGAGCGCACACACGATCATCTCCACGGCCCCGGCCGCGCCGAGCATATGACCCGTCATCGACTTCGTCGAGCTCACCTTCGGCGGACTGGCGCCGAATACCGCGCGGATCGCACGACTCTCGTTGAGGTCGTTGTGCGGCGTCGACGTGCCATGGGCGTTGATGTATTGCACGTCGCTCAGGCTCACACTTGCATCGTTCATCGCGCGGCGCATCGCGCGTTGCAGCCCTTCGTGATCGGGCGGTGGCGCCGTGAGGTGGTATGCATCGCCAGTCGCACCGTAACCGACCATCTCGGCGTATATGCGTGCGTTGCGGCGCTTGGCGTGCTCCAACTCTTCGAGAACGAGCATCGCTGCGCCTTCGCCCATGACGAAGCCGTCGCGATCCTTCTCGAAGGGTCGTGAGGCCGCCCTGGGGTCGTCATTGCGCTCGGACAGCGCTTTCATGTTGGCGAAGCCACCGATCGCCATCGGCGTAACGGTCGCTTCTGTTCCGCCGGCAAGGATGATGTCGGCATCGCCGTATTGAATTGTGCGGTACGCGTCACCCAACGCGTGCGCACTTGTCGAGCAAGCCGACACAGTTGCGTAGTTGGGTCCTTTGAGACCGAAGCGCATGGACACGATCCCCGCCGGGATGTTCGGGATGAACATCGGAATGAAGAACGGGGAGATCTTGCTCTCGCCTAACTCGCGATAGACGTCGTGTTGTCGCTCGAAGATCTGCAGCCCACCGATCCCACTGCCGAGGATCACGCCGGCCATGTTCTTGTCGAACGGCGTGCCGGACGTTAGGCAGGCATCTGTCATCGCCTCGACGGAGGCCGCCACGGCGTACTGCGTGAACGCGTCCGATCGCTTGGCCTCCTTCTTCTCCATGTACTTGAGCGGATCGAACCCCTTTACCTCGCAGGCAAAACGCACGGGAAAGCGAGACGCATCGAACTGCGTGATGGGCCCGGCGCCGGATTCGCCGTTCAAGAGCGCACGCCACGTGCTCGCCGCGTCGTTGCCGACTGGCGAGATGAGGCCTATGCCCGTGATGACGACCCGACGTTTCATCTACGCGGCAACCTTCTCGTTCAAATACTTCAGGGCATCTCCAACAGTCCGCAGCTTCTCAGCATCTTCGTCCGGAATGTCGATGTTGAATTCTTTCTCGAATTCCATGACGAGCTCGACGATGTCGAGCGAGTCGGCTCCGAGGTCTTCGATGAAGCTTGCGTTGTCAGTGAGCTTTTCGCGCTCGACGCCAAGCTCCTTCTCGATGATGTCTTTCACCTTCTCGGCGTAGTCCATGGGCCTAGGGATTAGTGGTTAGGGGATTGGAGGACACGGGACAAGCGGTCGTGGAAGATAACCCTTAATGAGGAGCGCTTACATCACCATACCACCGTCAATTACAAGCACTTGGCCGGTGATATAGGACGCGAGATCTGAAGCGAGAAAAGTGACAGCGTTCGCGATATCGCTCGGGCTGCCTAATCGCTCGAGTGGGATCTGACTCGACAGCGCCTGACGCGCTTCTGGCGTGAGAGCGGCCGTCATGTCGGTATCGATAAACCCTGGGGCGACGACGTTCACGAGCACATTACGGGACGCCAGCTCCTTCGCGACGGCCTTGGACATGCCGATGAGCCCCGCCTTCGAGGCCGCATAGTTGGCTTGGCCCTTGTTTCCCGTTAGGCCGACGACGCTGGCGATGTTGATGATGCGTCCCGAACGCCGCTTCATCATGCCGCGTGCCGCTGCGCGCATCGCCGCGAAGGCGCCGCGCAAGTTGGCGTTGAGGACGGCGTCCCAATCTTCGTCCTTGATTCGCACCAGCAGGTTGTCGCGCGTTAGGCCGGCGTTGTTGACGAGGATATCGATGCTGCCAAAAGCCGCCTCGACGTCACTGACGAGCTGCGTCACGGCTGCCACATCGCCGACGTCGCAGCCGAAACCCTGCGCGCCATTGCCGATCTGCGCCGCGACGTCGCTGGCCTTGGCTTTGTCGCGGCCAACGATCGCCACGCGTGCACCGGCAGCGGTCAGCGTCTGTGCGATCGCGTGGCCGATGCCACGCGTGCTGCCCGTGACAAGGGCGTTCTTCCCCGCAAGGTCGATCTGCATCAGGCGACGGCGGCTAGCACGCGCTCGACCTCGGTCACGGTCCCGCACGTCATCGTCGTCACGTTAGGCGCGATCTTCTTCACGAGGCCAGTGAGGACGGAGCCGGGGCCCATCTCCACGTACGTCGCCGTCGGAAAGTCGCCCGCGAGTCGTTGCACCAACTCGATCCAGCGCACCGGGCCCGTGAGTTGCTCGACAAGCAGCGCTCGCGCGGTGGCGGGATCGCAGACAGGCTCTGTCGAGACGTTGGCGTAAACGGGGACGCCGGCGCGGTGCATCGTGGCTCCGGCGAGAGCCTCGCGCAGGCCGTCTCGCGCAGGGTCCATCAAGGGAGAGTGAAAGGCGCCGCTGACGTTGAGGCGCAACGCGCGCTTGGCGCCCGCGGCCTTGCACAGCTCCATCGCCTTCTCCACGCCGCTCACCTCGCCCGAGATCACGATCTGGCCCGGCGAGTTGTAGTTCGCCGGGACGACAACGCCCCCTTCGGGGTCCGAGCTGGCGCGCGCGCAGATCACGTCGATGGACTCCGACGTCTCACCCAAGATCGCTGCCATCGCTCCCGGTCGCTCGACGCCGGCTTGATGCATCAGATCGCCGCGACGCCTGACGACGCGCGCGGCATCCGCGAGCGCGAACGTGCCCGCCGCATAGTGCGCCGTGAATTCACCTAACGAATGACCGGCTGCGGCGCGCACGTGAGGGCGCAGCCGCTCGCGCGTGATCGCCCACACCGCGGCGCCGTGCGCGAGGAGCGCTGGCTGAGCGTAGTGCGTCTGCGTGAGCGTCTCGGCCGGACCGTTGAAGCACACCTCGGACAACCCCTCGCCTAACGCTGCGTCGACAGCCGCAAAGACCTCGCGCGCGGGAGCGAACGCATCGTGCAGGTCCTTTCCCATGCCTGGCTTCTGCGATCCCTGTCCAGGGAACAGCAGGACGACGTTCACTAGTCCCGTTCCAACCTGCGATTGAAGTCCACGTGATTCACCTTGCGATGTTGGAACGGGATCAAAAGCGCACGACCATGGACGCCCACGTGAAACCCGCACCGAATCCGACCAGCAGCACCGTCGCACCGTCGCCAATGCGACCACTCGCGAGCGCTTCGTCCAACGCGATCGGGATCGAGGCAGAAGACGTGTTGCCGTAGCGATCGACGTTTACGAACACCTTCTCCATCGGCACGCCGGCATGCTTCGCCGTCGCTTCAATGATCCGCACGTTCGCTTGGTGTGGAATGAGCAGATCGATTTCGCTGCCCGTGAGCTTTGCTCCGTCCAGCGCGCGGTCCGTTGCATCGGACATCGAGCGCACCGCGTGCTTGAAGACTTCGCGTCCTTCCATCTTGATGAACTGCGCCTTTTCACTGATCACCTTTTCGTCCAGCGGCCACGTCGCTCCACCGCCAGGACGGTAGAGCAACTCGGCGAGCGTCCCATCGCTACGGAAGTACGTCGACAGAATTCCCTTCTGATGCTTGGAGCGCTTGAGGACTGCCGCGCCTGCGCCATCACCGAACAGCACTGCTGTGGAACGGTCCGACCAGTCTGTGATTGCCGAAAGCTTCTCGGTGCCAACAACGAGCACAGTGTCGGCGCTCCCGTTGAGCATCAGTCCTTCAGCGACGATGAGACCGTAGAGCCAGCTGGAGCAGGCGGCGCTGACATCGAATGCCGCCGCACGCGTAGCGCCGAGTGCGGCTTGCAGGTCAACGGCCGTCGAGGGAAGCAGGCGATCGGGCGATGCCGTACCGACGACGATGACGTCCAGCTCTCCCGCGTGTACTCCGGCGCGCTCCATGGCTGTTTGCGCCGCGGTGGCCGACATGGAGCAATTCGTCTCGCCTGCCGCTGCGATATGACGTTCCCTGATTCCAGTGCGCTGAACGATCCATTCATCGCTCGTATCGAGGCCGAGCTTGGCGAACTCGTTGTTCTTGATAACCCGGCGCGGCGCGTATTTGCCGATGCCGGCGAAGTAGGCGATCGGTCGCTTCATGCGCGCGTTTCCTGGCGCTCAGCGTTAGGCGCCAGCCGTCGCGCGATGTGCTCGTTCATACGCGACTCGACAGCGCGGATCGCGACGCCGATCGCATTCTTGATTGCGCGCGGCGACGATTTGCCGTGCGAGATGATGCTCACGCCTTTGACGCCTAGTAACGGCGCGCCACCGTGCTCGGAATAGTCGAGCTGCTTGAACGCCACGCTAAGCGCGTCCTTGTCGACTCCCAGGCGCTGCCTAACCGCACCGAGAATCATCGGCGCTACGGCCTCGTAGAACTTGAGCACCACGTTGCCGACGAAGCCGTCGCACACGACGACGTCGAATGGCCCGCGATCCGACGCGCCGGCCGGAAGGTCGCGTCCTTCGATGTTCCCCTGGAAGTTGAGCCCGGACTCACGCAGCAGCTGATGCGCTTCTTTGACGACCGCATTTCCCTTCTCCGGTTCCTCGCCAATCGACAAGAGGCCGATGACCGGGTTGTTTCTGCCTAACAAGTCTTCGGCATACACGGCGCCCAGTCGTGCGAATTGAACCAGCTCCTCGGCGGAGCAATCCACGTTCGCGCCGGAATCGAGCACCACAACAGCTTCGCGTGCCGTGGGAAAGAAGGTGCTGATCGCTGGGCGTTTGAGGCCTGGGTGCAGCCGCAGGATGATGGACGAGAGCGCCATTTGCGCGCCCGTGTTGCCCGCTGAGACGAAGGCGTCGGACTTCCCGTCTGCCTGAAGCTTGAGGCCGACGGCCATGGAGCTATTCGGCTTTCCGCGCAGCGCGGCGGTCGGCTTCTCTGACATCTCGATGACGTCGGAGGCCGGGACGATCTCAAACCGCTCCGCCTGCTTGCGCGCGTGGGCGTACTCACTTGCGAGCAGCACTGCCATTCGCTCGGAGATCACGTCCGGGCGTCCGACGAATTGGATGCTGTGCGCGCTCGTGCCGTCGTTTTCGAGAGCGGCGAGCAGCGCACCCGCTATTGGAGCATCGGGGGCGAAGTCACCACCCATGACGTCCAACGCGACGCGGGCCAACTCAGGCTTCCTTGGCTTCGACTCGAGACTTGCCGGCGTAGTATCCGCACTCAAGGCAGACGCGGTGCGGTCGCTTCATGGAGCCGCAGCGCGGGCACTTTTGCAGCGCCATGATCGGCGCCGCTTTGTGCGTGTTGCGAGCTCGCTTCTTCCGTTTGGAGGTACGTCTTTTCGGTACGGCCATCTGAGTCGTTTGGTTAGTCGATCGGCGTTAGGCGTCGCCGCGCAGCGAACGCAAGGCACTCCAGCGTGGATCGATCGTCGTTTCGCACGAGCAATCGCCCAAATTCAGGTCGGCGCCGCACCGCGGGCACAACCCTTTACAATCCTCCCGGCACAGCGCGAACGCCGGCGCTGCGAGCACCCATTGCTCGCGGATGGCCGGCCGCAGGTCGAGTGAGTTGACCCGCGACGGAATGGCATAGACATCCGGTTCTTCCGCTTCGGGCGTTCCCTCCTCCGCAAAGAGAAGGTGCAACTCCTCCTTCACGTCGAGCGACGCAGGTGCCAAACAGCGGCGGCACTGCGTGTCGACGTGTCCCGACATGTGACCACTGAAATAGAAGCGGCCAGAGCCGGCGGTCGAGAGGCGACCGGTGACGTGGACCGCGTCGGCGGGACGCACATCGTGCTCGTCCCAGACGGGGTCGCGAGCCGACAAGCGGCCCGCCACCTGTACCGCCTTCGCCTCAAGAGCGCGGAGGTCGAAGGACAGCATGGCGCCCGAATCTAGAGCCCCCCAAGGCGGGGGTCAACTCATAATGGGACGCGAAGTTACGTCAATTCTCAGGCGCCGATCACGTCCGCTTCAGCGAAAAAGAAGCGCGCCTCACGCGCTGCGTTCTCGTCGGAGTCTGATGCATGGATCGCATTTCTCTCTTTTGACTCTGCGAACAGCTTGCGAACAGTTCCTGCGGCCGCCTCGGCTGGATCTGTCGCTCCAATCACTCGGCGCAGCTCCGCGACCGCGTCGGCGCGTTCGAGAATCATCGGCATGCACGTCCCGGACGTCATGAAGGCGACGAGTGGGCGATAAAATGGGCGCTCCCGGTGGACCGCGTAGAATTCTTCAGCCTGCGCGGTGTCCAGGCGCAGCACGCGCGCCGCGCGTATTCGAAAGCCAGCGCTTTCCAGGTGGGCGATGATCTTCCCCGCTTTAGTGCCGCCAAAGGCGTCTGGCTTGATGATCGTGAGTGTATAGTTTCCGGCCATGATGTGTTGGTTAAGAGCTAAGACCTAACGCGTAACACATTTCACCACGTGAAATCGAGATTCTTGCGCCAGGTGACCTTCTTCGCCTTCTGAATAAGATCCTTTGATGCGAGAGATGCGTGGATAAACCCGTTCTTTTGACAGAAATCAAAGCATCATCGGCATCGCCGCATCTCTTATTGAAGAGTCGTAGATCTGGCCACGCGCGCGAATCGCCGCCGCCGACTACCGGCCCATCGCATGCCAGTCACTAAGCGCCTTTGCTTCGATTTCTGGCGTAATGGCAAAGCGTGGAGTCGCTGTGCGAGCGGCTGGCGCGGCGTTCCACCAAGCTAGCGTATCGCGCACCGTGGTCGCGAGCGGACGAAACGTTAGGCCGGCGCCAACGGCGCGGTCGTTCTTTACTGACGTGTGCCCGATGTTATTCCCTTTGAGCATGACCCAAGGAACGGAGTACGTGACCTTGTGCGCTTCGAGGAAATCGTAGTCCTCGATCCAGGTCAGCTTTGCGTTCGAGTTGAGTGCCGCGACGGCTTGATCCAGGAATTGTGAGATCGTGAGCGTCGCGCGCGGGCCGGACACGTTGTACGCGCCTGCCTTCTTCTCCTCGACGAGCTTGACCATGAATTCGACGAGGTCGCGTACGTCGATGATCTGAACCGGATCGTCTTTTTTCCCAGGTGCGAGCGTCTCACCGCCCCGTGAAAGCCGAACCGGCCAGTACGGAAAGCGATCGGTCGTGTCGCCCGGGCCGACGATGTACGTCGGCCGCACGACGATGCCGCCATTACCGAACGTCTCAAGCGTTAGGCGCTCGCACTGCGACTTGCGCACCCCGTACGCTTCGGATCCGTCCTTCTCATCGGTAATCGTGAGTCGCACCGGGTCGTTTTCGTCGAGGCCGCGTTTGAGGTACGGGTAGTAGACGCCCGTTGACGAGGTGAACAGGTACTGACCAGCGGCATCCTTGAGCAGCGTAGTGGACTGCCGGACCCACTCCGGATCCGTCGCCGAGTCATCGATGACCGCGTCCCACTTCTTGCCGACGAGCGCGTCGAGCTGGCCGTTGCGATCGCCGACGAGACGCTCGACTTCGTTAGGCAGGTCCGCCTGACGCCGGCCGCGCGTGAAGATCGTGACCTTGTGTCCGCGGGAGACGGCGTGGTGGACGAGGTGAGGGCCGATGAAGCCGGTTCCGCCCAGGATCAGCAGTCGCATTGGCGCGGCGGCCGGCGAGAGTAACCTCAGTGGTAAGTCCCCGACCAAGGTCGCAGCCCCGAGCGCTGCGCTGTTCCTAACGAATTCACGACGTGTAGTCATAAGCGACCTCGATTCCAAGGGGTTAGGGGTTGGGGGTTAGGGGTTAGCCTACTGCGAGCGATGTCGTTAGGTGGCCCCGGGCTAACCCCTAACCCCTACCCCCTAACCCCTGTTTGATCAATTCAACAAAGTCCACCGGCCTTTTCGCCACCGCGATCCCCGCGTGCTCGAACGCCTCGATCTTCTCCGCTGCCGTGCCTGACGAGCCAGAGATGATCGCGCCCGCATGTCCCATGCGCCGTCCAGGTGGCGCCGTTTGCCCAGCGATGAATCCGACGACAGGCTTCTTCATGTTCGCACGCACGAACGCGGCAGCATCCTGTTCGTCCGTTCCACCGATCTCGCCCATCATACATACGGCCTTGGTCGCAGGATCCGCCTCGAACGCCGCCAAACAGTCGATGAAGTTTGTACCGTTGATCGGATCGCCGCCGATTCCGACGCACGTCGATTGTCCGATTCCGGCCCGCGTCAGCTGATACACGATCTCATATGTCAGCGTCCCCGAGCGGCTCACGACGCCAACCGGACCGGGCGTGCAGATGCGACCCGGGATAATTCCGATCTTCGTCTCGCCAGGAGTAATGAGACCAGGACAGTTCGGGCCGATGAGCCGCGCGCCGCGCTCCGTCACGAAGGGATAGACCTTTGTCATGTCCAGCACCGGCAAGCCTTCGGTGATCGCGACGATCAGCCTAACGCCTGCCTCTGCGGCTTCCATGATCGCGTCGGCGGCGAACATCGGCGGAACATAGATAATCGAGGCCATCGCGCCGGTTGCCTGAACAGCCTGCGCGACCGTGTTGAACACCGGAACTTTGCCGTCGAACGTCTGGCCGCCTTTCCCCGGCGTCACGCCGGCGACGACCTTCGTCCCATACTCGATCATCTGCTTGGCGTGGAAGGACCCGTCTCGACCAGTTATCCCCTGCACCAGAAGGGAAGTGTGCTTGTCCGCAAAGATGCTCACGCGGCCCTCCCGGTTTTTCCCGTCGCGAGCGCCACGGCCTGCTGCACGGCGTCATCCATGTCGCTGGATGCCGAGTAGCCGTGGTCTTTGAGGATCTGGACGGCGATCTCTTCGTTTGTACCCGTTAGGCGGATGACAATCGGCACCTTGAGCGGGTTCGCTTTCGTAGCCGTCACGATGCCGTTGGCCACGTCGTCCGTGCGCGTGATGCCGCCGAAGATGTTGAACAGAATCGCCTTCACGTTAGGATCTTCCGTGATGATGCGCAGTGCGGCGATCACCTTTTCGGGATTCGAAGATCCGCCGATGTCCAGAAAGTTGGCCGGTTCGCCGCCGTAGTATTTCACGAGATCCATCGTCGCCATCGCCAACCCTGCGCCATTCACGCAACAGCCGACGTTCCCTTCCAGCTTGATGAACGTGAGATTCGCCCGGCGCGCTTCCACCTCGCTGGGATCTTCGGCGCTCTCGTCACGCAGGCCAGCCAGCGCCGGACGTCGGTCCAGCTCGTTGTCGTCAATCACCATCTTCGCGTCCAGCGCGATCACGTCACCGTTAGGCGTGACGACAAGCGGATTGATCTCCGCGAGCGAGCATCCACTCTGAATGAACGCGATGTACAGCTGCTGCATGATTCGGCCGGCGGCGCGTGCTTTGGCGAGATCGTCATACAGGGAGAAGCCGAGCTGCATCGCCTGGAACGGCATGAGCCCGAAGCGTGTGTCGATAGGCATCTTCAGGATCTTCTCTGGCGTGGTCGCCGCGACTTCTTCGATGTCGATGCCTCCCGCCGCGCTCACCATGAATACCGGCTTCTTGCTCGCGCGATCGAGAATCACGCCGATATACGCCTCGCTGGCGATGTCCGCCGCCTCGGTGACGAGCACTTTCGTCACTGTTAGGCCTTTGATCTGCATCCCGAGAATCGCTGCGGCCTTTTCCTTCGCCTCGGCCGGGGTTTTGGCCAGCTTCACGCCGCCGGCTTTACCGCGACCGCCGGCATGTACCTGTGCCTTGACCACCACCGGCTTCCCGATCCGCTTCGCGATTTGTTCAGCCTCTTCAGGCGTCGCTGCCACGAGTCCCGGCGGAATCGGTACGCCGAGTCCGCGCAGAATCTCCTTCGCCTGGTATTCGTGAATGTTCACGCAGTCTCCGATGTGATTGTCGTACCCGCCTCGCCTTTGACGGCGTCGCGGCCGCGGCTCAGCTCAGTGATAACCGCACGCCCAGCAGTGCGCCTAACGAAATCGAGCGCGGCGCGGACCTTGGGCGCCATGCTTCCTTCTCCGAACTGCCCAGCGCGGTCGTACTCCTCCGCCTCGTCAGGCGTCATGTGCCGGATCAGCCGCTGCGACTGCTTCCCCCAATCGAGATAGATCCCATCGACGTCGGTGACGATGAGCAGCAGCTCCGCACCTAGGTCGCGCGCCAGCACAGCGGCAGCGAGATCCTTGTCGACGACGGCGTCCACGCCCTCCCAGCCTTGCAGGTCGTTGTCGTAGTAGACAGGGGCACCGCCTCCGCCGCATGCAACGACAAGCGTCCCCGCCCTAACGAGCCGCCTGATCGTCGACAGCTCGTGAACCGCTAGGGGCCGCGGGCTCGCCACGACGCGACGCCAGTGCCCATGTCCATTCGGCTTGATCGGATACCCTTCGGCGATCAACGCCTTCGCGCGCTCCGGTGGGATCGCGTGACCAATGAACTTCGTCGGCTTCTGGAGCGCATCATCGTCAGGCGCGACATGCACCTGCGTGATGACAGTCGCGACTTCGCGCGAGCTCCCTTGTCTTCGTAAGGCATTCTCCAGCGACTGCTGAATCATGTACCCGATCCACCCCGCCGTCGCCGCGACCAACACTCCGAGAGGAAGCGGAGCTGCCTCCTCTCTGGCTAACTCGTTTCGCAACAGCTCGTCGCCGACCTGCGGCCCGTTGCCGTGAACCACGCACACATTCCACCCGTCAAGCGCGAGGTCGACGATGGGACCGAGGCTCTCGCGCGTGTGGCGGAACTGATCGTAGATGGTGCCCTTTTCACCCGCTGGCGCGAGCGCGTTACCGCCGAGTGCAATGACGGCGACTGGCTTGGCATGTGAGCGGGGGGGCATATACGGGGCGGCGGCAAGCTATCGGAACCGCGCCGCCATCAGCAAGCTCGCTCCGTTCAGAGTTGGAACTGGGCTAGCGCTGGGGAGTGCGCAGCAGGAGCCCGAGCGCTTCGTACGCTTCGCCGAACGCTCTCCAGTCGCCGCGGGCCAGCGCGTCACGCATGCGACGGTACTGCAGCTCGACGCGCGCGCGAAACTCCTCAGGTGTTGCGGGCGGCAGCGTGATGCTTGCCGGTTCAATACCAATCGCGGACATCATACTCGGCCCTGCGCGCACGGAGTCTTCGTCAGCCACGACGACACGCGCGATCGCGACCGTTCCGTCGCCGCGAGACGTATAGGTCGTCTGCGCGAACGAGACGCCTCGCGAGTGAGGAATCGTTCTGACGGGACCACGTACGGCTCGCGAGTCGCGATTCGCGAGTGCGCCTGCTCCGCCTCCATCGCTGCTTCGCTGCATCCGTTCGAGCAGAACGGGCCAGCGCGTTGTCATCGTCGGCGTAGAAATGAAAACCGGGTCGTGCAATCCGCCGCCCGTCGTAATGAAAATGCCTCGGACGAAGTTGGCGGCATCGAGGATCGGGATGCTCCAGTACAGCGCACCACGTTGCACGTCGTAGCCGAGCGTCACGGCGTAGTCGCCGTACGAGTCCTCCCCGCCCGTGACAGGAGGAAGTCGAGATGGCGGCGCGACGTCGCCACGTCGCCCAAAGCGAGCGAATGCGCGGGCCTGAACGAAGCTACCTTCGAGCGGAGGACCGATCTTGCGGAGGAACTCCGGCGCGATCGAGCTGCGACTGACGAAAAGCTGCGGGAATCGGCGCGCCCACGAATTCGCGATCGGATCGCCGATGTCGTCGCGAATAGCCCACACACGACCAGTCGTCGAGTTGACGATCGCGACGGCTGCCGGTCGGAAGTAATGGAATTCGGTGCCGTTCACATCGACGGGTTCGCTCAGCGGGTAATAGTCAGATGCTGAGTATAGCTGCACCGACCAGAACAGCGTGTCGTTATGCACGATCGGCCGGATCGAGTTTCCAGCGAAGAACGCTGCGTACAACGCGTGCACGCGCGCGCGGACGTCGCGTCGCAGGACGATGCGCGGCCGCGGCTCGGGAAGGTCGCCAACCAGCAGACGAGGGTTCTGCAAATGCCACGCGTGGGCGAGTCGCGTGCCGAAGCTCGTCAGCTCTGGCGCGGCGATTGTCCCGAGACTATCGGCGAGCGTCAGGTATCCGCCGATCGAATCGTGCACGAGAGCCGGTGCTGTCGTAGTAGCGCCGTCGAGCGCGACGATATCGGAGAAAATCGGAAGGCCACGATCGTCGACGATTGTCACATCGGCTCGTGCCAAAGACCACGGAGCGAGATCGTCCACGGCATCCGGCCCTGCGGGTTGCTCGGCGACGAGCGCCGTGAGATGTCCGTCGATGAAGTCCCACCCGACGCTGCCGCTCACTCTGCCGCGTCGCCGCAGCCGTTCCGCATCTCGCGCGATTGGCGCTTCGTCGAATGACGACACGCCGTGCACTGTCGCCTCGAGCGGGGCGAACGCCGTAAAGACCGAATCCTGCGCGATGCGCTCGGTGTCGAATCCGCGCCGAGTGTATGCCGCGCGCGTCTCGAGGTATGGCCGCTCGCGCTCGGTCGCGTCGGAGCTGAGGCTCGTGCGCTGAAGGATGGGTGGCACGATCTGGCGCACGATGAAAGCGCCTAACAAGACGAGCGTTACGGCCGCAAACGCGATTCGTGCCTGCCCCATCCAGCCTGACCAGAGCACGAGCGCCGCGGCGGCAACTGTGATCAGGGCGAGCAACAGGTTTGCCGGCTGGCGAAACTCCTTATCCAGCGCCGTGAACGCTCCCAGCTCGCCGTGCCCATCGATCAAGAGCGTGTAGGCGTCCAGCCGATAGCTCCAGCCAAGGAGCACGAGCAGCACCGCGCCTAACGCAAAGAGGTGGCGTCGCACGTGTCCAGTGACAGCGATACGCCCCCGCTCCCAGCGCAGGCTCGGCGTGAGCGCGTAGAGCACGAGCACGAGAAGCGACACGACGACGAGTGTGCTCAGCGCCCCGACGTGCAGCGATAATTCCAGCGGCAGCCAGTAGACGAAGAACGCGAGGTCGTATTGGAAATAGGGATCGCTCTCGCGGAACGGCTCGCCGTGGCGCACGAGATCCAGCGCGACCCAGTCGTCCTGCATAACGGCCAGCAGCGCGGCGACGAACGCCGCGATGATCACGGCGGTCCACGTCAGGCGCCGGCTCGGCACCGCCTCCCCGATCTCGAGGTTGGCGACGCGCTGTGGCAGTACGAGCGCTTTGATCGAGCTACGCACGGCGAAGAGGTTCGCGAAGACGAAGAGGAAGCCGATCGCGAACGTTGTGCTGCGCAGGAGGGTGAGATTCATCGCGCGCGCTTTCCACACACCGGCGGCGCCGAGTGCGTCGAACCAGCGGTACTCTACGTACCAGCCGGCGACTTCGCGCCCGACCAACAGTAGGAGCGCTGTACTGACTATGCCGACGACGATCCAGCGTCGGCGCGTCACGTTAGGTGCGCACTCCTTGCTCGCGCAGCCATGCTTCCATCTCCCCTCGGATCGCGGCCAGGCGCTCCGGTGTTCGAGCCTCGTAGCGGCAGACAATGACGGGCTGCGTGTTGGAGGCACGGATCAGCCCCCAGCCGTCTCCGAAGAGGACTCGCACGCCGTCCACGTCGATGACGTTGTATTTCGCCTTGAAGTGCCTAACGGCCTTGTCGACGAGGCTGAACTTGACGTCGTCGGGGCAATCGATCCGGATCTCGGGCGTCACGACGAACTTCGGAACGTCGGCCAGGAGACCGGTGATGCTCTTGCCGCTGTCTGCCACGATGCGCAGGAACCGCGCGGCGCCGTACATGGCGTCGTCGTGACCGTAGAAGCCTTCGGCGAAGAACATGTGGCCCGACATCTCGCCGGCGACCGGTGCGTTCATCTCGCGCATCTTTTCCTTGATGAGCGAGTGGCCGGTCTTCCACATGACAGGGACGCCGCCTTGCGCGGAGATCGCGTCGGGAAGGGCCTGCGAAGACTTCACGTCGAAGATGATCGGCTGGCCTTTGCCTAACCGCTGCAGCACATCGCGCGCGTACACGATGAGAATGTGATCGCCCCAGATGATCTCGCCGTTCTCGGCGATGATGCCGAGGCGATCGGCATCGCCGTCGAACGCAACGCCAACATCGGCCTTTTGTTTGCCGACTGCCTCGATGAGGTCGTGCAGATTCTCCGGGACAGTCGGATCCGGATGATGGTTCGGGAACGTCCCATCCGATTCGCAGAAGAGATACGTCGCGTCGACGCCCAAACGACCGAACAACTTTCCGGCGACGAGCGATCCGGCGCCGTTGCCGCAATCGATCACGACTTTGAGTCGCCGTGATAGCGGTCCGACGCGCGCAACGATGTCGTCGACGTAGCGGTCGATGATCGCTTCCTGCCTAACAGTTCCCTTACCCGAGGGAAATGTTCCGGCCTCGATGTACTCGTAAAGCTTTTGGATCTCCTCACCGTGCAGCGACTCATGTCCGACGCAGAGCTTGAAACCGTTGTATTCGGGTGGGTTGTGCGAGCCGGTGATCTGGATTCCTCCGGCGACGTCGAGCTGATGCAGCGTCCAGTAGATGAGAGGAGTCGGTACGACGCCTACGTCGACGACGTCCACGCCGCACTCCGCTAGGCCTCGGACGAGGGCGTCGCGAAGCGCCTCTCCACTCGGACGATTGTCGCGACCGACTGAGATCGCACCGCGGACGTTGTGATCGTCCAGATACTTGGCGTAAGCACGCCCTATTTCGTACGCGGCGTCCGTCGTTAGGTCCTTGCTCGTGACGCCGCGGATGTCGTACTCACGGAAGATGTTAGCAGCGATTGTCATGCGAGCCTTTTGTTCCTCAAGAATCAAGTTCTTGAACCACAGAGAACGCGGAGAACACAGAGGAAAGCACTAGTGAAAAGGAACTCCTCCGTGTTCTCTGTGTCCTCTGTGGTTGAGCTGTTGTTGTTCCTAACGAGCGACGGTATTCGCGGTTGGGCGCGTCGCGGCTGGCGGGGCTCCAGGGGCTCGATGTGTGCCAGCTGTGGCCAGCCGAGCGACGGGATCGGGATAGATGCCAAAGACGATGAGTAATATCGCAGTCGCGTAAATCACGAAACGCGTAAGACCCAGCGGATTCGGCGGCGTCGCCGCGCCTTCTGGCCGCTGCCGCATGAACATCACACGCACGACCTCGAGATAGTATCCCGCTGAGACAGCCGTCATCACGACGAGCACGATAGCGAGACGCGTCTGCGGCGCCGGCGCCTGCAGCGCCGCCTGCAGCACGTACCACTTCCCGAGGAACCCCATCCCCCCGAACACCGGAAAACCTAACAAGGCGAGCATGAAGATCGTGAGCGCGACGGCAAGGCCGGGCCGGGCGTACCACAAACCGTTGATGTCGTTCAGCGAGATCCTCGTGTCGCCGCGATCAGACAGCACGATGAGCACGGTAAAGGCGCCCATCGTCGCCAGCGTATAGGCGAGAAGATAGAACAGGAACGCCGTCGATGCCTGCGCCGTGCCACTCGCGAGCGCGACGAGCAGGAACCCTGTGTGCGCGATACTCGAATACGCGAGCATGCGTTTGAGATTCTTTTGCTGCAGCGCGACGACATTGCCCACAACCATCGTTATGGCGGCGAGCCACCACACCGCGGCGTGCCACTTGGCATACGCGGTCGGAAATGCCTCGAGCCAAACGCGTATCAACACCGCAAACGCGGCAGCCTTCACACCGGCCGCCATGTATCCAGTGATCGGCATCGGCGCACCTTCGTAGACGTCAGGCGTCCACATGTGGAAGGGCGCTGCCGCGACCTTGAAGCCAAAGCCGACGAGCATCAGCGCGATCCCTGCCAGGAACAGCGCGTCGTTGTCCAAGCGAGACGTGACGACGCGCTCGCCGATCATGACGAGATTCGTCGTCCCCGTCGCTCCATACACGAGCGCGATGCCGTAGAGCAGAAACGCCGTTGAAAACGCGCCTAACAAGAAATACTTGATGGCTCCTTCCGCGGACTTCGCGCTGCGCCGGTTGAGTCCGGCGAGCACATACACGGCGATCGACATGAGCTCGATGCCGAGAAAGACGATCATGAGATCGCGCGCCGCGGCCATCAGCATCATCCCGCCAGTCGCGAAGAGCACGAGCACATGACTCTCCCCGGCCCAAATCCCTTCCCGCGCGTTATAGTCGAGCGACGTCGCGATCGCGATCGCCGCAGCTAGCAGAAAGATGACGTCGGCCGCCCATCGATATTGGTCGATGGCAATAACGCCAGGACCGGCTGTGATGCCGCTTCTGGCGAACATCACGACGGCGACGATCGTTAGGACGATGAGCACCAGGCTCGCGATGCCGACTCGTCGTTGATGCTCGGCTGAATCAGCCCGCCACGCGGCGAAAAGCATGAGCAGCATCGCGCCGGCGAACAGCAGGAGGTCCGGCGTGAGCGCCAGCGAGAGCTGTGCGGCCTTGGAGAGATCCAGCGGCATCGCCTAACGTCCCCCCACGCCAAGTATTGGATTCTGACGTCCGGCCTTGCTCTCCACCTGCTCCACCAGCTTGCTGCTCGACGCCTCCATGCGCGATAGAACCGGCTTAGGGTATACGCCTAACCACAGGATGCACGCCAGAATCGGAACGAGCAGCGTCAGCTCGCGCTTATTGAGGTCGGTGAGGCTGGCGTTCTCCGGCTTGTCCAGCTTCTGGTACAGCAACCGCTGGATCGCCCACAACATGTAGGCTGCGCCAAGGATCACGCCGATCGCGGCGATCGTTGTCGCCCACGGCGCCGTCTTGAACGATCCAATCAGCACCAGGAACTCGGCAACGAACCCGTTCGTCCCTGGCAGCCCGATGCTCGACAGCGTCACAATCGTTAGGACTGTGGCAAACAACGGCACGACCTTCGCCAGCCCGCCATAGGCCTCGATGAGCCGTGTGTGTCTCCGCTCATAGATGATGCCGACGAGTAAGAACAGCGCGCCTGTCGAGAGTCCGTGGCCGATCATCACCATCAGCGCGCCCTGCACGCTCTCAGTCGTTAAGGCAAAGATGCCTAACATGACCATCCCGAGGTGCGCGACAGACGAGTACGCGACAAGCTTTTTGATATCCGGTTGAACGAGCGCGACGAGCGAGCCGTAAATCACGCCGATCACGGCGAGCACGATGATCGTTGTGCGTACTGCCGGATTCAGGGATACGGCTGGGAAGAAAGGCAGCGCGAACCTCAAGAATCCATATGTGCCGAACTTCAGCATGATCGCGGCCAGGATCACCGAGCCCGCAGTCGGCGCTTCCACGTGCGCGTCAGGCAGCCATGTGTGGAACGGGAACATCGGCACTTTGACGGCAAACGCGAGGAAGAACGCGATGAACAGCCAGAACGCCGCCCGCGATGACAGTTCCGGTATCGCGAGGATTGCCTCATAGCTGAAATTCGGTCGTCCTTCGAGCAGCCCTGCTTGATAGCCCAGGTAGACGATCGCCACGAGCATCAGCAGCGAGCCCACCATCGTATAGATGAAGAACTTGATGCTCGCGTAGAGGCGCCGCTCGCCGCCCCAGATGCCGATGATGAAGTACATCGGCACGAGCATCACTTCCCACATCACGTAGAACAGGAAGAGATCCAACGCCATGAACACGCCGAGCATTCCGGTCGTGAGGATCAGCATCAGCGAGTAGTAGCCGTGCGTACGCGTCCGAATGCCTGTCCAGCTTCCGAGGATCGATAGCGCCATGATCCCCGTCGTGAGGAGGATCATCATCAGCGCGATGCCGTCGATGCCGAGCGTGAAGCGCACTCCCCACGTGGGAATCCATGGCATGTCGAAGAGCGCCTGCCATCCCGCGACCGCCGGATCGAACGCCCACCACAGCCCGAGGGAGACGACGAACTCGACGAGCAGCACGAGGAACGCGATCCATCGCGGTCCGTTCGCGATCCCGGCGGTGATCTCGTCGGTGCCGGGTGGGATGCCGCGGCGGCGCGGCGTCGGCGTCATCCAGATGATCGCAGCGCCAACGACCGGAATTGCCAGCAACGCCGGCAAGATCCAGCTCATATAGCCGATGGAATTCAGAAACTCATTCATAGATCAGCGAAGCGTCACCGCGCCGACGACTGCCAGAACTCCGAGCACCAGAACCCATGCATACGTGCCGACCTGCCCCGACTGCACCGCCGATCCCACCCAGCCGACTCCGCGCGCAAACCACGCACTGCCGTTCACCATCAGGCCG